>JBFYNQ010000172.1:0-31830 GCA_041304265.1 Candidatus Bathyarchaeota archaeon | reverse complement strand
ATCGTACTTCCCAGTGAGCCCCTCCTTGACCTCGGCGTCGCGGACTGTCGTGTACTCGAAGCAGTACTGCTCGAGAAGCCAACGAGTCCAGCCCTCGTCCATGTTACCACCCATGTACCTTCGGTAGACGGCGACCCTCAGCTTCTTGATGGGGTGGCTTACGCAGCTGGGCTTCTCCCCTACAGCGATCACGGGAACCCCTGTATCCTTTACCACCTTCTTTAACGCAGCTTTTCCCTCACCAGGGACGTAGAATGCGCCTGCGGGGAGACTTACCTCCTCGATCGGCTCGTCTATACGGTCTACCTCAATGCCCGCCACGAGGAGTAAGTTTACAGCTCTGAAGGCGTCGTTAAGGCGTGGATCTATCAGGTAGCCACGGGCAGACTCAACGACCGCGGGTACAGGCGTCTCAATCTCGTCGAGGTCTCTGAAGCTCCCATTGAGGGGTTGGTCTACCCTAACGATGTTGATGCCCTTGAACTCCGCCATCGTTTGGGTGGCGAAGTCGTAGTTCATCATAGGGGTCCCGTCGGGTGTCCTCACCCAGAGGCTGTCCCTGTACCAGGTCCTGTCAAGCAGGCTTATGACGAATGGACGCGCCGTCTGGCTGCACGAGATTACATGGGAGCCCTCAGGATAGGTGGCGTCGCCCACCGTGAATGGCTCATCAGCTACCATAACTTCGACGCTCAGCTCCCTTAGAGTCTTGAGCAGTTTGAGTGCTGTGAGACTGTCCCATTGCGTCGGCGGCACGACGAATGCGTATGGCGCCTCCGATTCGCCGCGTCGCAGACTTCTAATCGACTTGTTCAGCATATTCCTGAGAATCATCTCGCGATTGTTCGCCGCGACCTCCAGGGTCGCCATGACGGCGGTCTTCTGTCCGTCCATCACATCCCGGAGCGTCCACCAGCCCCCCTTCCAGGGGTGTAGGAAGTTGACCTGCGCCTTGTACTCGGGGCGGCCGCGGGGCGTCCCTATGAGCTGGTGGTAGTGGACATATACAGGCGTGGCGAATTTGGCGCTCGCTGACTCGGTAAACATCCCGCAAATACCGAACCAGGGGAACACGAGGCTGAAGCCGGGCATGAAGTCAGCGGGAAACGTTGCAGCAGTCTCCGCACCATATATTCTCTTACTCTCCATCCTCACCAACATCTGCGCCCCGTAGTGGCGCTGCTCGACCCACACAAGCGGGTCAACGATCTCGTTTACCGGGTTGCTATTCGGTGGTAGGAAGAAACGAGCCCCGAAGAATCCCATCTGGTGTGTGTCAAGGTACGCCTGTGGGAACCACTCCTTAAGAAAGACCTTGTTCATGATCCGTGTTTCTATCTGAGTCAGTGTCAAGGCGTCTCTGTTGTTGTCGTGGCCCGTGTACTTGTGGTAGAGCCAGGGGAGCCCGCAGCCTTCGTACTCCGTCCCCAGCCACTGGTTATACCAGTCTACAGACATGATCTGGCCGTCAGGGTTGGCGCAGGGGAAGAGGACGATGACTACGTTCTCCCTGATGGACCGGGTCAGGTCGTCCTCACACGTTAAGAGCTCGTAAGCTAGCTCGGGGCTGACCTGAGTGCCTCCGACCTCGCTTGCGTGTATGCTCATCGTCAGTCCGACGACAGTTTTTCCCTCAGTGATTATCCTCCCAGCATCCGATTCTGACAGGTCGCGTGGGTGACTTATCGCCCAACTCTCCGCGCGTATCTCGTCCAGCCGTACAATGTTTTCCTCGGAGGAGATGTAAGCGAGTATCATGGGGTTTCCCATCGTCGACGCGCCTCTGTCCTCCACCATTATCCGTCCTGAGCCCTCGGCAAGATGCCTGAAGTACTCCACTATCCTGTCCCACCTGACGAGCTTTCGCTCCGTGCCGGGAGCGTACCCGAAGAACTCCTCAGGCGTCTTCAATCCACACAAGCCAGTCACTGAGGATGCAACGCGCGCCAGGTTCTTAAAAAGAGGGGTTCTTACTCGGGTTTCCAACGCTCGATCTCTATCCTGATCGAGTTAAGCCCTAGCTGTATGTCCCATACGAAGAGGATGAGGGAGAGGACGAGGCAAATGAGACTTGCCGAGAACAAGATTTCGATAAGAACCTCGAGCCCAGCGTTGAACGTCGCGGTTATGAAGAGCGAAAGGATAATCGTCGAGACGAAGAAGATGCTCAAAACGGCTAGCGTGACTGCCGCCTGCAGTAGCTTGGCGCGCCTGTAAAGTATATCCACTTCCTCCAGCAACACGCGTCGGTGCTCCCCTTCCGCCACCCTCAACTCCACAGTGAGAGCCCGTATACGATCCAGCGGACGCCCCAGCCTGTTTGTCATAGAGAGCACAAGCAGCCCTACGCCTGAAATGAAGACGCATGGGGCAAGCGAGGTCTGCAGAACTACGAGGAGCGCAGCGATGTCCATGAATCAAGCTACAACACGCCGGCTAAAGCGTTTCCCAACCCGCTTATCCACGCCCACAAATAATCCGGGATACAAAAACGTGCAACCCAGAGAATGTGAAATTGATTCTGGCGGCTCAAACAGCTAATAAACTCGAGATACTCTCACCAAACGAATTAAACCCAAGTTGAAACATTCACCCTTATTTAAACTATTTATATACTTGAATGAGCACTTTATAAGGTAACACCATGAAGTTCGTCCAGCTCCGGTCCCTCAGGGATCTTATAATGCTCGTCGCATCCTCCCAGTCGAGCGGGGTCATACAGCACCTCGTCTTCGGCAGTTCCCACCTATACTTCCTAGTCGGAGGCACACTCCATGAGATGTTCCTCTATTGCGTCAAGGAGAAGGAGCCCATCAAAGGCCACTTCATCACCTACAACAGCTATAGTGGTGAGGTAGGCGCATCCGAGAAGATGCAGCACGAGCCGAACCAGAGCAGCTTCCCAGTCGTAGAGATAATAAACCAGGACCTGCTCCCCGACGAACTGCTAAGGACGCTCGGCGAACTCTAATGGGTACACGGTGAAGAAATTGGCTGAGAAGAAGGACCTACACATAAGCATCGAGAACGTCGTCGCTTCGGCGACCCTCGACCAAAAGATCGACCTGCTCGCCATTATGAAGGTGTTCAGGAACGTCGAGTACCGGCCAAAGCAGTTCCCCGGCCTCGTCTTCAGGCTCAAGCGCCCGAAGACGGCCACACTCATCTTCGGGTCCGGCAAGATGGTCTGCACCGGCGCAAAGTCGGAGAAACAGGCTAGAAGCGCAGTCAAGAAGGTCGTACGCGAGCTAAAGACGAATGGCATCATCATCCTCGGTAAGCCCAAGATAGTCATTCAGAACATAGTCGCCTCCGCGAATCTGCACGGTAAGATCGATCTGGAGACCGCTGCCGATATTATGGACAATGTGATGTACGAGCCCGAGCAATTCCCCGGTCTCATCTTCAGAATGGGCGAGCCCAAGGTCGTTATGCTCCTATTCGCTAGCGGAAAACTCGTATGCACAGGCGCTAAGCATGAGGACATGGTCCGCGAGGCCGTCGAGAAGCTGCACGGCATCCTCGAGGACTACGACCTCATCTACTACGAGGAGTAGCCGGGAGTGGCATCTGCGTGTCCCACAAAAACAGCCTCGACCAGCGTGCTATACAGATAATATTCAAGGCCGGCGATAGAGGGATCATGCAGAGCGAGCTCTGGAAGGAGCTCGGCGTAAGCAGCAGGGAGGGCTCCCGTCTCGCCCTGCGCTTCGAGGAGAAAGGTTCAGTAGAGAGGCGCAAGGTATTACACGACGGAAGGTGGAGCTACAAACTGTTCAGCAAGAAGGAGCTCGTGACGATGACTAGCATCGAGGGGTGCCCATGCATGATTTGCGCCGATATTGACAAGTGCTTCGAAAGCGGGCAAAGAGACCCAGTCAGTTGCCAGGACCTGACGAGTTGGCTAACGCCCCGAAAGCCTGATTAGCCGAGCCGCTTATGAGGGCTCCCAGATTGGAACCGAGAATCCGCGAGCTCGTGAAGTACGGGGTAGCCTTCGCCGTCCTCATTATGGTCTTCTTTGGAGGCTCATACATCCTCAAAGGCGTCCTCGGGACCGAGTACCCGATGATGGTTGTTGTCAGCCAGAGCATGGTTCCGACCCTAGGGGTCGGCGACTACATATTCGTCGCCAGGATACCCGACCTCGAGCAGATAAACACTGGTTCACCCCCGGAAGGTGATGTCATAGTCTTCCTTAGACCGGGTAGCTCCGACGAGTACATAGTGCATCGCGCCATCAGAAAGGTTACCTCTAATGGCATCGTCAGTTACGTAACCAAGGGGGACAACAACGCCTTTGCCGATGGTACCCCGGTTTCCTTCAACAACGTAGTCGGGAAGGTGATCGGGAGCGTACCCATCGTCGGCTACTTCAGTCTCTTCATAAAGACGATGCGCGGCTTCGGGCTCGTTATCGCCTTCATGGCGCTCACATTCTTCATGGATTATATACTCCCCGCGAAGAGGCCCGCAGTAGGCAAGTTCCCTGTTTTCTCACTCATTCCTCTACTCTTCGCCCCTATCGTCGTCTCCAGCTACTGGTTCATGACGGGCTCGACCGAGGATGGCTCAAGAAATGTGCATCTCGCACTCGACAGTCTCTCGATTGCTATCTGGTATATCGCCTGCTTCGCAGTCCCACTCGCGTTCCACGATGACGACACCGGTGCTATGGTCTGGCTCTACCACCTTGTGCTCATAATGCTGCCCATCGCTTGCGATGTTACGTGGTGGACGATGAACATCACACCGAGCACATGGTGGTTCAGCCAGGGGGGCACAGTCTCGGTTAACTGGTTCCTGCTGACCGAACAACCGAACTTCAGTAGGGTCTTCGAGTCGGTGTTGAAGACACTCGTCCCCGGCGCCGTGATATTCATTACAGTGCTCTTCGCAAAGCGGAAGGGGTGGGAGCCTTTCGCCTCGTGGGAGAGGAAGCTCAGAGGCGCACCGCCACCTCCGCCACCCATAGAGCAGACCACCGATACTCTGCCACCAGCAACCCCCGCAGAGCCGCAACAAGAATCGCAGCCCCCGAAAACAGCCACTGCCTAGCCAGCCTCAGAAGCTGAAGCGCCCGAAAACGCGCAAGGGCTATAACGGTGACCCCTTCCATCTAACACGATCCAATTTGGAGAACGTCAAGGTCGTCTCATACGGCATCGGCGTCATCGGACAGAAGCTTGTGACACACCTCCTAGAGAAGGAGGGCGTCGAGATAGTCGGCGCCATCGACATCAACCCCAAGATACTCGGCAAGGACCTCGGTGAGGTCATGGGCACGAAAAAGCTCGGCGTCAAGATCAGCAACGACGTCGACACCATACTCAAGGAGACACAACCCGACATTGTCTGCCACACGACCATGAGCTACCTCAAAAACACCTACGACCAGTTCGAAGGAATCCTCAAGAATGGCGTCAACGTCGTCTCGACCTGCGAGGAACTTAGCTACCCCTACGCGACGCCGGAGGGCAAGAAATACGCTGAAAAGCTCGACAAGGTGGCGAAGAAGGGCAAGGCGACCATCCTCGGGACCGGAGTCAACCCCGGATTCGTCATGGACACGCTCCCCATCTTCCTCACGGGCGTCTGCCAGAAGGTCGAAGACATCTACGTTGCCCGCCAGATGGACGCCGCGACACGCCGCATACCCTTTCAGACCAAGATCGGCGCAGGTCTTACCGTCGACGAGTTCAACAAGAAGATCGCCAGCCACGAGATCACCGGACACGTTGGCCTCGAGCAGAGCATACAGATGATCGCAGACGCTCTCGGTTGGGATCTTGACAAGATCGAGGTCGAGAAGCCGCAGCCAGTCGTCCTCAAGAAGGACGTTGCGAGCGACGCGATCAAGGTGCCGAAGGGCAGTAACGCAGGCTCGGTCCAGTATGCTTACGGCATCGTGAAAGGCAAGAAGCTGATCACGATGGACTTTAAGGCGTATATCGGAGCACCTGAGGAGTTCGATAGCGTCACCATCAAGGGCGTGCCGCCGATCAACGAGAGGATCAGCCCATGCACCCATGGTGACTACGCAACCATCGCCATAACAGCAAACATGATCCCGCACGTAATCAACTCGCCGCCCGGCTTCAAGACGATGATTGACCTGCCGGTGCCCCACGCTACGCCGAAGCACATGCGAAAGTACATTAAGTAAACCACAATCCACCCCTTTTTTAAACAGATTTTCTAGCCCAAACACGTTTTAAACGTTCAAGAAAACATATGTTTAAAAGCCCCGCCCGATAACATAGTGGGGTATATCGGAAACCTAACGGTTGCCCGTGTACAAAAGGAGAATAGAAAAAAATGGGTTATAGAGACAGAAGCAGCAGTGGTCCCCGCGAGATGCACAAAGTAACGTGCTCTGACTGCGGTAAGGAGACAGAGGTCCCCTTCAAGCCGACAGAGGGTCGCCCGGTCTACTGCCAAGAATGCTTCGCTAAGCACAGGCCACCGAGAAGGTTCTAAGCCGTATCAAGTGACCGATAAGCGGAGAGATCCGCTTCGATAATAATTTAATTTTTCTCATTCAACAACCGAAAGCGAGAAACACGTTTTCACGCCTCACGGTGATTATATGTTTTCGGAGACGAGACCATTGAACGCCAATTATCTATGCGGTCCACGCTCCAAGTGAAATCAACCTGCTCATGGCAGTAACTATCCAGGCACATTGTGAACCCGACCGCATAAACATCGGACACTCAGAACAGGGTACAGTTTGAGAGACTGGAGGCTGAGTTAGCTAAACATCCCCGGGCGTAGGTGAATATTGGCAAACGCGTGCAGGGTGAAAAAAGAAGGAGATCAGCGTTTTCTCAGCGTCTTCCCGGCTAGTACTCTCCTGTACTTCCCGTTGTCGACTGTGATCTTGCCGTTTACAACGACATAGGGGATGCCTTCAGGGTATTGGTGGGGGTTCTCGAAGGTCGCCTTGTCTATGACTTTGTCGGGGTCTATGACGGCGACGTCGGCATACATGCCGGGGCGGAGGATGCCGCGATCTAGGATGCCGAAGCGTTGAGCGGGGAAGCTCGTCATCTTTCTTATCGCCTCTTCGAAGCGCATGACGCCTTCCTCGCGAACGTATTTACCGAGTATGCGCGGGTATGTGCCGAAGAAGCGGGGATGAGGCTTGCCGAGACCGAAGGGGCCAGCGTTGCATACACTACTCGCATCGGTGCCCACCATCTGGTAGGGGTTCGCCATTATGCGCTTTATATCGCCCTCGTCCATGCTGAAGATTATCATGCCGGGTGTTCCCTCCTCGGCGAGGATGAGCTTCCATAGAGCGTCGAAGACATCCTTCTCCTTCATCTCCCTCGCGATGAAGTCCATAGTATTTCCTTCGAAGCGTTTGTTCTTATCCCCCTTGATGCTGGACACCATAACGTTCTCCCAGCCGAGCTCGCCGGCGAAGTTTTCCCAGCCTGGGATGCCGTTCTTGAGGTCGGCGCGCATCTTCTCACGCTGCTTGGGATCGGCTAGACGCTCGAGAAGCTTGTCCATTCCACCGTCGTGCGCCCATGGAGGCAACAGCGTAACGAGGCTCGTCGCGCCGGCGCAGTATGGGTACTGGTCGACGGTGACATCGATGCCCTTGGCGCGAGCATTCTCGATGAGCCTAAGAGTGGTTCTGCTCTTACCCCAAACCGCCTTATTCGCAGCCTTGTGGTGGCTTATCTGGACGGGGATACCCGCCTTCTCGCCGATTGTGATTGCCTCCCTGACGGACTTTATGAGAGCGCGTCCCTCGCCTCGGATGTGGGTGTCGTAGATTCCACCGAACTCGGCTGCGACCTTGGAAACCTCGATGAGCTCGCGGGTCTTGGCGAAGATGCCCGGCGGGTAGATGAGACCGCTGCTGATCCCGTAGGCGCCTGCTTTCATCGCCTCCGCTGTGAGCTCCCTCATGAGTCTTAGCTCCTTCGCGGTTGGGGCGCGAGCATCGGGGCCCATACCTGCCTCGCGGATGGTACCGTGGCCGACCATGTGAGCGACGTTGGCGCCGAGACCCTCCTTCTCCTCCTCGCGGAGGTACTCGTCGAATGTGATCCAAGTGACCTTCAGGTTGACCCCCTTGGGTAGCGAGCCGTTTACGTCCTTTTGGAACGCCTCAAGTCTATCAGGGTTGACTGGCGCCGCGGTTGAACCGCACTGCCCGGCCACTACCGTCGAGATGCCTTGCATGACGGTGCTCTCCATCTCTCTATAGACGAGAGTGTTGAAGTCGCTGTGGCTGTGTGCGTCAACGAAGCCGGGGACGACGACGTGGTCCTTCGCATCGATGACTCTCTCCGCCTTCGCCTCGCCAAGTTTCCCTATCGCTGCTATCCTATCGCCGGTGACGGCGACGTCCCCCCAGTACCAGGGGTTGCCCGCCCCGTCGACAACCTTGCCATTCTTTATTAAAAGATCATATGACAAACCAGTCTCACTGGCTGGAAAAGTGGGCGAATTGGGAATTTAACAGCTTCCTTACCCGCGCTTCTCCCACTTGTAACGCATGTCCTCACTCTTCTTCGTCGCGGCGACGACTGCGTTCATGAGGGCGGTTCTGAGCTTCCCATCCTCGATCTCATAGATACCCTCGATAGTCGTACCGCCGGGCGTGGTCACCATCTCCGCGATCTCGTTCGGCTTCATCGTTCCGTCGAGGACGAGCTTCGCTGCGCCGAGAACCGACTGGGCGGAGCTCCTCAAACTCAGTTCACGTGGGAGCCCGACTTTGAGCCCCGCGAACATTAGAGCGTCGATGACTATGGCGACGAAGGCAGGGCTGCTACCGCTGAGACCAGTGACGGCATCCATGTACTTCTCCTCGACCTCCATACATGTCCCCATTGTGTCAAGGAGAGCCTTCACAGTCGATTTATCTTCGACTGTCACGCCGGGGCCGCATGCGTAGGCGGTGAAGCTCGCCTTGGCGAGGGCGGCGATGTTCGGCATGCTGCGCACATACCTCGCGCCGGGCACGACGTCTTCGTAGTACTCGATTGGGATGATGGCGGCTGTGCTAATCACAAGCTTGCCCTGCACCTCCTTCTCGATGCCCGTGAGGACGGAGCCGACGTCACCGGGTTTGACGCATAGGATGACGAGTTCAGCCTTTCTAGCCGCCGCCTTGTTGTCAGTCGTAACCTCAGCGCCTAGCGCCTTGAGCTCCTTCAGTGCCTCGAGGCTCCGGCGTGTCGCTATGACCTTGCCGACCTCATCCGACTCCTGCAGGCACTTGACTATAGCCCCACCTATGACGCCCGCACCGATGACCGCAACCGTGCCGACCAATTCGCTTCACACGGCGGGGGGACGATCTGACTAAAAAGTATATTGAAGAAAAACGCCGTTTGAATGATCGAACGTATGTTTGTAAAGATAGCTGTGGTGCTTACTTCTGCTTAATCCCCAGTTCCTTGAACTGGTTCTGGACGCCCATCTTCATGTAGACGAGGTCGTTGCCGCACGTAACCATATTATAGCCCTTTGCTATACGCTCCTTGAGAGGCTTACCGCAGCCCTCGTGTATGCCCGCTGCGATGCCGTGTGCCCTGCATGCGTCGAAGACCTTGTCGATGGCATCCTGCTCGTCCTTCTTGGTGAAGTCACCTATGTGACCTAGGCTCGCGGAGAGGTCCGCTGGACCGATGTAGGCGCAGTCGACGCCCTCGACTGAGCATATAGCGTCGATATTCTTCACCGCTTCCTTCGTCTCGATCTGGACGGCGACGTAGATCTCATCATCGGCGGTCTTGAGATAGTCTGGGTCGAACATCGCAGCGCGACGAGGACCGCATCCGCGCAGCCCCTTAGGACCGTAGCGCGTGTAGCTGACCGCCGCCTTCGCCTGCTCAGGGGTGTTGATCCATGGGATGAGCAATCCCTCGGCGCCTATGTCTAAGGCGCGCTTTATCGCCACCATGTCGTTCCACCACGGGCGGACGATTGGGCTCGTCTTCGAGTCCTTGCGGAAGGCCTGCATGAGGGTCTGGATGTGGAGCATGTCGAGTGGGCTATGCTCGTTGTCGAGCACGAAGTAGTCGAATCCCATGCTGCTCATCATCTCCGCGCACATGGGGCTCTCGACCGTGATCCAAGTGCCGAAGCCCTGCTTTCCGGCCTTCATCATCTTCTTGAACTCGTTCTTCATAACAGTCACCGGTTCAACTAGGGGAAGCCAGAATGTATTTAGCGTTTGGGAGGAGGTGCTACTTATTCGCCCTGTCGAAGGCATCCCTGATCTCGACGCGCAACTTGGCATCTGAGAGTATCTCGACCCCGGCGAGTGCGAGGACCTTGGCACCAATCTCTATACCCTTGTGACCCTCCACGGTCATAGTCGCGGCGCAGAGCTCCCTGCTGTGCCCCGTGATCTCGGCCTTTGTGAAGCCGACCATCGCGTGCATGCCGGGGGCGAAGTGGCTTAGATCTGTGAAGTCGGTGCTGCCGCCCGGTGGCTGAGCAGCCGAGAAGTCGGGGTCCTCCACATCGACACCGAGCTCCTTGAACTCCTTAAAGAAAAGCTTCTCAAGTGGTGGGTTCCTGACATTTGACTTTAGGCCAGGGCTAACTGTGATCTTGACGTCACAACCCGTGGCTAGCGCGGCGCCTTCTGCCGAATTCTCGACCATCTTAACTAGTGTAGGGATGTAGGAGTCATCGCTGCTTCGAACGCCGAACTGCATGACAGCCCGGTCTGGTATAATATTGCTAGCTAGACCACCCTCTGTTATGATACCATGGACGACGGGGTTTGCCCCGCGCTTGAACTGCTGCCTGTTTGCGTGTATCGCCATGAAACATAGGACGGCGGCGTTAAGCGCGTTAAGCCCGTTGTAGGGGTCGGCTGCGGCATGCGCTGTCTTCCCGGTGAAGACGAGGTTGATGCCCGTGATGGCGAGGAAGCCTGTGGCGACAGTCATCTTGCTGTTGCCCATCGGGTGAATCATCATCACGGCGTCCACTCCCTTGAAGAAGCCCGCCTCCGCCATCTTCTTCTTGGCGCTGCTGCTCGGGCCGTGTCCCTCCTCGGCGGGAGTGCCGACGACCCAGAGCTCGCCGGGCAGCTCCTTCATCAGCTTGGAGACGGCGATGCCCGCGCCAAGCCCCGATGTACCTATCATGTTGTGTCCGCAGCCATGCCCGATCCCGGGGAGGGCGTCGTACTCGCAGAGGAAGGCGATCGTCGGCCCTTCTCCCGCGCCCTTCAGCACGGCCTTGAAAGCGGTTGGCATACCCTGCACCCCCATCTCGACCTTGAAGCCGTGCTTCATCAACTCCTCCGCTAGTAGCTTCGAGGAATCAAACTCCTCACTACCCAACTCAGGGTGATTTCCTATCCAGTTGCTCATCTCGACGAGGCGAGGCATGAGCGCATCGACCTCGACTTTTACCCTATCCTTGAGAATGTTGACGTCGACCATCTCGTTCTAGACACTGTGTGTTGAAGTTATGAAATGTTGGGTCATAGTCATCTCGAAGAGCGCCAGAAGGGGATCCCAGCGAATGCGAGTATTGCGAGATTGAGGACGACATTGAACCACGCCCCGTAATAGACGGAAACCGCTAGATCGACTGGCGCCCATACCAAGATTCCGTAGAAAAGAAGCCGCAGCAGCTCGGGCTTTCCCTCAGCGAAGGCGTATCGAGCGACGAGCAGCATAGTCACACCCCAACCCATCATTGTCGCCCCCAGAACTCCCTGTACTAATCTGGGTATAAGACTTGAATCAACTGGGTAGACACCCGGATCGATGAAGATAATGCCAAGCCCCGCGAGTGTGACGATGCCAGACATCGCCAATACCCACATACGAAGGAGAGAACCTGATGACATTGATGAAAAGATGATCGATTATGACTTAAAAGGAGATTCTTAGGGTCACGACCACTTAGTATTTTAACGCTCTAAGAAAAGGGGCAAATGCGTCTTAGATTGTGGAGAAGAATGATCGAATGATACTCCCCACGTTTCCATGTTCGGGTCGACGACGATCGCCAAGGCGAAGACCGTCAAAGACTTCAAGAACATTCTCAGAGATCTGATCCTCCAATTGGACCCGATCCTCGTGCATGCCCGTCGGAAACTGGTTTAGATCAGTTTAGCCCCTGAACCACATCTTCTCGATGTCCAGCTTCATGAACTCGGGTGCAGCCTTCTCAAGCTGTTCGGGGGTCACCGGAGTGCATGGGGCGCGAACGTCTAGCTCCATGTCTACGCCCCTTAGCCTCCAGATCGCCTTGTACCTACCCCAGAAGCTAGCCGTACCGAAGTTCGCGTCGATGATGTTGAACATCTTAACGACCAACTCGTGGTAGTGGAGTGCCTTCTTCATGTCTTTCGCCTCCCACGCGTTTTTAAGCCCCAGCATGATGTGGGGGAACGCCTGGAATTCGGCGATGAGAGCCCCCGCAGCGCCTTGAGCGAGGAAGGCTAGGTAGGCGGATGGGCTGCCCGTGTATATGCCGAGTTTATCCCGGGTGCGGCAGATGATGTCGTTGTAGCGGAGGCTGAAGAAGTCGTCCTCTTTGTAGCCGACGACGTTGTCGAAGTTCTCCGCGAGTCGAGCCACTACACTGGGGCTTATAGATGCGCCGAACTGCGGGTTGTTATAGAGGATGATGGGCTCGTCCACCTTAGTCGCGATGTGCTCGAAGTGGGCGTAGGTCTCGTGGTCGTTGTGGCGGAGCATCATCGGGTGGCTGAGCAGGACACCCTCGCAGCCCACATCCTTCGCGTACTGGGTAAACATTCTAGCCTCCATCGTCGACAACGCGCCCGTGCCCGCAATGACGGGGATTCGACCATTCGCCTGGTCGACGGTGATGTCGATGACCCTCTTCCTCTCCTCATGGAGTAGGTAGAGGAATTCGCCCGTCGCACCAACTGGCACAAGTGCGTCGGCGCCGTCCTCGATGATTATGTCGATGATACGACGGTACGCCTCCTCATCAATCCCCTCACCGCCCTTAACGAACGGGGTGACTGGCAGACACAGTATGCCTTTGAACTTGCCCTTGAACACCATAATCGATCGAGAGATGAAGAACCAACGGGGTTTATTTCAGTTGCCTTCCATCGATCAGGCGAATACTTACCTACTCGCCGAGTGGTATGCGCAAACAAGTATCCCGGCGAGGGTTACGGCGCCTCCAAGGAGTGTGATTGGACTCGGAGACTCGTTGAGGACGATAAACGCGAGCAATGAGGCCCCGACGGGTTCACCAAGGAGGCTTATGCTTACAACTGGCGCCGATATCCACCTCAACGCCCAGTTGTAAAGGGTATGCCCGAATATCATCGGCACTAAGGCGATGGCGGTGAACATAATGAATACATTGGGGTCGAAGCCGAGGAGAGGGGTGCCCACCAACAAGCTGCCCGCGGTGAGGACTGCGGCGGAGACAGCGTAGACCGGTGTGACGTAGGTCGTCAGATCCAGCCTCTGCCTGAGTCTCCTCCCCGCGAGGATATAGAGCCCGAGGGCGATCGCGCCTATCAGCGAGAGGGCGTCGCCGATGAGGTTCTCGGTTCCGGTACCGAGGTCGCCGAAGGCGATTATCGACGCGCCAACGAAGGAGATGCCTATACCCAGCGCCACGCGCCTACTGACCCTCTCCCCCAGGACGAAGTGGCTGGCCAGCGCCACGAAGATGGGATCGACATGCACGAAGATAACAGAACTCGCAACCGATGTATAGCTAAGGCTCGTTATCCAAGTTGAGAAGTGGACGGCGAGGACGACGCCGACACCTACCAGCGTGAGCAATTCATTCCGACTCATGGCGCGTATCTTCGAGACACCGCCCTGGCTCAGGAAAAAAGGCAGGAGCATCAGCGTTGATAGGAAGAGGCGCCATGTCGCGATCGCCATCGGTGGTGCATTAGTGAGCCGGATCAAGATAGAAGCCGTTGAGACGGCGACTATGCTCACAAGCAGTACCAAATTCGGCGGGACACTGGGCTTCTCACCCAATATAATCCCAACTATATTGCGCCAAGACCTATAAAAGACGGCGACAATTACCCACAATGCCCCGACCAGTCGTCATTGTCCCCTACGACCCGGAGTGGCCCAGGATATTCGAGGACGAGAAGAGGCGCGTACAGGCAGCGATCGGCGGTATAATCCACTCCCTCGAGCACTGCGGGAGCACGAGCGTCCCCGGGCTCTGGGCGAAGCCGATAATCGACATGATAGCCGGTGTGAATGGGGCAGACGACGCGGATGTGTGTAAGGAGTCGCTCAATAGTACCGGCTACGATGACGTGTCTCCCGGGGATAACCCCGACTGGTACTACTGCCTCGGCAAGGGACCGCACAGCCCCGGCTTCCACCTTCACATCGTCAAGG
This sequence comes from Candidatus Bathyarchaeota archaeon, assembly GCA_041304265.1. GTDB lineage: Archaea > Thermoproteota > Bathyarchaeia > TCS64 > TCS64 > UBA8941. The sequence goes on along the minus strand of JBFYNQ010000172.1, from coordinate 17,467 downwards.
AGGGTAGTCCACACCACACGAAGCACATACTCTTCCGAGACTGGCTTCGCACCCATCCAGCCGACGTGGATGCCTATAAGGAGCTGAAGATCATGTTATCCAAAAAATACAGAGCGGATAGGGTCACCTACACCGGGAGCAAGACCGCCTTCATCAACGAAATCGTAGAGAAGGCGAAGAAATCTAGGATTTAACTACCTTTCGGAGCAAGTCTACATTCATCTCTAAAGCAGCGACCGGCATCTCGAGCCCCCAAGTCTCGAGTGACTCGGGGCGCACCTCACCGGCCCAGCAGAGCGGTTCACCGTTAACTTTGGCAACAAGGCGCCTGCCGTCTATGAAGCAATCCCAGCCACCCGCCTCCACCTCCGTCTTGACCTCAAGGTTCTCGAGAATTGCGTTCATCGTCGCCTTTATGTCGCTGAAGCTCGCCTTCGCATGACACTGAACAACAACTAGGCGACGCTCGCTCCGCGCGCCGATGTCCGTACCCTCGTCTAGGAGCACAACATCGTCAACCTCGTAGAGGCTCTGCGGGTACGGGTGATGCTTGTTGACACTGAGCACCTCCATGAGGCAGGGGAGCAGCCTGTTGCGGAGGACGTTATATCCCTCCATCTTGGGGTTCTCCACCTCAGCCACAGCCTCCTCGGGGATGCTCATCTTGGCGAAGAGCTTCTCCTTGTTGCTCAGCATGAAGGTGACGACCTCCATGTAGCCGAAGCCGACGAGGAAGTTGCGCATGTACCTGCTGAATATCTCTAGCTCGTCCTCTCCCGCCTTGGTGTGAATTGGGGGGATGTTTGGGACAATTTTATCGTAGCCGTAGGCTATGGCGACGTCCTCGACTAGGTCGATCGGGTGCATGATGTCGGTGCGGTAACAGGGAACCTGCACGTCCATGTCGTCGCCGAAGACCTCGGCTCCATGCCCCATCTTCCCGAGGAGGAGCTCCGTCTCCGTGTGTCCTAGGGTGAGCCCCAGCGTCTTGTTGACGTATGTGTTGCTCAGTTTCCACATCTTCGGCGAGAGGTCGGGGGTCTTGACAGTTTTATCGGGGTACCTCACCTCGACGGAGTAGATCTCCGCGCCTCTGTCAGCGAAGGTGGTGCAGATGATGTTGAGTGTCTCCGTTATCGCTTTGAGGTCCGTGCCCGTGATGTCTATGAAGATGTCCCTGGTGGCCTCGTCGATGCGTGTGTACTCACCGTTGATGATGGGCGGCATCGAGAGCACCATACCTTTCGCGTCGAGGATCATCGGGTACTCGTTCGCGCCTTCGAGTATCCACGCGTACTCTACGCCGGTCTTCATTTCAGTGAGCATCCAATGGAGGTCCTTGTCGAACCTCTCCCCCAATGGGCGGAACTTGAACTCGGGTGGCTTCGTTGTGTAGGTGACCGGGAACTGGACTGGCTTGAGGTTATGCAATCCTATGGCTACCTTGCGTCTCTTCCTCCCATGAGTTATGTGTAGCTTCTCCTGCAGCTGTATTATGCTGCGGATGAGTGAGTCACTGAAGTCCACACCCTTGGCGACAGCGCAGACGAAGAAAGGACGTACCACCTGTGTCTTCTCGTCGACGACGGCGACGTAGTCTGAAGCCTTGACCCTATAGCGGCGTGGCCCAGGGTTCTCACCCGTGAAGCTCGCGTAGGCGCGCGCCAGCCCCTCGGTACTCATCAGGTCAGGTCGGTTGGGGAAGACCTCTAAGGCGAATCCCTCCTCATGTGGCCCCTCCCAACTCGTCCCCATCAATGGAAGTTTCTCCTGAAGCTCCTCGATAGTGACCTTCCTGCCGAGTATCTCTTGGAGGTCAGCTAGGTTGACATTTATCACCGGCATTCATACTCACCTCGTCCAGAGCTTCGCCTTGCGGAGAAGCCCTATGTCGTTGCCGTATAGCTCCTTGATCGTGTTGACGTGATAGCTCTGCATGACGAGGCGGTCGAAGCCGGGTCCCCATGCGAGCACCGGCACGTCGACTCCGATGAGGGGCTTTACCACCTCTGGACGGAACATACCGGCACCGAAGAGTTCCATCCAGCCGCCCCGCTCCTCGATCCAAACCTCGGCCTCCATGCTCATCTCCGTGTAAGGGAAGTAGCCGGGGCGGAACCTGAACTTCTTCAAGCCGAGACCCTCGAGGTAGGCCTTGAGGTATCCCTGCATGTCGCGGAAGGTCACGTCATCACCGACTACTATTCCATCGGTCTGGTAGAACTCGGCGAGGTGGTTCCAGTCGATAGCCTCGTTGCGGAAGACGCGGCCGACGCTGAAGAACTTGCCCGGCAGGTCCTCGGGCTTGAGCTGCGCGAGCTGTAGTACGCTGAGGCTTGTTGTGTGTGTGCGTAGGCAGCAGCGGCTTGCGAACTCTGGGCTCCACTTGTACTGCCAGCCCGTAGAGCCCGTCGTCCAGCCAGTCTCATGTGTCGCCTTCACCTGCTCAACAAGCCTCTCCTCGGGGAGCTTGCCCTTGTATGGTGTCTTCATGTAGAAGGTGTCGGCTAGGTCCCTAGCGGGGTGGTCCTGCGGCTGATAAAGGGCGTCGAAGTTCCAAAAGCTGAGCTCGAGGTAGTGGCCTTTCATCTCCTTGAAGCCTAACTCTACCCAGAACCTGCGTATATAGTCGATGATCTGGCTGATGAAGTGGCGTTTGCCAGGTGTAAGTGTTGGTACTGGGAGGGATACATCGTAGTGCTGTATCACAGTGTCGCGCCATTGCCTCGACTGGAGCACCTCTGGCGTGATCTGCGTGATGACGGGTTTCAATGCGATCGCCTCGACAAAAGGCAGCACCTCGACACCGAAGGGGGTGAGCTCGACAAACCTCTCAGTCTCCTCCTTGACCTCGACGAGCCCGCGCTTTACGAGCGCAGGGATGCGGTCGGCGAGCTCCTTGCCGAGTTTTCCCTCGGGAACAACTCCCTGTGCCAAACGTTTGAGTATCTTCTCATCTACTGTCTCGGATTTGGCAGCTTTGGCGCCCTCAGGGGTCGCCTCAACCTTCCCGCCTCTTATGGTCGCCCAGCCGTTGCTGCGGACCCAGACGAGCGCGATATTGATGGTGGGGATATCCCCCTTAAGGTGGCTGAGCTCGTTGTCGCCACCCGCAGCTGCTTCGATGAGCTGCTTCTCCGGCAGCCCTTCATCGGCGTATTTTTGCCCCTCTTTAGTGAGCTTGAAGAACCGTGAGATCTCTTCCCTGAAGTTGACAACGCCCTTGGTCTCCGCCCATGCTGATGCCTTTTCAACGGCGTCCCTGCCAAGACCTATGGTCTGGCTGAGTGTGGCTGTGGAGAACGCGCCGCCGCCACGGAGGGCGACGAGCAGCCTCCTCTCGTTTTCGTTAAGCCTGGATGCAACTTCCTCGGGGTTCAAAGGTCTCACTAGCCCACCATAACGGCTAGGTTGGGTGTTTAAAAATACACGGGACAGGGTCACTTGGCTATGTCACGCGTACTCAGTTATTTTCCTCTGTGTAAGCGTCTGTTTGAGTAGTGGTCCTGCCTCTATCCACTTCTCGAGAGGGATCGTGAGTCTGCTCATGACGTGTTTAAGAGCCGTGTCCATGTTGGTGAAGAGTCGGGGTGTCTGCTTCATCGCGTTCCTGCAGTTTTCCCTGACCTGCCAGACGCCGACGGGAAGTATGTAGTCGGGGTAAGCCTCGCGGAAAATGAAAACCTTTGCCTGTCGGCGGACCTTTGTAAGATGCTCCATAACTGCTAAGCGTCCCGAGTAGTAACAGCCCCCCATCGAGGCGTATGTGGATCGCCCGTTGTAGCCCTCCCAATCGGTGACGATGTTGACGTTCGTCTCCGAGGGGTTCCAGAGGGTCCTGGGATACCACGCCTCATAAGCTTCATAGCTCCAAGCATCTGGGACGAGCAGTATCTCAAAGCGGTTTCCTAGGTATTCGGACTCGTAGACCTCGTGCATGTTAATGAGGGGATAGTCCTTCGTTTGCTTCGCCATGTCCTTGCTGAGTAGGTCATCGATTGCCGTGATGCTCCACCTAGTGGGAACGAGGCACCGGTTCTTCTCGATTCCGAAGCTACCGGTGCTAAAGGCCTTAACTATGCTGCTGACCGGCACACCGTCTTTATATAGGGTCTTCGCCGCCTGCCCCGCCTTAAGGTCTGTGTCGTAGTGGGCTTTCTCCATCCAGTGGTTCCACTTGATGAAGCCGATGGAGACGCGTTCGAGAGGCGCTGTGGGGCCGATAGGCTGAAGGTCGTTGTCCATGTAGAGGCGCTTAACCGGCGCCTTCTGGAGCCTCATCTCGGTCTCTACGTAGTGCTCCGAGAGGCTGATCTCGCGTGTCGCGTCGAGTATCCTGCCCGCCTTCTCTGGCTTGTTGACGTTGATGGGGGTCATGCCCCTGACGAGTTGGCTACGGAATCCTATAATCTCGTCCATGCTCCTGCCGAACCACTTCTCAGTGTCGTCGAGGAGGGCTGTATCGCCGTAGAAACCCGGAGCCATCGGACCGACCTGCACGTAAGGGTAGCCGAATCGCCCGACGAAGACGCTTGGGGGTGAACTGCCCTCAATGTTTGTGCCGTGAACACTCCTGAACATACGGGTGTGAACTGCTACCTGCTCGATGATGGGGCATCGGGTCTTTCCACAGAGCATCTTGCTGCCCTTGCAGACTGTGCAGAGGTTGTCGCGCGCCTGCAGTTTAAGCTGGTCACTCGTGTAGTCGAGGGAGGCGCCTATTTCGGGATCCTGCCCCACAATCTCTCGGACCCAAGTGTTGCTGGGCTTGAAGCTCTTGGCGATCCTCTTCCCCAATCTAGTTCTCCTTCTACCTTCGGCGGTTAAAAGGGGTATCGAGGCGCAGGTGTTATGGGGAGGTAGGCGGAGGTGAAAGTGGTTACCATGGTAAAATTTGAGAACGTCGAGTTCACAAGTGGAGGCAACACTCTCCTCGGAAGGATATACAAACCCGAGGGGGAGTTGAGGAAGCCCACGGTGGCGATCTGCCACGGCTTCCCCGGCGACACGAAAAACATGGACCTCGCCGAGGAACTCGCATTGAACGGGTTCGTCGCACTCGTCTTCTATTACCAAGGCGCCTGGGGCAGCGGAGGTAGCTACAGCCTCACTAAACTGGAGGTTGGAGCAAAGGACGCCGTTGTCTGGCTTAGGAAGCAGGTATTCGTCGACCCAAATAGGGTAGGTTTAGTAAGCCACAGCATGGGTGCTCTCCCCCTAACGAAGGTGATGGCGGGTGACCCCACAGTTAAGACGGGGGTGCTCATGAGCCCCGCTACTGATTATAAGGAGATCATAGCGACGCGTGGCGTCGAGGGCTTCGCTGACGCCTTAATGGGCAACTGCGCTGGTAAGCTCGCCGGAGTCTCCAAGGAGAAGATGATGAAGGACATATCAAAAGTCGCGGGGTCGACTAACCCCATTGATCTCGTCAAGAAGATCAGTGCGCCGACTATGGTTATCGTTGGCTCCAAGGATACTATTACGACTCCAGCGTCTTGCAGGAGGCTCTACGAGGCCGCGAATGAGCCGAAGAAGTGGCTTGAGATCGAGGGTGCCGACCACGGCTTCTCCGAGCACAGGATACCACTTACTTGCGCCGTGATTGACAGGCTTAAGGAGACGCTGTGACTGGCAAGTGGCAGTTGAGCGGTTACTTTAAGTCGGTTGACTGCAAGTATGGCTCTGGTTCTATGCATATAGTCGTCGAGAACATATCATTCACTAGTGAGGGCTTCCCGCTCCTCGGTAGGCTCTACCTCCCGGCGCCTGAGGGGAGGTATCCCAGTGTCGCCATCTGCCACGGCTACCCGGGGGACACGAAGAACACCGACCTTGCCGAGGAGCTCGCCCTAAACGGCATAGTCACACTAATTTTCTATTACCAAGGCGCGTGGGGGAGCAAGGGGACATACAGGTTCACGAAGCTCGAGCCGAGCACGAGGGACGCGGTCGCCTATCTTAGGAGCCAGCCGTGCGTCGACCCGGAGAGAGTGGGGCTCGTCAGCCACAGCATGGGAGCACTGCCCCTTGTGAAGAGGCTGAGCCTCGACCCGACGATAAAGTCCGCGGTGCTCATGTCGCCGGTGAGCGACATCGGTCTCTGGACGACAGGGGACGCTATTGAGACTGTTATCCCCCACTTCATAGAGTCGGCAAAGGGGAAGTTAGAGGGACTGACGGCTAAGCAGCTCCGAGTTGATCTGCGTGAGTTAACGGAGGCGGGGAACCCAATTGATCTAATGGGGGCGGTGAAGGCGTCAATACTGCTAGTCGTTGGGTCGGAGGACGACGTTACGCCGCCGGATCTATGCAAGTTTCTCTACGAGAAGGCGCGAGAACCGAAGAGGTGGGATCTAATCGATAAGGCGGACCACAGTTACTCCGAGCACCGGATACCACTGATGCGCGCCGTCCTCGACTGGCTCAAGACTACTCTCTAAGCGAACCTTTTAAGCGCCCTGTGGTGAGTCTCTGGGATGCCTATACACTCCGGGAACCTTCGCAGCTTCGCCGCTAAGCTACCCTCACTATACTTCGGGCTATTCCTATTCGCCGCCGGATCGGTGTCGAACCTGTACTCGGGGCTCGGGATGAATCCGTGGGGCGTCTTCCATGTGGGACTCATGGCTCCCCTAGGGCTGACGCTCGGGCAAGTGGCTCAGGTAGTTGGCTTAATCGTGCTGCTCGGCGGGTGGGCGCTCGGCTTCGCCCCGGGCTTCGGCACCGTGATGAACATGATCTTCATCGGCTGGTTCACAGACAGGATCATGGAGTGGAACATCGTCCCCAGACCCACCGATGTTGTGGGGCAGTACGCGCTACTAATCACAAGCATACTATGTGTCGGAACGGGTAGCCTCTTCTATATGCGTGTGCAGCTCGGGGCAGGCCCCCGCGATGGACTCATGGTGGGGCTCGTAAGGAAGCTGAACAAACCGATCAGCATCGTAAGGGGGAGCATCGAAGTCACTGTTCTCGTCCTCGGGTACCTGATGGGCGGACCCGTCGGTGTAGGAACCATAGTCACCGCCCTCGCCATCGGATACTCAGTGCAGTATGCATTCAGGCTCGGCAAGTTCGAGGGCAAGTCCCCCCAAATGAACCTCTGGGAGCTCTACGGCCATCTAACTAAAAGCGACTCATCGTAAGTCACCGATCATTTCATAACAAGTTCTCCACGTATTGACACCCGGTGTAAAATGATCTACGAGTGGCGCGAATACTACGTCTACCCGGGCAGAATGGAGGCGCTCAACGAGCGCTTCTCCAAGATCACCCTAAAGTACTTCGAAAAGCACGGCATCAAGGTCGTCGGCTTCTGGACAGCGGTCGTCGGAACGACTAACGTCCTTTACTACATGCTCGCATATGATGACCTCGCACACAGGGAGAGAGTGTGGAACGCCTTTAGCACCGACCCCTGTTGGGTCAAGGCGAGGACCGAGACGGAGCAGAGAGCAGGCGGCCCTCTGACTGAGAAAATCGTGAATATGATCATCAAACCGACCGACTACTCCCCGATGAAGTAGCTAGGCAAATTTTGACGCGACTTCCTCGGCGAATATCCTCGCCTGCTTCTCGAAGTCGTCGCCCATGAAGCGGATTATGAAGAAGTCGACGCCCACTGCGATGTATCGTTTTATCTGCAGGGTAACCTGCTCGGGCGTCCCGGCGAGTGGCGGCGGTTTCGGTTGCTTCGCAGTGTACTTGGCGATCTTTGCTTCGGCTTCCCCAGCGTCCTCGCCTATTAGGCAGTAAGCTGCCCAGGATCTCCTGATCTCTTTTGGGTTCTTCCCGACCTTGGAGCAGTGGGCGTCGAGGGCATCGTTCTTCACCTTGAACTCCTCAGGTGTTCCCGTCCAGGCTGAGAAGTTGCTAATGTCTGCATGGCGCGCCACAGTACGTAGGGTGAGCTGTTCTCCTCCACCGGCGATCATTAGTAAGGGGTGTTTCTGGGCAGGCTTCGGAGCATTCCACGCCTTCTCTATCCGGTAATATTTGCCCTCGAAGCTCGGCGCCTCCACATCCTCCTTATTATCTCAGCAGCCTCGTCGAGACGCCTCACACGGGTTGAGTTGCCCTCGAAGGGGTACCCGTAGGCCTTGAACTCGCCTTCATGCCAGCCGGTGCCGAGCCCGAGTATGAGCCTGCCCCCGCTTATAGAGTCGAGGGTCGCCGCCATCTTCGCGAGCAGGGGTGGGTGGCGGAAGGGGTTGCAAAGGACGAGCTGCCCGAGCTTGATTCTGCCCGTGTTCGCCAGCAACGCAGTTGACGTCGTCCAGCACTCATAACGAGGATCCCCGGGGTTCTCATACATCCCGATGACGTGGTCCGCAACCCAGATGCTGTGGTAGCCGAGCCCTTCGCAGTACAGGGCGTCGTTAAGAATCGAGGCGTAACTAGGGCGCTCTAGGCCGAGGAAGACGCCGAAGTCTAAGGAACCCATGCGAGATAGTCGCGCCTATACGTTAAAACCTTATCCAGCGCCGACGGGATTATCCAGAGTTACTCTCCCGAAGTTTTATCGCGTCGTGCTAACAATTGGATTAATGTTTTATCCGTCAGGAATAGTCTGTAACCATATGCCTGATTTTGGAGTAACACATGAGTCCGCCGACCTGAAGAGGGTCATGGTACATCATCCGGGGAACGAGCTCAATGAGGCCAACCGTGACCCTGTCGCGCACCACTTCGAATGCGCCGTTGACGTAAAGCAGTTCCAACACGATCACCAGCTACTCATGGACGCGCTCCGCGAGGCAGGTGTCGAGGTCCTCGACGTTGGGACACTGCTCGCCGACGACAAGCAGATGCAAGGGCTGATCAAGCACGCGCCGAACCTCGTCTTCACACGCGACTCCAGCACAGTCACGGAGGCAGGGGCTATCCTGTTCCGCATGGGGCTACCTAGCAGACGCGCCGAGACGCCTATCATAAGAGCAGCGCACGAGGCGGCGGGGACTCCCATCGCCCACCAGATGAAGGAACCGATGACATTCGAAGGCGGAGGCTTCGCTCTCCTCGAGGGAAAGGTCGCCGTCGCGGGTAAATGCGACAGATCCAACCAGAGCGCCCTCGACGACCTCCGCGGCTTCCTCCTCAACGAGCAGATAGTCGACCAGTTCATACAACTCAACATGCCGAAAGGCTGCGTCCACATAGACGGAGAGTTCGCGGAGCTACCCGGGAAGAGAGCTATAGCACTCAGGGAGGCGCTCCAGATGTACTCGGCCAACTTCTACACGAGAGGCGAGCAGTGGGACGGTGACTACGTCGAGTGGCTAATCGACGACGGATACGACATCATAGAGATCACTAAGCAGGAAGCCCTCGACGCGGCGGCGAACTTCCTCACCGTCCATCAAGACCTCGTCATTCAATACACGGGGAACGATCGCGTCATGAAGGAGGTCCGGGAGAGAGGGATCGAGGTGGTACAGATACCCGGCGACGAGATGAAGAGAGGCTGCGGCGGCATCCACTGCATGACCTGCCCCGTCCTCAGGGTATAACCGATTCAAGTAAAATAGGGTCGTTGACCACTTTTCACGTTCAAAAACGATGATTTTACAGGTTCATTTTCATGATTTATGCTTCACTTAGCGTGCATTTTCGTATCCCGCTCAACATGAATGGGGCCGTTTTAATTCATCTTTATAGAGACTGACCAAATTTCGAGTTTGAAAAAATAACCTCCCCCCCTCTTCTCCTGTAATCGGTCCACTCAGGGTATCCAAACAGTAATGATTTTATATAATACTATATTATAGGGTACCACTCCGGTATACACCATGAAGAAAACGCAGGGCGGTTACCTCATCTCCAAAATACACCAGACCAGCGACAGGGTGTTCAACCGCCTCCTCAGGGAGGCGGGGATAGAGGAAATCAACCCAGCGCAGGGCAGGATACTCTTCGCCCTCTGGAAGAGAGATGACGTGCCCATCACCGAGTTGGCGAGGGAGACGCTACTACACAAGTCAACCCTAACGAAGATGCTAGATCATCTAGAAACCTCAGGACACATCAGCAGGGTTCAGCCCCCGGGCGACAGGAGGGCGACGCACATACGCCTCACGGAGAAGAACCGGCGCCTGAAGGCTAAGTACGACGCCGTATCCAATGAGATGAGGGTGATCTACTACCAAGGTTTCACCGACGAGGAGATAGCACTACTCGGTGCCCTTCTGGAACGGGTCCTAGACAACCTCATGGAGCAAGCCGGAGAGGAGTGAATAATTTTGGAGTTTTACGAAGCAGTACGTAAAAGAAGAACGGTACGAGAATACAGCAGTAGGCCTGTCGAGGAAGAGAAGATACACAGGGTTCTCACCGCGGGACTCAGAGCGCCCGCGAACGCTCACCTGAAGGAGTGGCAGTTTATCCTCCTCAGGAACCCCGAGAACAGGCGCAGAGCACTCGTCGATGCCCTGCACGCCCGTGATCTAAAGGATAAGAAGAGCATAGAAGACATCATCGAGACGATGCCTTACGAGGAGTTGAAGGAGGTCTATAGGAAGAGCCTCCCCTTACAACTCACGATGATGCTGGAGGCGCCTGAGCTGCTCCTAGTATGCTACAGGATGAGGAGGCCGCTCGCCGAGGTGAAGACGCTGTTTGAGCTGAACAACCTCGCGTCTGTGTGGTGCTGCGTGGAGAACATCGTCCTCGCTATGGCGGCGGAGGGGCTCTACGGGTGCACATACTCACCTTACAACACGGCGGATCTGAAAAAGTACCTCGGGCTGCCCCATGATATGGAGGTTGCCGTACTCCTACCTATTGGCTACCCGAGGGCAGAGCCGGAGGAGAGGATATCAGAGGATCTGGACGCCCGGCTGCACATTGACAGGTGGTAGCTACACGAAAGGGAGCGTGGCCCTCTTCGCCTTCCACCCTTCGGGCTTCGTTCCGTCAATGCCCAGGCCCCCGTTTTGCATTGTGAAGTCGTCCCCCGGCTGGAATCGGGTCGCCATGCCCCAGACGACTTGGCGTAGATCGGAGGCGTCTACATCGTCGTCGACGCATATCGTCACCCCGGGGCCCTTTACGAGCCTCCTTAGCGCATCCTTTGCATCGGAGCCTGCGTGCATCCTAAGTACGGTGAGGCGCCCGTCGCCGAGAGGTTGCACCACCTCGTCTACGCCGGGCCAGTCGATCCCCGAAGGATTTCTGCCCTTCACGACCTTCACCGGCCCGGTGGCGACCATGATCGCCTTCGACGCGGTTCCGTCTGGGGACGAGGATGGGTCGAGCCTGTGGCAGAAGACGTCGTGGAGCATCTCTATCCCCGAACCAGTAGTCATGTCGCACCTCTCCGCCGCCGCCCCAAGGCACGCGCCAAGGTCATCGACATCAACACCAGAGGGTAGGAGCAGAACCAGCTTCAGGTAGGGGTCGAGGCCCAGCACCAGCGTGCCTAGCTGCTTGGCATACCCCGGCACCTTCGACGCCGCCTCATCCATCGAGACGAGGCAGACGTAATGAGTCCCTGAGACAGGCCAAGACATGTCCCTGACAGCGGGTATCGGTGAGAAGGCAGAGATGGCGCCGAATACCCTCGCTTGCTTCGGCAGCCCGCTGAGGAGGAGATGCTCATCCGAGTTACTCGGCATAATCGTCTGGTAGATGGCGTCCCACCGCATCGATACGCAGTCGACCTCGAGTACGTTCCTCGTCGACCTCCCGCTCAGGTAGCCGCTGTACTCGGTGAATGGGCCCTCGTCCTCCTCGGCGAGGGTTATTCTGCCCTCGAGCACGATCTCGGCGTCGGCGGGGACGGGGACATCTATCGTCTCAGCCTTTACGAGGCGTAGTGGCTCTCCAATTAGCGACGCGGTGACGGCGTACTCGCCTGTTATCTTCGCAGCTGCAGCGAGGTAGAGTGCCGGGTGGGCGCCAATGATGACCGCTACCTCCAACGGCTTTCCCTTCGCCTTTGACTTCTCGAAGTAGCTCCACATGTTCCCCCTGCTGTGCAGCGTCGTCCCGATCTTCGCTTTGCCCTTGAGCTGCATCCGGGCGTAAGATAGGTTGACGACCTCGGGTCTGTCTGGGTCACGCGCAGCGACGAGGCCGCTCGTGATGTACCTGCCGGCGTCCTGCTCGTAGAACCTGAGTATCGGAAGCTTTGTCAGGTCGACGTATGACCCCCGTTGTATAACGTCCTTCACGGGTCCATTGGGGACCGTCGCGGGTTCGATGGTCTTCGCCATGAGGGATCCCCACTCCCTATACATGTCGGGACGCGTTGCAACGGGTTTCCTCGCACCCTCGAGTGCGAGCTTTATCCTGTTCACATGCCCGAAGACGTTGACGAGGACAGGCTGGCTGAAGCCCTTCACGTTCTCGAGGATGAGCGCTGGGTTCCCCGGCATCCGCGCCATCTCCTCGATCCTCCTGGTGACATCATATTCATGGCTCAAAGGCTCCTTAACCTTGACGAGTTGATCGGGCAGGAAGCGCTCGACCTTTTCGAGGTAAGATCTTAGGTCGCGCATGAAGGTAGGTTGAATGCACGGGATAAAAGACCGTCGAGGTCACTTGAAGAGGTCGGGTTGGAACTCCTTGAAGCCCTCTGGGAAGTCCCAGGGGTCTACGTCGAACTGGACCATGGCGGGAACGCCGCGGTCGTTCTCCTTCTTCGCCCTCTTCAACGCCTTCTTTATGTCCTCGGGGTCCGTGACCCGTGTACCGTAGCACCCCGAAGCCTCCGCAATCTTCACAAAGTCGGGCTGCGCCTCAAAGTCTACGGCGATATATCGCCCCTTATTCGCCCTCTCATGGAGCTTTATCCAACCGAGGCTATCATTGTTGAGCACGATCCACGTGACTGGCGCCTTGTACTGTACGGCAGTGGGCATCTCCTTCATGAACATCTGGAACGCGCCATCCCCCGTCGTACAGACGACGGGTCTCTCCGGTGCGGCGAGCTTCGCGCCTATGCAGCCAGCGACCGCGAGTCCCATGCAGGTCTGCTCTGCGGGCGCCACGCATCCGTCCAGTGCGCCGACTGCCCAGTAAGGCCAATAGTAGCTCCACAGGTCCTGGCTACCGTTCTCGTTGACGAGCACGGTTTTCGCCCCGAAGACGCGACACGCCTCGTAGACGACCCTCTTCGTCTTGATGAGCTTCGACGGGTCATTGCACTCCTCAGCGACCTCGGCGATGTAGGTTGCCGTGGCGTCGATGATCGTCTTGACGCGGGGCATTTTTAACAGGGGTGTCTTCTTCACTCTGCTACTCGTGTATGCGAGCAAATCCTGCAGGAAGAGTTTAGCGTCAGCTGCGATTGCTATGGCGGGCGTGAAGTTCCGCCCAAGCTCGTCTGCGTCGATGTCGACCTGCACGAACGCTGCTCCTTGCGGAAAATAGCGCCACCCAGCGGTCTGGAACTCCTCGTTCTTACTGCCGAGTGAGATGACTATGTCCGCCGACTGGTACGCTTCCCGGCTGAGCCGTGTCCTGTAAAGTCCTACCTGTCCCAGATAGAGCGGATGGTCCTCGGGGATGACCCCGCGTCCGCTCGGCGTAGTAAGAACCGGTACCCCGAAGAGCTCTGCTAACATGCTAAGCTCCTCTGAGCACCCACTGTAGAGAGCACCACCACCGGAAACGATTACCGGCTTCTCAGCGACGAGCAGCAGCTCTGCTGCGCGCTTCAACGCCTCAGGATCCGGCCTCATCCTTGTGAAGGGTATCGAGTGTGTGTAGCGGTTCTCCTTCACCTTCTCCTGCCCAACGTCGAAGGGGACTTCAAGATAAACGGGCCCCGGTTTCCCGTTGACGGCTAGGCTGAAGGCGCGCCTCGTTGCCCACGATGCACGTTCCGCCCTCTGCACCCTGAAGCCCCATTTCGTAATGCCCCTGAAGACCTCCATCTGGGGGGCCTCTTGGAACGCGCCTTCTCCCTCATGGCAAAGTGCCGCCGAGCCTCCGAGCGCTAGCATGGGGACACAGCCGCTCCATGCCTCGAGAACCCCCGGTACGAGGTTCAAGACCCCGGGGCCGGGGCTCGCGAAGCAGACTCCGGGGCTCCGCCTCATTTTCCCGTAGACGTACGCCATGAACGCACCCGAGGCCTCGTGGCGCACAAGGACGGGCTTGATATCCGAATCATAAAGCGAATCATAGAGGGCGTCGGGGTGCCCTGGGAGGCCGAAGACGTAGCCTACCTTCTCCTCAGACAAACCCCTGACGATGACGTCCCAAGTACGCACATCAACCAAAACCGTGACCCAGAGAAAATACCTATGGATAAGAAGATAAAACCTAGTCTCGAAGAGTCAGAACCAATGGAAAAAACTATCCCGTCAGACATCAAACTATACCCGGTGTAGGAAGACGAGCAATGTAGTCTACGAGGACAAGTTCTTCATCGTCGAGAGCCCTGATCACCCCCTGAACTGCAGGGACGACGGAGGCCACCTCATCATGAGCAAGAAGGAGAGGGTCTTCGACCGCTCCGACATGACCGCTGAGGAGGCGATCGACTTCATGCGAATATCGATGATGGTAGATAAATCCATGTACAGATTCCTCGGCATCGAAAGGATGAACTACGAGGACCTCGCCAACTGGGGGCTAGACACCCCAGGTGGCCCGAAAATGCACCTCCATTTCTTCGGCAGGGCGAAGAGGCAGATACACCAGATCCGGGGGCAACACATCGCCCTCTTCCCCAAGGGTCACCCTATCTACGAGGGCCACCTCAAGCCATTCACGGCGGAGGAGATCATGAATCTTAGGACCGAGATAGATAAAATCTCCCGCGAAGAGAAATACGTGAAAATGGCCGAGTTGGCCGGCCTTTAGGAAGCTACTTCTTCTGGAAATGAGGCTTGGGTGAGGACTCTTCATCGTCCTCATCATCGCCATCGCCCCTGCCGCCGTAGATGAACTGGAGGTCGTCGAAGCTGAGCTTCTCTCCCGCCGCCATCTTGCGTTGAGCCTCCGTGCGTAGCGCCTCGACGCGTGCGTTGACCTTCGCCATTTTGTCACGCTCGACCTTTATATCGTCGGCGCGGAGACCATCCCTGATGCCGCGTACCTGCGAGCCAAAGCCGTCGAGTTCCTGCTCGACCTTCTTGACCTCCCCAAGGTACTCGACGAACTTGGCGTGTGCCTGGTTCGCCTTCTCCCTTTCATCGTCCGCCTTGCGGTGGAGGAGGAGCATCGACTCGTGGTGTTTCTGGCTCTCCTCGCGGAGCGTGTTCATCTCGTCGCGTATCTGGCGGATGTTCATCTCCGTCGCCTTGGCTTCGGCGGTCGCCTCCATGGTTGCCTCCGTGCGCTTCGGCGGCTTCTTGAATGTGCTCAGCCTTCGGCGAAGTGAGTTGGCGCGCTCGACGAGTTCAAGTTCCCTCTCCTTGTCGAGCATGTCGCGCGTAGGAGTCGTCATGACCTCCCACTCTACTGTGTTGAGGTCGCGCTCGACGCGCTTCTTCTTCGGCATCTCCCTGTAGCCCTGCTGGACCTGCTGTTCAATGCCGGCGAGCTTCTTCCGCTTCTCGTCGAGTTGGTCGTAGAGTGGTTGTAGCTTCGCCTTAATCTCGGCGACGCGGGCGTTGATCTTGTCCCGCTCCTCCTTATGCTTTATCGCCTCCTCGCGCATCTTCCGGGCGGACTCGTTTATCCTATCCCGCTCATCGCGCCAGCGATTGACATGTTCGAAAAGTTCGCTCCGCTTCCTGCGGAGATCGGAAGTCATGTTCTCAAGCTGGTCGAGCTTGAGGTCGTTACCGGCCATCAGCAAATTACACCGCTTAGGGGTCTCAGACCTACGCCTACTATTGACCTCGCATCCTATTCAAAAAGGAATCGGCTCCCAGAAGGGCTCCTAGCGGACACAACGAGTTGTATAGGGTGTTTTCAAAGCTTTTTCGGGGTATTTTACGTTTTCATATGGTTTAACTTACATAAAAAAATACCTAAATATTAAACTGTCCAGCTGTTGAAGCTTTACATTGCTTGGAGTCAACATTCGGCTTAATCTCGTCACTCGTGACGCTTGCATGCATGCTTATTTTCATCGTCTATGCGATGAAGTATTACGACTCCAGAACATTACTTTGGCAATGCTCGGGGGGAAGAGGCAGCAGGTTAACGAAGAAAGGAATGAAGGTCCCGGCGACTGGAGGGATGCATCTCTCGTCTCGCGCACGCTAGGCCTGCGCCGTTCCCCCACACCAAGTGACCACGTTACTCGTTCCCAAGAACATCGCTGACATTTCCATGGTCACCCCCTTAACCTCTAAAAGCTCCTTGATCTAAAGATAGTAATTAAGTTGAAAGGGGTGCCTTAAACGCTCCTTTCAACCAACGAAGCCGTTTTCGCTCTTATGTTTATTATCTTTAATCGGGTAGATTTAGGACTTACCTCGCTTAGTCTAGGCGAATCAGATTTATCTCTGATACATATCATGGAATTCATGGCCCTCTTAAAGAGGCTGTTTACCGGTCTACTAATTACGGCTGTCATCGCCGTCCTCGTTCTCGGCTACTTCGGTTTCATCCCCGGTGTCTCCGATCTGATGGGGGCGAACACCCCGCGTGACCTTGGCGTCAAACCCACATCGGCTGTGCTCGCCTCAGTGAACGCGAAGCTCGGTGTCTCCTACTCGACGCTCCCGTCAAGCGCAACGGGTGCGGCTTCTCTCCAGGAGTCGGGGAGCCAACAGATCAGCGTCCAGCTCACCTCGGAGGAGGTGACGGCGCTCATCAACGACCACGCCAAGAGGTGGAAGTACTACCCCATCACGGATGTCCAGGTTAAGATAAACGCCGACAACACAATCGAGCTCTCAGGGAGGCTGCGCGTCGATAGATGGAGCGGATACGCAGACGCTATTGGGCTAACAGAGGAGATCCGGGATCAGTTACGCCCATATCTGGGCTACGTTAAGACGAGCCCATCCATCTACATGAGAGGGTCGCTAACCCTGCAGGGCTACGTTTCAATTATGACGGAGGAATTACAACTCGGCAGGGTTCCGGTGCCTGCTGACCAGATCAACGAGTACGACGGCATCCTTGAGTACTTCGTAGATGAGGTATCGAACCTATACCAACTACAAATAAGCCAGCTCTATGCCTCTGGTGGATCACTAACAGTCACGGGTAGTATCCCGACGAGTGTGGCTCTTGCGCCACCAGTGGAGGAGCAGGCAGTTATACGCCAGTCAGCGTTCTGGGCTCCCGACCCTGAGAAGGCTATACAAGCCTTCGGCCTCGTAACCCTCGTCTATGTCGTTGGCAATCTGCTGCGCGCCCAGCTGAGCAACTTAGGCGAGAAGCTTGGGAGCATGCTCCCAAGCGGTATCCAGATGTGGATTGAGAACTACCTCGGCTCTAAAGGAGAATTATCCGTACAAGCGGGTTTGAGTTCGGTGTTCAAGCTTACCAGGGTCGAGCTGATAGCTTACGCAATTGCTTTGGTTACGCTGACAGTGGCGTTCGCTTACTC
>JBFYNQ010000171.1:0-14435 GCA_041304265.1 Candidatus Bathyarchaeota archaeon | reverse complement strand
CCCTCTTGTTGGGGAATCTGTGTCTGTGCTGCAGGCATGTCCGTAGCTGCTCCAGGCTGCCCTCGTCCATGGCGCATCCCTCCTTTAGGGCGGCTATGCAGGCTAGTGCTCCTCGGGCACTGTAGTTCGCTGTGAGTAGGCAAAAGACGAGCTCCTCGAACCAGCGCGCTTCGCTCTCCCGCTGAGCCTGACGGAACTCCTCGACGCGTGTCTCTACTTTGCGCCGCATCTCGGGTTTCTCCACCTCCCCGCGCACTACTGCGGCGAGCCGCTCAAGGGCTTCGTTGGGTTGCACGATCCATAACGGCGGCGTGGCTCTTCTTAAATCTGTAGAGGGCACTTTTTGCCGTCCCCGTGTAAACAAGGGATACGGATACAGTTATACTCGCAGCGGCTGGGCTATTCTTCATCAGGTGTCTGCTTGTCGGTCGATGTCAACCTCATTGAGTATGAGAACACGCCCGTCAAGCTAGTGGCGCTCAGGAAGACGCCGAAGATAGAGACCCCCGGTCTTACCATTGACGAGGTCGACGAGCGTAAGGAGTTCAGCGTACCCTTTTGGGTAGCTGGCGTCCTCGTCGAAGCGGGCCTTGCCAAGTGGGGCGAGGAGGGGCTAACGACAGAGGAGTGGACATCTACTCACTTCAAGGAGCGCTTCAACCCAGGTGGCGCGCCGGGAGCCCTTACGAAGGACTTCTACGCCAAGGCATATGTGAGCCTCCAGCTCTCGGCGAAGGCTGCGGAGGGAGATGCCGCAAAGACTGAGCAGATCAACAGACTGCATGCCAGGTTCAGGGAGATAATCGATAGCCGCGTCGGCAAGGTGACACGCATTGCGACAACCGAGACGGCGTTGCAGCCAGGCATACTCCAGCCCGAGGAACAGGTGCTCTACATCGAGTTCGAGCACATAATCTCCAGCTGGCGCAGGGATGTTAGGAGGCTGAGCGCCAGGTAATGGCAAAGCAGGTCAGCCACGAGGAGGTCTTCACCCACTTCGTCGAGGATTTCCGAACCGACGAGGGCGTCTTGAAGTATGAGCAAGCAATACAAGAGATGCCTATCAAGGGAATTCGCAGCCTCGTCGTCGACTTTAACGACCTCTATAACTATGACATGGAGCTCGCCGCCGAGGTCATGAAGGACCCCGACAGGATACTCGACCTCTTTAGCCGCGTTGTCTTCGATAAACTCAGGCAGCGCGACCTCGTTTACGCCGAGGCTCAGAAGAAGATACACGTCCGCGTTAGAGCACTCCCATCTATTACCCCACTGAGGAAGATAGGGTCCGAGCACATTGGGCGCCTCGTCATGATTAAAGGTATAATCGTCCGTGCTTCAGCCACGACGCCCCAGGTCATGAAGGCAGTCTTCCGATGCAGCAACTGTAACGAGCTGAACTACGTCGAGCAGGACGGCGAGACCCTCAAGACACCGATAAAGTGTGAACATTGCGACGGCAAAGTCCGTTTTGATCTCGTACCGAAACTCTCGGTCTTTATGGACTCGCAGAGGGTAACGACTCAGGAGAGGCCGGAGGACCTGCCCCCAGGGCAGTTGCCGCGTAGCCTACATGTTGACCTTAAAGATGACGTCGTCGACCAAGCGCGCCCCGGCGACAGGATCACAATCGTGGGCAGCGTCGACCTCCTCCAGCGCTTCGGTCGCGGTGGCCAGCTTCGCATATTTGACATGGTAATGGAGGCGAGTCACATAGAGGTGAGTGGCCGCGAAGCGGAGATGACCGACATCTCGCCCGAGGACGAGGAGAAAATCAAGGAGATTTCGCAGGACCCGTGGGTCCACCGAAGGCTACTTCAGAGCATAGCGCCGAGCATCTACGGCCACGAGAACATCAAGGAGTCAATACTCTACCTCCTCTTCGGTGGCATCAACAAGAATCTCCCCGACGTCCGCATCAGAGGCGATATAAACGTCCTCCTCGTAGGCGACCCAGGTACAGGTAAGAGCCAACTCCTCCAGTTCGCTGCAAAGATCGCACCAAGAGGACTCATGACGACGGGCAGGGGAAGCACTGCCGCTGGTCTCACTGCCGCCGTAGTCAAAGAGGGAGGAACGGGCAACTTCATCCTCGAAGCGGGAGCACTCGTCCTAGCGGATCAGGGGATCTGCTGTATCGACGAGATCGACAAGATGCGCGAGGAGGACCGCGGCGCAATACACCCAGCGATGGAGCAGCAAATAGTACCAATCGCAAAGGGAGGCATTGTCGCCACGCTTAACGCGAGGACTAGCATACTCGCAGCGGCGAACCCGACGCTCGGCAGGTACAACCCCTACCAGACCATCGGGCAGAACATCAACCTCCCCGTAACCATACTTAGCAGGTTCGACGTCATCTTCGTCCTAAAAGACGTTCCAGACGCGGAGAAGGACGCAACCATGGCAGAACATATACTCGGCCTCCACAGGTCCGCCGGCAGTACAATTACGTCGCCCATCGACCCCGAGCTCTTCAGGAAGTACATCAGTTATGCCAAGACACGCGTCCGCCCTCTGCTCAACGAGGATGTTATCACCCGATTCCGAGACTTCTACGTCAAGATGAGGACAGCGAGCATCGAGGGAGGGGAGGCGTCGGCGGTGAGTATCACGGCGCGACAGCTGGAAAGCCTTGTCAGGCTCGCAGAGGCACGCGCCAAGGCACATCTTCGCAACGAGGTCACCAAGGAGGACGCCGAGGCAGTTATCACCCTCATGCAGAGCAGCCTCGAGCAGGTAGGTATCGACGTCTCGACGGGCCAGATAGACATCGATATCCTCTACACGGGCAAGCCGAGGAGCCTGCAGACGCAGCTACAAAAGGTGCTCGGCAAGATTGCGGAGCTTGAGAGGACCGGGCCGGTGAAGGACGACGACCTTTACGAGGCACTCGCCGAGGACGGCGTAAATAGGAGCGAGGCGGCGAAGCTCATAAGCACGCTGATGAGAGACGGTACCATCTTCTCACCGCGCCCCGGCACGTACAGGCGCGCCTCATAAATTCATATATGCACCGTTTTAGCGCGCCGGATGGAAAGCTTTACTGGAGGTTCAAGGCGGGTAACAGCGAGATAGTTACCCATAGTGAGTCGTATGAGATTAGGCAAGGTTGTCTGAACGATATCAATTCGGTGAAGGGGGATACTGCAGCCGCAGAAATCAATGACGTTACCGAGTAGCGCTTAATCCCGTCGCATTGTTTCCGGTGAAGACGTTTTTACCCATGCGTGTGCTAGATGTATTTCTCAGCGCTTCTGGGAAATCCTTAAACGATTACCGGCTCTGCCTATTGTTATCGCGGGCGCATTGGAGGAAGTGACACGGTAATCAAGGTCGCCATCGCGGGCGTTGGAAACTGCGCATCCGCCCTCGTGCAGGGTGTCGAGTTCTACAAAAACGTCGAGAGGGATGAAGACATCCCCGGCGTCATGCACGCCTACTTCGGGAACTACCACATCAGGGATGTCAAATTCGTCGCTGCCTTCGAGGTAAACAAGGAGAAGATCGGTAAAGACATCTCGGACGCCATCTGGGCGAAGCCAAATTGCTGCGCTAAATTCAGCGACGTCCCCAAAACGGGGGCTAAGGTCTACGCCGGCCCCATCAGCGACGGCGTCGCTCTTCACATGTATGAGGCGTTCAATGCGGATAAAAACATCGAAACCGTCGATGTCACTCAGATACTGAAGGAGTCGGATGCTGACATGCTGATAAACTACCTACCCGTCGGCAGCGCAAAAGGCACACAGATATACGCCCAGGCTGCACTCGACGCAGGCTGTGCATTCGTCAACTGCATCCCTGAGTTCATCTGCAGCGTCCCTACGTGGGCGAAGAAGTTTGAGAAGAAGGGACTACCCGTCGCCGGCGACGACATCAAGAGCCAGGTAGGAGCCACGATCGTTCACCGCGTGTTGGCGAAGTTGTTTTACGACCGCGGCGTCAAGATCGATTCGACCTACCAGCTCAATATCGGCGGCAACACCGACTTCCTCAATATGACCGTCGAGAATAGGCTCAAGACGAAGCGCGTCAGTAAGACTCAAGCGGTCCAGAGCCTAATCCCGTACGACGTGCCGACCAGGATCGGTCCCTCGGACTACGTACCGTTTCTAGACGATCACAAAGTCTGCTACATCAGGATAAACGGCAAGGCATTCGGAGACCTCCCACTCGTGATGGACGCTAAACTCTTCGTCAACGACAGCCCCAACAGTGGAGGAGTCGTCATCGACGTTGTTCGCGCCGTGAAGATAGCCCTTGACAGAGGCATTGGCGGACCCCTCCTCGGGATAAGTAGCTATAGCTTCAAGCACCCACCGCAGCAGGTCCCTGACGATCAGGCCCACCAGTGGGTCGAGGACTTCATCTCTGGTAAGAAAGATCGTTAAATTTTTTTTAATCTGGGAACCAAAGGACGAGTTCCGTCTTCGCCTCATCCAGATTTCCAGAAGCGTGTATAAGGTTCTCACAGGCACGTTCCTCGGCTGTGCTCTTGACGATCGAGTCTGTGCCGAAGTCGCCTCTTATGGTACCCTTTTCGGCGGTGGAAGGGTCAGTGTAACCTGTCACCTTTCTGACAAGAAGGATAGCATCTTCACCAGCGAACCTTATCGCTAAGACAGGGTTGCGCGTGAAGTACTTTCGGACACGTTCGAGAACCTTCATCCCGTGTGCCTTGGCGTCAGTGATCCCGGGGGAAGCGAGCTGCGCCTTCTTCCCAAGCCCCTCAGCCATGGAGTCTGGGTAATGCTTTCTGAGAATTGATTCATTAATGCGGCGGTAGTAGTGCATGTCGACGATCTTCAGTCCTGTCCTTTCGTAGCGGTCGATTATCGCCCCGGCGAGGTTTCTCTCCAAAGCGTCAGGCTTCAGGATAACAAGCGTCTCCTGATACATTCTAATCCCGATATCGAAAACCCCACAGCCTATAACCGCTTCGCCGCACGAATGGGAGGCGGGGGTCATCTGAAAAAATCTATAAAACCCCTGTTAACCAAAATAACCCTAAATGGGAGACCGTTAGCGATAGGCAGTGGACGACAAAAATACACCTAACGCGTTGATATATATCGCGAAAAGAGGATATAAGAGGGTGAATATCAGTCTTAGCGCTGCTGGCCCCACGCCTTAGTCCACTTAAACTTACGCGGGTCTCTTTTCAGCTTCAAACTGCACTTCCTGCACTTGCTCCCGCAGAACCTGAGGACACGCCCGTCCCTGCGGACGAAGCCTATCCCGGTCCCCGGGGCGATGTCGCTCCCACAGAACGCGCATTTGTAGACAGTCGGCATACACTATACCTACCTGATCTTCCTAGCCTCGCGCTCCGTCTCCCTGAGCAGCAGCAAGTCGTCAATTCTCACCGGGCCCTTGACATTCCTGGTTATGATGCGGCCCTTGTCCTTGCCATCCTCTATCCTGACGCGGACCTGCATCACCTCTCCGGTGAGACCCGTCCTACCAAGTATCTGGATGACCGTAGCCTGCGTCAGGCTTTCCTGTTCCTCGGACACAGAGGTTCACCCTACTTTACGATTGCCTTGAGCTTCTCGGCGATCTCGGCGACGAGTTTCTCTGAGTCACCCGTCTCCTCTATGGCGGCGGCTGCGCTGCCCACTGTGAGTCCGAGAGCCTCGCCGATGCGCTGCTTCTCGGGAACGTAGACATACGCTGCCTTCCTCTCATCGCAGAGGAGTGGAAGGTGTGCAACCACCTCAGGGGGTGAGACGTCCTCGGCTATGAGGACGAGTTTCGCCTTGCCCCTCTCGATCGTCTTGGTCGTCTCATTCGTACCCTTCCGGATCTTACCCGTCTCTCGGGCGACCTTTAGAGCCTCGTAGGCGGCCTCAACTACTTCTTTGGGGACTTCGAACTTAACGTAGAATGGTTTCTTCGAAGGATCGGACACAGTCATTTCCTCCAGTTGTGCATAGTAGCCACCGACCCTTTGTTTTTAAACGTTATGTAAAGGGGGGCTAGTCGTGGGCGTAGTAGAGTCTGAGAGGATCCTTGGAGTCGACGCGTACAAAGCCGAAACGCTCAAACTGAAGCATATCGTCCACATTTAAGCACGAGACGAGGCTCTCAGCTCTACCTGAGGCTATTGACGCGTCTGCCATAACAACCTCGGCGGGAATGGACTTGTCCTCGGTGACCCAATGGATGAAGGGCGCCCCCTTCTCCTTCGCTACTTGGTGCTCCTTTGAGTGGAATTTCGCCTCTAGGATCTTTCCCACTTTGGTCACCTCAACGTTGACGAGTCCCATGAGACGAATAAGCTTCCCTTTAGCCTTTGCGAGGTCCTTCGAAGGTAAGAGGAACTTACATATGCCCTTCTCGGACTCGATAGTGTACTCCCTGTGACCCTTCTCGGGGTGGTCGGGGTGTAAGGGAAGTTTCGCATGCAGCACCTCGTTGACGCCCTTTACTTTAAGCTCCACTGGGTCATTGACGAAGAAGTACCTGTTCGAGTGCGGGTCTATGATTTTCTTGTTGGCGGCGGCAAAGTTGCCCCAGCTAATCGTGGCGTTGATTGGCTTGGGGCCGACCTGTACCATTATCTCGCGGATGGTCTCAGGTTGGATTCCACGGCGCTTGAGGGCACGTAGGGTACCGAGCCTCGGGTCATCCCAGCCAGTAAACGAACCAGCGTCCACGCCAGCCCTGATCTTTGACTTGCTGAGGATGCCCACCTCCAATCCTAGACGTCCCACGTTGATAACCTCGGGGAACTGCCAACGAAAATGGTCGTAGAGATACTTCTGGCGAGCACTGTTCACCTCGTGTTCCTTACCCCTGATGACATGGCTGACTCCCATGAGATGGTCGTCAATAGCGCAGCTGAAGTTGTAGAGAGGCCAGACGCGGTATTGCTTCTTTTGTATTGGGTGTGATCGCGTGCTTATTCTTAGGGCGGGCCAGTCTCGTATGGCGGGGTTCGGGTGAGCGATATCAGTCTTGATTCTCACCACCGCCTCGCCGCGCTTGAAGCTGCCATCCAGCATCATTCTCCAACGCCTCAGATGCTCCTCAGGGGGCAAGTCCCTGCAGAGGCATGGCTCCTTGGCCATGTAGAGCCTTTTGTACTCCTCCGACTCACAGGTACAGACATATGCCTGCCCCATCGAGAGAATCTTCTCCGCCCATTCGTAGTAAATGGGGAGCCGTTCAGATTGGACGTACTTCTCATTCACTTTGACGCCGAGCCACACGAGATCTTCGGGTATCCACTGGTACATCTGTGGGATCGGCGGCTTCACGTCAGCGCTCGTGTCCTCGAAGCGGAGTATGAAGTGGCCTTTGTACATCTTGGCGTACTCGTCGCTGAAGATTATCGGCTCGGCGCTACCGAGGTGAAGAGGGCCGTCCGGGTTGGGGGCGAACCGGACTTTGACCATGGGCCACTTGTCCACGTTCTTGAGCGGCGGCATTGTCTTCCTCTCCTCCGGCTTCTTCGCCTCGAAGAGCTCAGGCCACTGCTTGACGGTTTCCAAAATTTTCTCTAGAGGCCAGGAGTTGACGTCGGCGACGACGCCCATGATGAGGCGCTGGACATCCGTAGCGTTTGTCTTCGCGTCGGGGTACTCTGCGAAGATGCGACCCATAACGGAGCCTGGATTAGCCTTACCCCCGTACTGAGAGGCGTTGAATACGGCATACTTGATCGCGGATGCCTTGATATTATCGAGATCGAGCCCCAAAGGAGACCACTACGCAGCAATAGGCTGGCGGAAAACACTTATCCTTTTCCTAAATAGAAGTTCAGTATTTACGCGCTGTGAAATAGTCAACGAGGGTGAACAGGTCTTTTTTCGCTTGCGTGTCTGGGAGGGCGTCGAACCTCCTCTTCGCTGAGGCGATGTACTTATCCCCCTTCTTGAGTGCGTAGTCAAGGGAACCAATGTTGACCATGATCTTGTTGACCTCGGCTATCTCCACTGGTGTTGCCTCGTGATTCCCGAGTACGCCGAGTATCTTCTCTCTCTGCTTCGACTTCGCCTTACGTAGGGCATGTATCATGATGAGGGTCTTCTTCCCCTCCCTGATGTCACTGCCGATTGGCTTGCCGAGCGTCTTCTCGTCTGCCGATGCGCCGAGGTAATCGTCCATAATCTGGAAGGCTATACCCGCCTCGTATGCGAACTTGCCGAGGGCATTTACCTGTCGTTTCTTCCCTCCGCCGACGATAGCGCCGACCTCGGCGCAGGCGCGGAATAGGGCACTCGTCTTACCCCCAACCATCGCGATATAGTCCTCCTCTGACACGTCGACGGTGTTCGGAAAGGAGACGTCGAGGACCTGTCCCTCGCAGACCTCTATTGTTGCCTCTGTCGCCTTCTCTATACACATCTTTACCCGTCTAGGGTTGAGGCTAGCAGGGGCATACACACTCATCGCCTCGAAGACCTTGGCGAAGAGGAGATCACCTGCGCAGATCGCCATCGGTACCCCCCATCTAGTGTGGACTGTAGGCGCGCCGCGGCGGACGGGATCATTATCCATCACGTCGTCGTGGACGAGTGTGAAGTTGTGGAGCATCTCGAAAGCGGCAGCGAACGGGACCGCATCCGCAGGGTTCCCACCGACCGCCTCGCACGTCTTTAACGTAAGGAAGGGTCTCAGCCGCTTACCGCCGGCGAGTAAAAGATGCCGTGACGCCTCGTAGAGCACCTCGGGCCTCCGGGGCGTCAAGATCTCGTCGATGAAAGCCTCCACTGGCTTAGTACTCTCAACGAGTTTTCTCTTTATCGCGTCGCCGCTCGACATGGCAACCAGTGGTTAGCAACCCGCGTCAGAGATAAAAGCTGTCCTACCTTCCACGCGTCGCGTATGCGGCGAGGTCGAAACCCCTCACACGTAGCCACTCAGCTGTCCAGTTGGTGACGACGACTGGAACGTTCCGCATCTCAGCGACGCTTCGAGCACCCGTGAGAAACATGCAGATACGCGTCTCTTCGATGATGGCACCTATGTGCTTCTCGAGGACCTCTTCACCCTCGACAGCCTTCTGGAGGAAGGGCTTAGCTATCCCAACCGCGTCCGCGCCGAGGGCGAGCACCTTCGCCACGTCAAGCCCCGTACGTAACCCACCGGAAGCGACTATCATTCCCTTGGAAGCTGCCCTGACCTCGACTAAACTGCATGTGGTGGGTATGCCCCAGTTCCAAAGAGCCTTGCCGAGGTATTCCATCTTGTCCTCTCCGACTTCGCGGGCGATGTGGTGCTCGACCGCCGCCCAACTTGTGCCACCGAGACCGCTTATCTCGAAGCCCGCGACGCCCGCTGCCTCAAGCCTGCGCGCGTCCTCGTATGAGATACCTGCACCGGTCTCCTTCATGACTATTGGGACACCGAGCCCAGCTGTTAGAACCTTAACCTTATCGACTATGCCTTTGAAGTTGGTGTCTCCGCCTACCTGGATGGCTTCCTGGAGGGGGTTCATATGTATCGCGAGTGCATCTGCGTCAATCATCTCGATGGCCTTTCTCACCTCCTTGATGCCCCAACCTAGGCTTAGCTGCGGGCAACCGATGTTGGCGATTACGAGTGCGTGAGGCGCGGATTCGCGAACGATCCTGAAAGTCCTCTCAACCTCAGGTTGTTGAATTGCGATCCTCTGGCTCCCAACACCTATGCCTACGCCTAACTTCTCGGCGGCCATAGCAAGGGTCCTGTTGATCTTTTCAGCTTCCTCGGTTCCGCCCGTTATAGCCGAGATTATGAGTGGAGCGCTGAGTCTCTTGCCGAATAGCTCAATTCCCGTGTCAACGTCTTTGAGGTCGATCTCGGGTATTGCTCTGTGTACGAGGTTCACGTCCTCTAATCCCGTCGGCACATCTGAGTTCACTTTCTCCTCGAGGCTTACCCTGATGTGCCTCTGCTTTCTCTTCCTGATGCTCATTTATTCATCTCCTCAGCCACGTACAGGGAACCTTCTCCCCCCGCAGTGCAGCGTTAACGATCCCCGGCTTGAGGGCGTTAACTAGTTGGACTGAGACACCCGCCTCGACGGCGGCGCCGGCTTCGCCAATTTTACCAAGCATACCACCGGTCACGTCGGTCGAAAGAGCCTCTCCTATTCGTATCATTCCTTTCATCTGGCTCAAGGAGAGCTCCTCAATTAGCTTTGCCTCGTTTACTAGCTTGGGATTCGCTGTGAAGACGCCATCGACATCAACACCGAAGAGCAGTTTGGACGCTCCGAGCTCCGTTGAGAGGCGTGTGGCAAGCTGGTCGCCAGATAGTATCGTGAACCTCCTCGCGGAGTCGAGCACAGCGTCCCCATAAAGGATGGGGACCATGTTCGACTCGAGGGCTCGAGAGACGAGTGAAAGGTTTACTTGTATAATACGGCGATCCTCGGTGATTATGAATGAGGAGGGCGCGACCGACATAGCGGGTATACCCACTTCGAGCATTGCTTCGACGATTATATCGTTCAGCTCGACCATCGCCTGATGGGTGAACGAAAAACCTCTGAGTTGCCGTGGGTATTTGTAGCCGTCGACGATCTCATATTCCTTCGCGAGGGGATGACCGTAGGAGCCGCCGCCATGGACTATAATTAACTGCCTCGGTCCGGCGGTTACTATTTCTGAGGCGAGCCTTCTAATCGCCTCTCTGTTCGCTGCCTTTGGGCGATCTTTGTACGTGACAACAGAGCCGCCGAGTTTAAGGACTTCCATCTTCAATTTTCCTCGTCTTCACTCCCTCATCTGTAAGATTCACCCTCATTGATTGACCCCGCGCGGCGCGTATGCCCTTTTCCACTTTACTAAGGTTCTCTGCGTCGGCAAGTGCAATCATGCAGCCTCCGCCGCCCGCACCGGTGAGTTTAGCACCGAGCGCCCCTTCCTGTCTAGCAACGTAGATGAGGTCGTCGAGCTCGATCGTTGAGACGCCTATGGCTGAGAGGAGCCCTTGGTTGAGGTTCATGAGGTCGCCTAGCTTTCCTACGTCCCTACGGAGCAGGGCGTCGAGGCCTACCTGTGAGAGGCTTGCCATCGTGTATATGATGGGGTCGACGATCTCAGGGTTCCTGTCCTTGATTGCCTTGACGTTTTCGACCATGTTACGGGTCGACCGCTTTTTCCGCGTATTTCCTATGATGAAGGGAAGAGGTTCGTCCAGCTGTAGTCTTTTTAGACCTACTCCTCTCTCGAAGCGCATGATGCCTCCGAAGGTTGCGACACTGTTATCGGCGCCGCTCGGGTTGCCGTGTATTACCTTCTCACCCTCAAAGCTTAGCTCCGAGATCTTTTCTTTCGTGAGGTTACCGTCGAATAGTTCGCCGATGGCTGCGGTCGTGGCGACGCATACGGCGGCAGATGAACCGAGGCCCACGGCGATGGGTATCATGCTCCTGACCTTGAGGTTGACTCCCGAGTCTACGCCGAGGTGCTTCATGACGTTCCTTGCTGCGACCTCCAAGGCGGACATGTTTCTGCCTCTCCACGCTTTGCCAGTGACGGCGGTGTAATTTCCTTCATCGAAGAAGCCGCTGAAGCCGAGGTCCTCGGAGTCTATATAGATCTTCTTGTCATCGCGGCGGGAGGCGGTTACTGTCGCCCTACGGTCTACGGCTAGGAGTATGGCGGGTCCCTTGTAGACGACGCTGTGTTCTCCGAATAGTATTATTTTACCTGGGGCGGTTGCCTCTGCGATCATCTAGTGCACCGTTCGGGTGAGCTTCGCAGAGGCGTATCCGACCACCGCCCCCCGGTCACCCGTTATATCCCCGCTCGTGTGATATGATAAGATTTCTGCCCTGTCGGCTCTGAGGAGCTTGGAGGCGACTATTGTGGCGGAGACTGGGCCATAGCCGCACATCGTGATTCGATTCTTAGCTACAGCATTTTGAACACCTGCTTCGTCGAGCTTTTCAACAGCGTCGAGGACGAGGCGATCCTTCCTCGCTGCCGACTCTTGTGGCTCTTGATGGGTCATATCAGTTGAGGCGATTATAATGACATTCCTGCCCTTTGCAGCCTCGGCTACCGCTTCACCGACGTTCCTGCTCGTCTTGAGGTCCTGTAACCCCATACAGATGGGGACGATGCTGATCGATGAGCCGTAGATGAACTGGAGAAATGGCAACTGGACTTCTATTGAGTGCTCGTACTGATGGGCGAACTCGTCGAGGTCGATCATGCCGGAGGCTC
This sequence comes from Candidatus Bathyarchaeota archaeon, assembly GCA_041304265.1. Taxonomy (GTDB): domain Archaea; phylum Thermoproteota; class Bathyarchaeia; order TCS64; family TCS64; genus UBA8941. The sequence goes on along the minus strand of JBFYNQ010000171.1, from coordinate 2,268 downwards.
GAAAAATGGCTTTCGATAGCTCACAGTCTATCTTTACCTTACCGAGAGGGGTTTCCCATGCGCCTTCACCCATGAGAGAGACTGCACTGCCTAGTCCCGTGTGGTTCGGACATAGGATCACTGCTGTATCCGGTGCCTTTTGTTCTGAGAGGGCCAGATAACCGTGGGCTGAAACGTGTCCGCTGTAGACGTAGCCGGCGTGGGGGGAGACGATGGCTGTGATGGTCCGGGGCATATTACCTTTAACAGGCAGCCTGCCTGGGCCGAGCTCGTGTTTAAATGAGTTTTCAATTTCACGCCTGAGGCGCTGCGGTTCGCGGGGGTAGAAGCTCCCCGCGACGTAGGGGCGCCTCACCGACAACTTAAAACCTCCTAACTAGTCTCGAAGTCGTCGATGCTATATCTCATCTCGCCGCTGGCGGGGAGCTCATTATGCTCCTTGAGTATCTCACGTGCAATAAGCCAAAAGGCGATCGCGAGCGCGCGGCGACCCTTGTTGTTCATCGGAATGACGAGGTCGACGTTGCTTTTGCTGTTGTCGGTGCTGGCTAGGGCAATGACGGGGACGCCGTTCTGGGCTGCCTCGATTACGATCTGGTCGTCGGCGAGGCTGTCAGTCACTATAACGGCGGAGGGCTCGAAGAATCCCGCGTATGCTGGGTTCGTGAAGGTGCCTGAGGTGAATCTGCCCGTGATGGACTTGCAGCCGACGGTCTCGCAGAACATCTCGACTGGGCTCCTGCCGTACCTCTTGCTCGAGGCGACGACTACCTTGCTGAGGTTCATGCGGCTGAGGAACTTTGCGGCTACCTTAATCCGCTCGTTCATCTGCTCCATGTCGAGGACGTAGAGTCCGTCTGGGCGGACCTTGTAGATGAATGGCTCCATGTCCTTTGTTTTTACGCGAGTGCCGATGTGGACGCCCGCGGATAGTAGGACCTCCTGCGGTAGCAGTAGGTTCTCGTTGATCGGCTGCTGTGCCTCATTCTCCGGCTCCAACTAGTTTCCTCCCTTTACCTCTAGACTCTTCTGTCCTTCGTGGAACTTGATCACGTCGTCTATGATCTCGACATGGGAGAGGATCATGCGGCGGCAGCAGTAACGCGTTACGCCGAGGTCGTCGAGGACTTTTCCGGGCTCCTCTCCTGCATCGACGCGCTTCTTGAACGGCTCCCACTTGTCGCCTACTACCTTCCCGCATGAGAAGCATCTCACGGGTATTATCATTTTTTCAGTCTCCTCTCCACGTCCCTGTGGCGATTCCACCTTGTCAACTATCAGGAGGAATAAAAATACTTCTCTATTTAGCGATCCGAGTATTTTTCGGCTTCTCTATTCCCGCCTTTTTGCGTAGTGTCTTTATGGTGCCACTTACGCGTTGAATGCGAATCGCGGCGGGTGAGCCCGATAATTCGACAATCGAGGCGATGGAGGCGCGGAGGAATTCCTCCGTGTCGTGCGTGCAGCGGATTATCCCCGTCTTCGCTGTCTCGTTGTATTCGATTAGGTTTGGGTCGATGAGGGAGAGTCCCTTCGAGCCGTAGAGGTTGAGTATGGAGTCGTGTATTGCCTCCCAGACCGACTTTTCAACAATGAGGGAATTGGTTTCAACGGCGAAGAGTAGATACCTGCGCCTCACGCTGCGTACCGGCATCACGGTTCCTCCTTATGCCCTGTGTGAGCCCTCGCGAGGATCGCCTCCGGTATCGTGGAGAGCATGTCAGCTGCATAATCCTCGTCTATATCGAGGAGGGTTGCCAAGGCAGTGAGTGCACGGGGCTCACGTATGAACATGGGGGTTGTTGCGCCGCTTGATAGGACGACCGGTATGTCGTGGTGGCTGGCGACGGCGAGGTCCCTCTTTATGGTTGTTATAACCTTGGCGAGGCGCATGGGGCTTGCTGCGAGTAACTCGGACGCGTTTATCTCGTATGCGCGTCCTGCTCCGTCGAGCAACCCTGCCTCGTGGTGGTCGAGCCAGTTTTGCCTTCTTAGTGCCGGGTCCTCGGGGAAGAGTAGTATGTCGACACGCTCATCCCTCGCGACCAGCCTGGCGACCTCTTTTGAGAGGCACCTCACGGCGATGATCTCGTATCTTCGCCGGCTCCTCCTGAGTGCATCCTGAAGCTCCTTGCCCCGCTTTGCCTCGATGTCTATTCTGGTCGCTGCCTTCAGCCCTTCGACGGGTTGAGTCGAGGCGACGTGGCTGTAGCCTAACTGGATGGCTAGCTGCGTCATTTCGAACGCCTGTTCCGGCGTCGAGGGCTT
>JBFYNQ010000170.1:0-3973 GCA_041304265.1 Candidatus Bathyarchaeota archaeon | reverse complement strand
GGACGCCTACCCGCCCGTCTGCACGGCGATAGCCTTTGAATGTGGAGATCATAGCTTCCTCACCTCGTCGACTATGTCTTCGACGTTCTGGACGTGTGCGTGGTCGCCTGCGGCTATGTCTGCGGTCGCCCTACCAATCCACTCGCCGTACTTGACGACGTAGCCGCCCTTCGGTATCTTGGTGAGCGCGAACTTGTGTCCTTCAGGGATGTCCCTTAGCAACCTGAGCCTGGCGCCGCCAACCTCGATGACCTCACCTTTCTTGAGCGTCTCAACGACCGTGGCGACGTTGTCACGGTCATCAACGACGACGTACCTACGTGTACCGACCATGAAGGATTCTGTGCCTCACGCGCGTTTAGCGTATTCGATGGTTGACGTTATATCCATAATAGGAATCTTCTACCCTGATAACATTGCCAAGAAAGATCACATATGAAGACGTTGAGGCACTCACGATCGGCGGCACCATACTCGGGGGCGGCGGAGGAGGCTGGCCGGACGAGGGGCGCGCTGCCGGGAAGCTCGCGATGGAGCTCGGCGGAGTCGAGCTCTGGAGCCCTGAGGAGACGCCGCCCGAATGGAATGTGATCACTGTCGCTGCTCTTGGCGCCCCGACCCAGAGGGGTGAGACCAAGTCTCGCCACTTCATACGCGCAGTCCAGATGCTATGGGAAGCGGGCGTCGAGTTCGACGGAGTTATCGCCGCGGAAAATGGCGGCCAGAACAGCTTCGGAGGCTGGATACCCGCCGCGGCGCTAGGGCTGCCGGTCGTCGATATACCCGGCGACGGTCGCGCCCACCCGACCGCGATGATGGGGAGCATGGGCATGCACCGCATAGAGTACAACTCCGTCAAGGCGGGTGCCACGGAGGGAGCCGAGATGGTAGCCTGGGGGACCCTGCAGAGGACAAGTAACCAGATACGCTTTATGGCTGGGGACTGTAAGGCCCTTATCGCTATGGCGCGCGACCCAATACCAGTCGAGTGGTGTCTAGAGCATGGGGCACCCGGTGCAATACAGCAGGCGATAGACCTCGGTAACGTCTACTTAAAGGAGAAGGAGGGCGAGGCAGCCGTCAAGGCTTCTGCGAAGTTCCTCGGCGGCCAGCTCCTCGAGAAGGGCAAGATCACGGAGATGACTAACGAGGCCCGCGGGGGCTTCGATGTAGGTTTCATGACGGTTAAGGGCAAGGAGACGTGGGAGCTCGGCTACGTCAATGAGTACATGACCCTCGAAAAGGGCGGGAAACGCGTAATGACGTTCCCCGACCTCATGACAACATTCAACGGCGACGGCACCCCCGTCACCAGTGCCGCGCTTAGGAAGGGCGACACCGTCTACGTCGTCACCGTACCGAAAGAGCGGATAAAAGTGGGTGACGGCAACAGGTATCCCGAGATATACGACCCCGTCGAGGCCGCACTAGGCAGGCCCATGAAGCAGTACCTCAAGGGCTACCTTAAGCCCTAGAACATGAATTCTAGTCGCGCGCGCGACCCCGAAACCGAAGAGCCGCGGGGAGTGGGCTGCAAAGACCAAGGTTGGCTTTGGCTTACCGAGGAACTGGCACTCCCGGGTGAAATCTGGTGCATGCATGGTCGCCCTCGGTAACAGAGGCGAGAAGAAGATACTGAGTCACCCGCGGCGACAATGCCTGAACACTCTCTCTGCTGCGCCTCATAGCGCGGCGCCACATCAGTCCCCAAGTCTAAGGTATTACGCTGAAGTCTTCCTTCATCGTGTTGAGGACGAGGTGGGTCTTCGTCCTCTGCACGTGGGGGATTGTGAGGAGTTTCTTGGTGAAGTCGCTGAGTTCTCTCCTGTTCTTGAACTTGCCGACGATCATTATATCGGCGTCACCGGTGACGTTGTAAACGCCGGTAGCCTGGCTCATCTTGGCAACAGTCTCACAGACCTCTATCATCTTGCCATCGGAGACGGTCACCTCGGTTATGGCGGTGAGCTCGTAGCCGAGCTTCTCGTAATCAAGTATGGCGGAGTATCGGCGTATGACACCCGCATCCTGCATCTCCTTGAGACGGCTGGCGACGGTCCCCGAGGAGACGCCCACCTTCCTCGCCACCTCCCTTATTGACTGGCGGGAGTCCTTCAGGTACTCCTCGAGCACTTTAGCAGTAACATTGTCAGACAAACCTGGTCTCATCAAATGATGATTCAGCGATGGTTAAAGTTGACGATTGGCGAAAAGGCGTCTCAACTAGAAGAAAAATTATAGGGTTATCAAGGCTATGACCAGTAAGTTGAGCAGTGAGGCTCTATGCGACCTCCATCACTATCTTCAATTATTCACCAGCCTCATTGCGCATACGGAATCAGTGTACTCACGGCGCGCAGCAGGGAAAGGAAGAGCCCCATAGGCTCAAAAAGCGTTTAAAAAAATCTAGTACTCGACAGGAACCTTTTGCATCAGCTGGAAGAGCCTGAGGAAGCTCTTGCTATAGCGAATGATGTTACTCATGTTACCCTTGAACTGTAGCTGGCGCTGCATGATGGCGTTGCTTCCATCTAGCTCGCCCTTGTTGACCTTGCTCCAGACATCGTATGTGCCCTCAAGGCTGAAGTCGGTCTTCTCTCCCTCGTTGACGTTTCGTAGCTCGGCTATCTTGCCGTCGGCGAACTTTACGTAGACGGGTTTGAGGTCGGCCTTGTCGCTGACCTTGAACGTGAATGTGGCGGCGAAGAGTTTCGCCTTGATACCGAACTCCTGATCGACGTTGGCTAGTTCCTGGACCTTCTTCCAGAAGTCGAGGCTCAGATACTGTACCATTCTATTTCACCCTAGTGTTTCGTGTAATGGTTGCGGTCTCTTATTAAATAGATTGTCCTAACTGGTTTGTGGTGTCTATGGGGGAGAAAGAGTCGGCGGAGGAACTACGTCGCTCGTGGAGCAGGCTTGTAGCTGATCGTCGTTCAGAGCCGCTGACTGATTTTATGTCGAGGCACTCAGGTCTACCCGGTCCAAGGGGGAATATAACCCTCGCCATAGAGGCTTCAAGGCTCATAGCTGGTGGCTGGAGCGCTGAGGAGCAGTTCCTACGTGCACTAATCGAGAGTTGGGTCTCATCAGGCGACGAATATTTGTTGTTTACCGCCCACATGGCACTTGGTTATATACTCTCAGTGTGTCCCGCCGAAGAGCCTTGGGCGGTGCCGATACTCTATGAGGGTAACTTCAGCAAGTTCTGGAGGGCGCGCGAGGGCGTAACTTTCGCACTAGAAGAACTTCTATCCAGAAGGCAGAACTTCTCGCTCACCCTGATCGATAAGTGGTGCACCGAAAAGAATCCCATCATCGTTAGGAACGCCATAGTCGCCCTCGCCCACCCAAACCAGTTAATCGATAGCGTAGAGCAACTCGACTCATTGAAAAAATACAATCATATCGGAATGGAACTTGTCGCAAGCTCAGGGAAGACAGCCAATCTAGAGGTTTTGGCCAAGAGCCTGGGCTTTACCCTCTCCGTAGCGGCGGAAGCCGACGAGAGCTACCTGGACCAGTTCGAGGTGTGGATCAGGGCGGGTGTCAAGCCTTGGAGGAGCATAATCAAGGAGAATCTCGGAAAGGCAAGGATAGCTAAAAAGTACCCGGGGCGCGTCTCCGCCCTGTACGCAGTCCTTGACTGAGTGCTTATATCGCCAACCCTCCTCCATTCAGGGGATTGATGATAGGATGAAGAACCCACTCAAGGATAAACTGCAGAAGGGAGAGGCCGTTGTAGGTGCTTTCGTAGGACTCGGACACCCAGACGTGACTGAGACGCTGAGCAGGGCGGGATTCGACTGGCTGCTCATCGACGGCGAGCATGGGCCGCTGGGACTCGAGACAATGCAGACGATGCTCATGGCGATGAATGGGAGCAACTGCACCCCTATAGTCCGCGTCCAGTGGAACGACCCAGTCATCATCAAGCGTGTCCTCGACATTGGCGCATATGGCGTACTCGTCC
>JBFYNQ010000169.1:0-4004 GCA_041304265.1 Candidatus Bathyarchaeota archaeon | reverse complement strand
CGATACGCGGCGGAGCAGATATTGCAACGGGCTCACGCCTTCTACGCGATAGTAGGGTGAAACGCTCGGCGCAGAGAAGCTTCGCATCGCAATCATACAACACCCTCATCAAGGTACTATTCAACTCACCCGTGCACGACCACCAGTGCGGCTTTAAAGCATTCAAGCGGGAGAGCCTCATGGGCTTTATCGACGATGTCGAGGACAGGCACTGGTTCTGGGACACGGAGGTGCTCATTAGAGGGGCGCGGAAGAGGCTCAAGGTCGTCGAGATACCCGTCGACTGGTCAGAGGCGAGGGGGACTAAGGTTAAGCTCCTTAGGGACTCGTGGAGGATGGGCTCTAAGGCCCTGAGCCTCTGGTGGAGCCTGCACACCTCGTAGCGGGCAACGGCTGTTATTAACGCAGTGCGACAAGATAGACCGATACACATGCCTAGGAAGAACCTCTTCAACTCCTCAACGGTGGAATCGATGCTACGCGCACCGGGGTTGAAGTGGCACACGAACCCTCCCGACGTCATTCCAATGTGGATTGCCGCCCCCGACTTCCCAATCGCACCTGAGGTCAAGCAGGCTCTCCGCGACGCCGTCGAAGCGGAGGACGTATTCTACAACACCGACACAGCCGCGAAGGCGGCGATGTCTGAGAAGATCATCCGATTCAACAAGATCAGCGTCACTCCAGACGATGTTCAAGTCATACAGGGAGTCGATCCCAGCCTCTGGCTCGCAGCGAAATACGCGTGCAAGCCGGGCGACGAGGTCATACTCACGGACCCTATGTACACGCCCTTCAAGAATGGACTCGACGCAGCAGGCGCTAAGGCGGTCTACTGGAAGCTCGACGAAGACGATAGTTACCGCTTCGACGAGGAGACGCTGAAGAAGCTCATAACAAAGAAGACGCGCCTCATCGGCGTCTGCAACCCACACAACCCCACCGGACGCGTCATGACAAAAAAGGAGCTTATGGTGATAGCCGACATAGCAGTCGAGAAGAAGATCAACATCGTCTCCGACGAGCTTTGGGAGGACATCCTCTTCGACGACCACCAGCACCTCAGCATAGCGAGCCTCAGCCCCGAGGTCAGCGACCTCACACTCACAAGCTGGGGCTTCAGCAAGACGTTCGGAGTCGCAGGGCTACAGCTTGGTTACATGGCCACTACGAACAAGGCGATGATGACTGAGATGCGTAAAGCCTCGATGGGGATACAGCGAGGCTCAAACACCCTTGCCAAAGCAATAGCACCCGTCATGCTCAGCTCAAAGACCAACTACTGGCGCCGCGACATGATGAAACACCTCACAAAGATCAGGAACATCTGCGCCAAGAGGATGAACGCGATGAACGAAGTCACATTCCCCGACCTCCAAGGCACATACGTCCCCTTCCCACGCTTCGACCTCGGCATCCCCAGTAAGGAACTCGCTGAGCGTCTCATCAAGGAATACAAGGTCGGTCTCAGCGCAGGCATCGGCTTCGGACCCCTCGGAGAGAACCACCTCCGGATATGCATCGCCACGAGCGAGGCGATAATGCTGGAAGGCCTCAACAGGATCGAGTCTGCTACCAAGAAGCTCGGTTGATCCCTTTTTTAGCACGTCAGTTATACTCCATCTCATGATCCCCGCCGTCATTACAAAGATCACGCAGGCGACGCCTACCATAAGAGCTCTCAGGATTGAGCCTCGCGGCAGCTTTTCATTCAAAGCAGGGCAGTGGATCGACTTCTACGCCGACGTAGCCGGGGAGAGGCGCGTCGCAGGCTACTCAATGACGAGCTCCCCGCTTTCAAGGGACTTCTTCGACCTCGCCGTGAAGAACGTGGGTGAGAACCCCGTGACGAGGCACATTCACTCCGACGCCCGAGAGGGGGAGATCGTCCACGTCGACGGCGGGAACGGGGAAATATTCTACGAGGCTGGCGCCGCGAAGAACGTAGTACTTCTCGCCGGGGGAATCGGCGTCTCCCCCCACATGAGTATATACAGGTACATCGACGAAGGCGACCCCGCCGCCCAAGCCACACTAATCTACAGCGCCGCGAGCGGAGACGAGTTAATCTTCCGTAGCGAGATCGAGGAGATCACGCGCCGCAACCCACGCATGAAGGCGCTGCTAACTGTCACCGACGACGCCTCAGGCTGGACTGGGCGTGTGGGAAAAATTGACGAGGCACTCATACGCGAGGCGGGGGTCGACCCCGAGGCGCTCTACTACATATGCGGGCCGCCTCCTATGATCCACGGGCTCGTCGATACCCTACGAGGCCTCGGCATACGCAGGAAGCAGATGCGCTACGAACTCTGGTGGTAGGGCGGGTAACCTCTTATCCCCCCGCCACCGCCATTCAAGGCGAAGCTAAGTTGGACAAACGCCGTAGGCTCATGGACGTTGCTCTCGGGAAGACCCACCCCGACACCATCATAACAAATGGAGTCCTCATCGACGTCTCTACGAGGAGACTCGTCGAAGGCGTCAACATCTCGATAAGCGGAGGAAGAATCGCATCCATATCAAAGGAGAGGCAGAGGGCGGGTCCCCGCACCAAAATCATCGACGCCGGCGGCACCTACCTCGCCCCCGGGCTCGTCGACGCCCACTACCACATCGAGAGCAGCCGCCTAACCCCCCGCCGCCACGCACAGATCACCCTCCCACACGGAACAACAACACTATTCGAGGGTAGCCACGAGATATGCAACCCCCTCGGGCTCGACGGCGTCAGGTACATCCTCGAGGAGGCGGAGGGACTCCCCCAGAAGATATTCGTCGGACTAAGCTCCGCCACGCCCCCGACCCCTTTCGAGACTGCGGGCGCATACATCGGGGGCAAGGAAGCGGAGCAAGCGCTCAAGCTATCGGGGGTAGCCGGCGTAGATGAGGTCATGGACTACACCGCCCTCTTCAACGGGGAAGCGCGCCTACACGAGGTCATAGAGGCGGGCCTCGCCTCCGGCAAAGTTGTCGAGGGACACGGCGTCCCCCCACCGCCTCAGGCTGATGCCTTCCTCGCAACCGGAGTCTCCTCAACACACTTCAGCGGAGACGGAACAAAAGCAATCACCCTACTCGAGCGCGGCTGCTTCCTCGAACTCAAGCCACGCGACGCGCGTCAGGCTATACGGGAACTCGTCGCCGCAAAGATAGACTGGCAGATGGTCGGCATGTGCGTCGACGACCGCCCAGCCGAGAGAATAAGCCAGCTCGGTCACCTCGACTACGAGTTGAGAATATGCATCGAAGAGGGCCTTGACCCCATCATAGCGATACAGCTGGCGACGTTGAACAATGCCCGTCACTGGCGGAAAGAACACGAGGTTGGCATCATCGCACCTGGGCGACACGCCGACATCCTCTTTGTGAGCAATCTCACCCCCTTCGAGATCGATAAAGTGATGGCGGAGGGGGAGATCGTCGCTGAGGGTGGAAGACTGACAGCGGACATACCGATACGTCCTGCCCCCGCATACGTGCTCAACTCCATAAAGTTCACCAAGCCCATGATGGCGAAAGACTTCGAGGTAAAAACGGCGAAAGGTGTGACGAAGGTCAGCGCCACTGTGCTCCGCCCATTTTACTACAGTGCAGACCTCCCACCGATTACGCGTGAACTCCTCGTCAAAGACGGGCTCGTCCAACGCGACCTCGCCAACGAAGTAAACAAAGTCGCCATCGTGCGTCGCGACGGGGGAGGCATCGGCATAAGCTTCTGGGAGCTTGGATACCAACACGGCGCAGTAGCCATGAGCGTGCTCCACGACACCCACAATATAAGCGTCGTCGGCGCCACAGACGCCGACATGGCAGTCGCCGTGAACCGCGTCGCTGAGATAGGTGGAGGGATAGTGGTGGTTAGGGACAGCGCCGTGAAGGCGGAGGTACCCCTACCCATCGCCGGGCTCATGACGGACAGACCTCTGCCCGAGGTCGTCGCAGGCCTCGACAAGATTAATGAGGAGGCGGCGAAGCTGGGACCCGGAAAACTACTCGGTTCC
>JBFYNQ010000168.1:0-3421 GCA_041304265.1 Candidatus Bathyarchaeota archaeon | reverse complement strand
GACGCCGGTTATAGGGCTGAGAACGTCGTATCGGCCTGGATGGAGTTCAAGAAGAAGCCCGCTGTGAAGGTAGGAGAACTGGTCGCCAACGGCGTCGAGAGGATACTCGTCTACTCCGCGAGTACAAGCGCTGAGACTATACACAGCCAGTGCGATGTGCCCGACCTCGTGCGCAGGTTGAAGGTACCAGAGGGTATAACCATCATCAACATGGGCGCCTGGGACAACAATCTACTCACTATAAGGGCTATCATGGAAAGAATAGATGAGGCGGCTCGGAAAGATTAATCAACACAAGTTTCCAACCACAAGCGGGTACTGACGATGACATATTGTTCAAACTGTGGCAAGGAGATCGATCCCGAGTCGAACTTCTGCTCCAAGTGCGGGGTGAGGACTGACAAGGGAGTCAATGATGGGGTTTCCATCCCCTGGGCGTCCGACCCACAGTGGAGACAGGAGATGAACGCGGCTCTCCAGAAGGCGTCACGCGCCATAGATGAAGGCGTCAAGATAGTGCAGGAAACATTCCGAGAGGTCGCCGGCGAGGTCGAGAAGGGAGTACACTCCGCGAGGGAGTCAGTGAAGACCGGTCCAGTCTTCTGCAAGAATTGTGGCGCAGAGAACACGAAATACGCAAAGTTCTGCACAAAGTGCGGAAAGACGCTCTAACTACTTTCTCGGCACCTTATCCACGTCGACCATGACGACTATGACGGCGTTGACCATCAATATCGGGTGGGTCTTCGCCTCCTCCTTCGTCGACTCGGCGGGGAACCTGAAGCCCCCCTTCACGACGCTTATCCTTCTCTTCCCCTCGGGGAGAATGGAGAGCACCGCCTCGCCGTCAACCTTACTGGGATCAGGAGCAGCGATGGTGACGTCCACCATCAGGGCATCCTCGATCTCGGAGAAGCTCTTTATCTTGAATAACTGCCCGAGCCCAACCATGCTGCTGTGGCTGATCGCGTCCTTTACCGCCCTCTGAGCCGCCTTAGTCGCGTCCTCACCGTGGAGGTCGACGCCAGTACCAATCTCAACTAGGTAACGCCTGTAGTCCATGGCGGGATACACGTGACTTGCCCGTAAAAGGGCTTCTCAGCGTGTTTAGCTCTCGTATATACTTCTATAATGTGTGAGAACAGATTTTCCGCACAAGGTAAGCAAGCAATCCTTTTTCCCGCTACCCACGTCTTCCTCAGCATGTCTATAATCGAGTTCGAAGGCAAGAAGCCAAAGATCCATCCGAGCGTCTTCCTTGCCCCCGGGAGCTGGGTAATAGGCGACGTTACACTCGAGGATGTTAACATCTGGACCAACGCAGTCGTACGCGGCGACGACGACAGTGTCAACATCGGGGCGCGCACTACAATTCTCGAGGGTTGTATGGTCGAGGCGCCTACGGGTAATCCGGTGTCGATTGGCGCAGATGTTATAATCAGCCACGGCGCGACGATTCACGGCTCCAAGATCGGGAACAAGGCTATCATAGGCATCCAGGCGGTTGTGCTCGACTGCGCCGAGATTGGTGAGGGGGCGATGGTCGGATCAGGCGCTCTCGTCAGCCCCCGAAAAGTCATTCCACCTAAGATGGTCGCCCTCGGCATCCCTGCGGAGCCAAAGAGCGAGGTCACCGAGGCTACCGTCCATTACATGAAGAAAGAGCATGAGAGGACACTCAGCAAGGCGAAAGTCTACAAGCAGATCTATGCCAGGTCGGGTTAGTGTGAGAATCGGGGTTTATGTCGAAGAACTTACAGGTTCACACAAATCGTAGTAGGTTGTTATTTTAGGGCTTATTGATAATAAGGGGCTTCTTCAGCCCCCGATGCTGGTATCGGAGCTACGGGAGTATGGATAGTAGGCTTCCGATGTGATTGACTTTAAACGGCGCCATATAAACCCAAACCACAAAGATGGAGTAGAGGGGTAACAGTAACTATCTAAAGTGGAAATGGGTAACAGACTTGATCCCTCTCGTTTGTCATTATCCCGCAGAGCCAGCAGACGTATTTCGGGTCACTCATATGTACGGTGTAGTCGGCGAGGATCATCCCACAATCGATTATTGTGCAAAGGTTCTTCTCATTGTCCTTGGGGCGGGGTGAGGTAAAGGGGCGTCCTTTTTTCCGAGGTCCGGGGGGGGAGCCCCCGATTATACCGTCACTTCCTGTTGTGGGAGAACGTGAAGGCTGAGGGGCATAGGTGGTTAACCTGGCAGTGCTCGCAGTCCGCCCTCTTCGCGTCGCATATGCGGCGGCCGTGGGCGATGAGGAGGTAGTTGACCTCATACCACTTGTCCCTCGGTATGAGGCGTAGAAGGTCCTGCTCTATCTTGTCTCTGTCCTTCTCCTTAGACCATACTAGTCGTTGGGCTAGGCGCATCACGTGGGTGTCGACGGCGATGCCCTCGATGATCCCATAAGCGTTCCCGAGGACGATGTTCGCCGTCTTCCTAGCGACCCCTTTTAACCTGAGTAGATCGTCCATGGTGTGTGGGACTTCCCCCCCGAATTCTTCTATTATCTGCCTGCAAGCGGCTTGGATGAGCTCGGTTTTACGGTGGTAGAAACCAGAGGCGTGTATGTAGTGCTCCAGTTCATCCACGTTCGACTCAGCGTAGTCTTTCGCGGTCTTGTAGCGCTTGAAGAGGGCGGGGGTAAGCCTGTTGATCTGCTCGTCTGTGCTCTGGGCGGAGAGTATCGTTGCTATGAGTAGCTCCAGCGGCGTCTTCCAGTGGAGCATCGTGCCCTCCTCGTTGGGATATGCCTTCTCGAGTATGGCGATGACCTTCTCAGCTCGCTCCCTCTCTTCCATGTGGTATATTCCGCGCCTGTGCGTTTAACGGTTCGGGGGGCTTGTGCGCAGGTTTATGAGCACCCATTGGAAATGTTTTACAAGACCTTGTTCTGGAGGAGGAAGAAGGCTGAGCCCGCGGCGGGTAAGATGCCTCCTGGACAGTCACCGATACCCGGGATACTAAGGTGGGGGATAGACCATCCCGGGATAACCAATGTCCTCTCAAACGTGTCGCGGGATTCCTGGAGCCTCTTCGTGGACGGTGAGGTTGAGAACCCATTAAAGTTTGGCTGGGCAGAGTTCCTCGCCCTGCCTCAGGTCAAGTCCGTTAGCGACTTCCACTGCGTCGAGGGTTGGAGCGTCCTAGCCCAGCGGTGGCGGGGCGTTCTCTTCGCGACTATTCAGGAGCGAGCGAAACCAAAGCCAGGTGTCGAGTACGCCCTCTTCGGTTGCGCCGACGGCTACACGACGAGCCTCCCCCTTTCGGATCTTAAGGGGGGTGACGTAGTGCTTGCGCATAGCCTCAACGGCGAGGATTTGAGTCAGCCTCTCGGCGGCCCCGTGAGACTGGTCGTCCCCCAGAAGTACGCGTACAAGTCTCCTATGTGGGTCACGAGAATCA
>JBFYNQ010000167.1:0-6964 GCA_041304265.1 Candidatus Bathyarchaeota archaeon | reverse complement strand
CAATGTAGAGCCGCTTCCAAGCAGCAGCCCACTTTGGGGTCTACCGAATGTCTTCGTCGTGCCTCACGACAGCCACTCCAGTACAAAGATAGGGGACAGGCTAGTCGCCCAGTTCTGCGAGAACCTCAGAAGATACGCGGCGGGGGAGACTCTGCAGAATGTCTGCGACCCCCGCAAGGGCTATTAATTAAATAGTGTTTGCTTCTATCTTTTCTGCAATGTCTCTGCTCTTAGGAAAGCTCCGTCTGGCACTCGAGGAGACGTCAGTACGGTACGAGGGCGTGATGGGCGCCGCCGTCAAGGACCTCACAACCGGCGAGGCGATCTTCATCAACGGCGACGAGGTATTCCCCGTCGCGAGCACTATCAAGGTGCCTATACTCATAGAGTTCTACAGGCGCATCGAGGCAAAGACCCTCGACCCCATGGCTCCTGTGAAGTATGTCGAGTCCCACAAGGCGGGGGGCAGCGGCGTCATCAAGACGCTCACACCCGGCGCCGTCACAATGCCACTGCTCGACTATGCTTCCCTAATGATCAACGTCAGCGACAACAGCGCGACTAACCATCTCATCGACCTCCTCGGCTTGGAGAAGATAAACGATGTCTGCGCACTTATGGGGCTCAGGACGACGCGCCTTGCCCGCAAAATGATGGACATGGAGGCGTTCAAGGCGGGGAAGGACAGTTTCACGACGCCCCGCGAGATGGTCGCCATGTTCGAGGAGCTGCACACATGTAAGGTGCTCACGCCCTTCGTCTGTGGTGAGACACTGAAGATGCTTAGGAGACCCAAGGAGGGCATGGTTCAAGGCGTGATAAGGAACGCTGTCCCCGACGCCATCGAAGTTGCGGACAAGTCGGGCTGGGTCGGTGGCGCAACTCTGGACGCGGGTATAGTCTACCAGCCGAAGCGCCCCTACGCTGTGGCGCTTCTCGCCAAACACATCCCCGCCTCGGATCTCCACATGATCAACGCTCTCAACGCCCTCACCGGAGCGACGATACACATTCAAACCTACTTCGAAGAGGTCTCTGCCTCCACCCCGCAGGGCCGCAAACTCTAGCGGGGATGTATTTATCACATAGAACCGGCGCCTTGTTTTGAAGCACACTTTGCCAATAGTTAACATCACCCACGGCGATGACGTCGACGGCCTCACATCTGGCGCATTCCTCATCAGGCTCTTCAAGGCAAAGGTGATACCTGCCAACTACGACGACCTCGAAGAAGCACTCAGAGGCGTTGTGGGTAATGTGGATAGGCTTTTCATAACTGACCTGAACCTCCGTGAGGCGCTTCTGCCAATAATAGCGGATATCAGGGAGCACGCCGTTGTTACGATCATCGACCACCACCCCATGGACGAGGGACTGACCGACGCCCTCAAGGCACTAGGTGTCGAGATCGTCCACGACAAACACGATTGCGCCTCAGCACTCGTCTACGACCATTTTAGGGAAAGGCTGGAGCCGGACGCGGCACGCCTTGCCGCCTACGCCGCTGTCTCGGACATGTTCGAGGACGGCCCCATCGCTAGCCGCCTAATGGATGGCATGGATAGGAAGTTCGTGCAGCACGAGGCTCTAATGTTGAGCGCTGCCCTCGGTGCAGACCAGTCGGAATCGTTCAAGAGGCGTTTACTCAGCGAGTTAAGCCAATACGCTTACCCCCATAAGATTAAAGGGGTCGTCGAAGCGTCCGTTGCCCAGCTCGAGAAGATAGTCAAGATCAAGGAGACAGTTCTCGATAGGGCTAAGAGGATGGGGAGGCTCGCCGTGATGGAGTGCGGAGATGCCTCCTCCACGGGAGAGGTCGCAAACATAGTGATGGATGCGCTCCTCGTCGCCGTCGGAATGTGCTGGAAGGATCAGGGGAAAATGGTGAACATCAGCCTCCGCGGCGAGAGGCAGCTCCCCGAGCACCTTGGCGACCTTGCGTCGCAGCTCTCGAAGAAATACGGCGGCTTTGGCGGCGGGCATACCCGCGCGAGCGGGGCAAAGGTGCCGCGGGACAAGCTCGACGCCTTCATAGATGATCTAGCGGCGGCGCTTAACGCTGCTTGAGCCGCTGCTTCCAGCGCGCTCTCTTCTTAGCATCACGGATACGCTCGTCGAGCGGCTTCATCCGCGTCGGGTCGAAGGGCATCCACTCTTCCTTCTCTGAATCGGGACCGATAAGCTCGGTGCTCCGGCAGATTGTGAAACTTATGTTTTGGACACTGTTCGTCGTCGGCTGCGTCTTCAATACGCGCAAAGCACGCGCCAGCCTGATCATGGCGACGAGGCGGAAAGGGCTGTCGAGGTCGTAGTCATCGGCTCTGGTGTAAGTGACCTCTCTCTCCCTCCCCGTGTCGGAGTAGACGATCACCTCCACGTCTTCGTCCCTCGCCTGCACTGGGTAGAAGAAGCGGCGATACACCCTGACACGGGTGCGCCTCCCCTCGAAGACGACGACAAGCCCTGGCTCGGCGGAGGACACGTGAACTATTCGCGTCTTCAGATTGAAAAGTTAGCGGGTAGGGCGGACAGATTTAAGCAAGCCTGGGGTGTGCTCTGATCTATGAGGCTCGCCGAGTTATCCTGGATCGAGGCGCAGGTAGCGCTCAAGAAGGTCGACACGGTCGTCCTGCCTGTGGGAAGTACGGAACAGCACGGTCCCCACTGCCCGCTTGGCACGGACCACATTACGGCGGACGCCGTCGCCAACATGGTCGGGGACACCGCGAAGCTACCTGTCCTCCCTGTAATCCCGGTCGGCGTCAGTAGCCACCACAGGCAGTTCCCCGGCACCCTCTGGGCGCCACCCACCGTCTTCCGCGATTACGTCAAGGCGGTGATACTCAGCGCCGCGAGCCATGGCTCCCGCAAGTTCCTCGTCGTCAACGGCCACGGCGGTAACACCCCGAGCCTTAAGGAGATCGCAGAGGAGCTACGCAGCGATGATGAAATATTCGTCGCAATCGTGACAGCCTACCCCTCAAAGCTCGATGGACACGCTGGCAAGGACGAGACCAGTCTTATCCTCCACCTCCGCCCCGACCTCATAGACATGAAGAAGGCCGTCGATACAAAGCAGAGCGAGGAGATCGCCGGCATCATAATGAAATCGCAGAAGGCTGGGCCAGCTGACTTCGGTTGGGACACCATTGATCTGAGCACAACCGGCATCTTCGGCGCAGCAGGGAAGACCATCGAGGCAGGAAAAGCCACAGCTACGCATGGCGAGGAGATTCTGAAGGCACACGTCAACGAGCTGTGCGTCTTCGCGGAAGAATTAAAGAAAGCGAGGCTCGAGGAGTTACTTCCCAAGCCCCATAAATAGCTTAGAGTAGGAACCCGCCCTTGAGGGGGTCGTCGGGGTCAATGACCACCTGTGTGAAGCCGGTTATGTAGGCTGAGGCGAGGACGTCGGGGATGATTGCTTTGTACTTGCCCACCATAACCTCCTTCGCTATCCTCCCCGTCATCACGGTGCTGATAGTGGACTCGAACTTTACCTCCTGCCCGGGCTTAAGTTCACCTTTACCGTAGAGCGCCGCCATCCTAGCATTGGTGCACGTGCCCGCTGGGCTACGGCACGTCTGCTTGGGACCAAAGACGTTCCAGTGCCTGCTCGTGTATTCCTTCTTGCTCGGCTTTGTGTAGAATGTGACGAGGTCAAGTATGTTGAGGTTTGGGTATTCGGGGTGGTCCACCTTAATTTGGTCGGCTATGAAGTTCCTTATCCTCCAGCCGAGTGGTATCCACTCCCCCTTGTTCTCTAGTGTTGGCTTTAGGCCGATGCTGTCCGCGTTCACGAAGGCGTACCAGAGGCCGCCGTATGCGATATCCGCCTCAACCTCGCCCACCTTGGGGACATCGAACTTCATGGTCTTCCAGTAGAAGCTGGGGACGCCTTGCATGGCGATGCTCTTGGCAACACCGTCCTTGACCTCGACCTTCGTTTTGACGAGGCCTGAGACTGTGTCGAATGTGATCTCCGTATACGGCTCCTTTACATCCACCATTCCTGTGTTGACGAGGGCAGCGCTGCAGCTGTATGTCGAGTCACCGCAGGCGCTGAAGTAGCCATCCGTCCAGAGGTAGATGACGCCAACATCCGCCTCGGGGACCGTCGACTCTGTTAGGATGCTGCCGAGCATACCGTCGAAGCCTCGTGGCTCCTTCATCAATGTCCCGAGGAGGCTGTGGTAGTGGTCTTGGAAGTACTTCTGCTTCTCCGCCATCGTCTTTCCCCTGAGCTTCGGCAGCCCACCGACGACGATCCTTGTGGACTCGCCGCTACAGTGGGTGTCGATGCACGAGAGGTATCTACTGAACTTCAAACCAGTAACACCGGTTACTGCTTAGTCAGGTCGCGGATTTAACCTGTTACGTCGAAGCTCATCTCTAAGAGCTGCTTGTTGGCGCGGTATCGCCACTTAGAGACCTTAATGCCCCCGACTTCGCCAGTCTTCTCGCAGTGCTGCTTACCACAGGTGTTGACGTTCCAACCTGGGAGGTGGAAGACTTTGACGATCACAAGCTCCGCAGGGAGGGGGAAGAGATCATACATGTCGTCACCCCACCGCGCCTCTGCGTCGCTTCTCGCCATCTCGTACATCTCGGTAGCGGCATCCTCTTTGATCTTGGCGTTCGCCGCCTCCTCTATCCGCTGCATCTCCTCGTCCGTCGGTTTTCTGTCGAACTTGACGGTGAGCCCGCCGTGTGTGTCCTGGCTGTAGGCGCTTGAAGACCACTTTGCTCCCCTCCCGAGAACATGAACCACCGCTCCCTTGAGTACGTGGATTGCGGTGTGGCTCCTGACGTCATCAGACGCGACCATAACGTAACTAGCCACGCCCCAGAAAATATAAGCAGGAGGGGCAGAGCCAGCTGACTAGGTAGAGGTCAACTATTTATCCGAGCCCTGAAGGAGCATAGAGAGGTGCAGATCCTTGACCGAGAAGCAATATAGGGGCAGATTGGCGCCGGTAACAAGGTGGCTCGACGGTGTCACAGATAAGGACCTCATGAAAGGCGCTGGGATAGTTACTCTCACTGCAGCCTTTGCTGCGGCGACTGCATATGTTGTGGCGTCGAAGTTAGTTATACCGGAGCTCGCGGGCATGGGCGGTGCCATTGGGACCGCGACAACGGTCGGCGCGGTTCTCGGGGTCTATTTGGACTGGGTCATAACGACGCTCATCTACCATTCAGCGGCGCATATACTCGGCGGTAAGGGTGACAGAAACAGGATGTTCGCTCTCACGGCGTATGCCTCTATCCCGAAGTTAATCCAGCAGATGCTGCGATTCGTTAGCTACTGGCTCCTAGGCAGCATACCGCTGACGACGACGAATTTTATCGAGTTGCTGGTCGACTACTTCAACGTCTTCACGATAATCAGCCTGGTCCTCATTGGGGTGGCGGTAATGCTCAATTACGGCCTAACAGCAAAAAAGGCTGCCTTCGTAGCGCTCATCCCCATTATCCTCTCACTTGCCTTAGGATTATTCTCGCTGAGGATGGTCAACACAGCGACTCAGGCGAACCCGGGCGGCCTCTTCGGCATGCGTGGCGGATGACCGGAAATAATGTTTCCAGATAAATAGAGTTGCCCAGGTGTTCTCACCGAGGGGACGAAGGATTCCCAAGAGCCTAAGCCCCCGGGGCCTTATACAGCACGTCCCTCTGGGTTCTGCGTCTCGCGGGGGTCTTGAACGCTGCTCCGACCCTTGAGGCACTCCCACCTGGGCAATTCATACATTGATCTTAACGAATTTAGTGGCTGCGTTGTCCCGGTGTGACAACTTTTGCGAGTATCCACCGCGATCCCGCTGGATTATTGTCCTCCATCAGTTAATAATGTCCCATCAGGATGGGACTACGATTAATTGTCGGCGCCGCTAAAATGAGGAACGACTTCGTGGAACTCGATTAACAGGTTTAATACCTAATAACATCAGCCTTCAGCGGCGTCATGGCGGCGTCCAGCTGACGTACTTGGACGTTGTGAATTTCTGCTTTCCTGCGACTCCGAAGCCGCTTCTGATTATCTCGGGGAGTATCTGCATTGCGAACCTCTCCGTGGGTTGCCCTGGGACGATGCCTTCGCAGTCGGGGTCGAGGTATATGTAGTAGACCTTGTCGCCGAGGCGGTATGCGCTGTTGTCGCCGCGGGGGTATACGGGTTTGTGTTGTATTCGGAACGGGAAGAGGCGGCATGCGGTGGGTTTCATGCCCTGTACAGTGCATATCCACCTGTCCATGAGTGGGCGCTGAAGCACGCATCTGCGGTTCATACCGTTGCGCAGGTAGACTTTGCCCATGCCGTATTCAAAGACCTCCTGGCCGCAGGCGTTACCGATCTTTACGAACTCGTCCATCTTCAAGGGGACCCTGTAGCCGACGCAGCAGTTTCCGCATGCGCGGCAGCCCCAGTTCGCGACCTCACGCCAGGGTATGAGAGCTTTGTCCCCCATTGCGTTCTACAGGCATGTGAGTCGGACGCCTAAATACCTTTGCCGGCTGGATACTTGAAGCACAGCATCGGGCATTGGAAACGTTTTATCTCAGGTAAATGAAGTTGATTCCATGCAGGCGCAGACTCCTCGGGGAAGGTTCGGGTCAATCGACTTCGCCCGTGGCGTCATCATGGCGCTGATGGCGTGGGACCACGTTGCGGGCTTCTGGTTTGAGCAGCATTATGGGGGCGAGGGCCTCGGCGGCGGGTTCCCCTACCTTGGAGCGCCGCTGGTTCCCTACCTCGCGCGCTTCATAACTCATTTCTGCGCTCCAACGTTCTTCTTTCTCTCGGGGACATCCATCGCCATCTCCACAGCGAGGAGGCTGCAGAGGGGTGTGGGTCAACGGGAGATCAGCCTCCACTTAGTCAAGCGAGCAGGGGTTCTGGTCCTCTTCATGGTCTTCATAGAGGGAAACGCCTTCGACCTGAGCCCACTCTACTTCGGGGTACTCG
>JBFYNQ010000166.1:0-20335 GCA_041304265.1 Candidatus Bathyarchaeota archaeon | reverse complement strand
CGATGGTCTCGTAAAAGGTCCATGGCGTCCCGTCGAGGCGCGTCCCGCCGACGCTCACGTTACTCATCGTGCCGAGCCCCGCCGCCGGAACTCTCGAGGGCACGGTCTCGGCGAACGCCTTCATGAGGACATCAACGTTTCGCTGGCTCGTCTCGACGTTGCCGCCGGCGACGGGAGCGGGTCTCCTCGGGTTAGTCATGGTACCCTCTGGGATTCGCAGCGTGATGGGGCGGAAGCAGCCATCGTTCACGGGGATTGTGGGGTCTGTGACCGTGATTAGTGTGTAGTAGATGCCGGCGATGGTGACGCCGAGGGGTGCATTGATAGGCGCCTCGACCTGCTGGCATGTGCCGGCGTAGTCGAATGTGACTCCATCCCCCTCAACGGTGACTTTTACCCTGATCTCAGCGAGGCCGATACCTGGGACGTCCTCCATATAGTCGGACGCCTCATATTCGCCGCGAGGCATCTCCCCGATGGCGGATCTCATGCGGCGCTCAGAGTAGTCCATGATCTCGCCCATCGCAGCGTGGAGTGTCTCGGCACTGTACTTCTCAACTAGCTCGACGACGCGGCGGACCCCCGTGTTGTTCGCGGCGATCTGAGCGCGAAGGTCCCCCATTTGAACGTCCGGTGTCCTGACGTTGCTACGCAGTAGCCACGCGAGTTCGGGATCTATGGCGCCGGCCTTGACGAACTTGATAGGGGGTATGATTAGTCCCTCCTGGTATAGCTCCGTTGAGTCTCCGGCGATGCTGCCGGGGGCCTTACCGCCGACGTCGGTGTGGTGCGCCTTGTTAGCGGCGTAGCCGATTAGCCGCTCCTCGCTGTAGATGGGGGCTATGAGTGTGAGGTCTGGGAGATGGGTGCCGCTGAGGTAGGGGTCGTTGAGGAGTATCATATCTCCAGGTTCTAAGATGCCCTTGTAGGCGGCGAGTCCCTCGCGGACAGCGAGGGCCATTGAGCCGAGGTGGACGGGAATGTGCTCCGCCTGAGCGATGAGCCTGCGGTTGGAGTCGAAGAGGGCGCAGCTGTGATCCATCCTTTCCTTGATGTTTGGGCTGTACGCCGACTTCTTGAGGGCGATGCCCATCTCCTCGGCGGCGTAGACGAGCGCGCCACGAATGACCTCGACAGTAGTCTTATCAACCATCACTTGACCCTCCCGAGGACGAGGTTGCCCACCCCATCAGTCTCCACGAACCAGCCCGGGTAGACGACTGTAGTTGCGTCGTATTGCTCCACGATGGCCGGTCCATCAAATGTGCCCATCCATCCCTCGCCGCGCTGGATGACTGGCGTATCAGCCCAGCCTCCATTCGTCTCGAAGTAGACGTGGCGCTTTCCACTAACCTGAGCGGTTCCCTTTCTTCCTCCCTTTAAGGCTGGCTTCGGGATGGCACCGACTGCCCTGAGGCGTAAGCTGACCAGCTCAACTGACTCCGACTCGGCGGCGTAGCCGTATGCCTCGGTGTGGCGCCTATGGAAGGCGATGACCGTGGCTGCGAGCGACTCGCCTGTGACCCTCCTAGGTGCGCGTATCGCGAGCTCGTAGGCCTGCCCCATGTATCGGAGGTCGACTTGACGGAGGAAGCTCATGCCCACGCCGGGGACGCCTTCTACGCTGAGTCTCGTTCTCCCCTCTATCTCCATCTCGCGGAACGCCGTCTCGACATCAGCCGGCTCGACTGCGCTAACTCGCTTAACCACGGGTCGGACATAGTCATGGAAAAGGTCCGCCGTGAGTAGCCCGAGGGCGCTGAACATTCCTGGGTTGGGTGGCACGATGATTCTGTTGACCTCGAGCTCCTCGGCGAGTGGGCAGACGTGCATAGGTCCCGCGCCACCGAAGGCGATGAGGGTGAAGCTGCGTGGGTCGTATCCCCTCTCGACTGAGACAATGCGAAGTATCTTGCCCATCATCGAGTTGGCGATTCGTATGATGCTGATCGCCGTTTCCTCGGCGCCGAGTCCAATTTTCTCGCCGAGCTCTTCGAGAGCTATTCTCCCCTTCTCGGGGTAGATTGGCATCCCGCCACTTAGCAGGCTGCTGGTGTTCAGTCGCCCGAGAAGGAGATTTGCGTCGGTGATCGTGGGTTGTGTGCCTCCTCGCCCGTAGCAGGCAGGGCCGGGGTATGCTCCTGCGCTCGTGGGGCCGACTCGCAACGCTCCCCCCTCGTCCGCCCAGGCGATCGTGCCACCGCCGCTGCTGCACTCAGCGAGGTCTATGAACGGGAACCTGACGGGGTAGCCGCTGCCCTTGACGAGGCGCCCCATGTGTATGTGGCCTGCGACCTCGTACTCGGGGACGACCTCGGGCATCCTGCCGCGGACGGTACCCGCCTTCGCCGTCGTGCCACCCATGTCGAAGCTGACTATATCACCGGCACCTACGATCTCGCTGAGCCACGCGGCAGCGATCACACCTGCGGCTGGTCCCGACTCGACTATTGTAGCGGGCTTCTCTGAGACATTCGCGGCGGTTGATAGCCCGCCATTGCTCTGCATGACATAGAGGGGCGCCTCGACGCTGAGGCTCCTGAGGTCGCCGCCGAGCTGTGTGAGGTACTTGTGGATAATCGGCATCAGAACCGCGTTTACGACCGCCGTGCTCGTCCTCTCGTACTCGCAATACTCGTTCGAAATGTGGTAAGATGCCGTGAGGTAGGGCGCCGTCCTTCGCTCCTTCGCGAGGGATAGCGCGCGCTCCTCATGCGCGTGGTTGGCGTAGCTGTTCAGGAAGGATATAGCGATCGAGGAGATGCCAAGGCTCCGTATTTCGTCGAGAACTGATGAGAGCCCCGTTTCATCAAGCTTTTCTCTAACAGTCCCGTCGTGGTCTACCCTCTCGGCGACCTCGAACCTGAGCCTGCGCTCTACAAGCTGCGGGGGGCGCTGGAAGAAGAGGTTGTAGACCTCGGCGCGGCGCTGGCGCCCGATCTCGACTATATCCCTGAAGCCCTTTGTGGTGATGAGGGCGATATTCGGGACCTCCAGGTCGACCTGGCCGAGGAGGGCGTTTGTGGCGATTGTGGTCGCGTGTCCGACGAGGCGCACCTTATCGGCGCTGTGTCCATCGAGCCACTTCGCGAAGGCATCAGTCACGCCCCTCTCTGGGTTCTGGGGGACAGAAGGAACCTTGATGTTCTCCACGGCCCCGGTCTCCTCGTCGAGTGCGACGAGGTCCGTGAATGTGCCGCCGACGTCAACGCTGACCCTGAACAAATTGCCTCAGAGAACGGTGATTCGTGTGGTTAAAAACGGCTTCGAGGCTACTTAAGGCGGAACCCCGACAGCTTCAAGGATTCAAGCACGACGTTGCTCTCTGCCTTCTCTATGCCGGGTATCCTGTTTATCTCGGCGAGCAGGTCGAGGGCGGACTGGCGATCCGCCGATAGCGTAAGGGCGAGGAGCTCGCACTCCCCGCTCACCCGCATCACGACGTGTACCTGCGGGAACTCGGCTACCCTCCTGCCTATCTCTGAGAGCTCGTGGCCTGACCTCCCGGAGATGCGCAAGCAGAGTGGGTAGAGGCCCTCGGCGTCCGGGTCGACGACGACCGAGTAGCCCCTGATGACGCCGCCCTCCTCCAGCCTCTTTATCCTGGCTGAGACGTTTGCGTGGCTCGCGCCGATCCTCTTAGCGATGTCCCTGAAGCTGAGCCTGGCGTCCCCTGAGAGCAGCTCAATTATCCTCCGGTCTACCTCATCCGTGTCCATGCGTGTCACCTACAGGTTGACCACTGTATGGCCTCGCTCGAGGAGCAGGCCCACGATCTCGGCGTAGCCCATCGGCTCAGCGCCGTCGATTTTGATGCCCCTCTTCCTAGCATCCTCGGCGGAGATGTATGTCGTCACCTTCGTCTTCTCGGCGAGGTACGCCCCGTCCTGGAGGAGAAGTATCGAGGCGCCCTCGATCGACTCAGCAAGACGTAGTTGCTCTAGGTCCCTCTTCCTGATGATTATTAGTTTCCCCATTCTTTCACCTCAGAACGAGAGGGAGGCCTCCGCCTTTGAGACCAGAACCTTCAGTTTCTCTCCGTCCGCGATCTTCACGATTGGTAGCATATCGTTCTCACTTAGTCCCCTTTCCTCCATCGCATCGGCGTCGGCGTAGAACTCTGTGCCTAGGTCGGGGAGATCGGATAGAAACAGCCCGGCGAGGGCGTTGTCCAAGCGTTTAGTGGCGGCATAGACGCCGTCTCCCGTGTAAAGTATCCTTAGTCGGTGTTCTATTAGACCCGCGGCGACGCGTGTGCCCTCGTAGGTGTCAAGTGTCGTGTGAGGCGGGGACCTTATGACTATTAGAAGCGTCTTCTCAGGCACGTCAGATTCCCCCCGTGAATGTTAATACGGCGTCGGACTCGCCTATGGACTCGCTTAGGTCGAATAAGCCGCCCATCTCGACGCCCTTCGGCGTGTTCTCATCGGATATGCCCCGTAGCTCGGCGCAGACCCTGCAGAGGACGACCTTTCCGCCCTTCGCCATTAGGTCTGTGAGCCTCGCGTGGACTGCCTCGACGTTGAAGGGCTCCCCGCTCTGCTTCGTGTAGGCGCAGTAGACGCCGTCCATCATGAGGTAGAGGTCGAGGGCGTGCCCCTTGGCGAGGGCGGCGCGCCCAATTTCAATAGCCTCGTCCACTGACTCGTGGTGGAACGGGCTGTGGCAGAGCAGTATCGTCAGCCGGGCCAACGTAGGCACCTAGATGAAGAGCTGCACGTCGCTGTCGAGGGCGATGCTGAGGAAGCTGGCGGCGCCGACGATGTCGTCGACCTCGGGTATTAGGTCTTCCTTCTTGACGCCCATTATCTCCATCGTTGTGCTGCAGGCATAGATCTTTACGTTGCCCATCTGGCGGCACATCTTCAGAAGCTCCGTCAAGGGGGGAACCTTGGCGTCCGCGATCTTGCCCTTCATCATTTCTGTGCCGATCGTCATGAAGCCGGGGAGCCCAGCGGATTCTAGCCCGCCTTTCTTGAGCGCCATCAAGCCCCAGAACGTGAAGAACAGGTGGGTCTCCACATCCATGGCTGCGCCGGTGCTGCTTAGCATGAAGACAGGGTAGAGCTTATCGAGGCTACCCGAGTGGACTATGATTGCCATCTTCTTCGGCTTTGTTTCACTCATACTTTCATCCCTTCCGTATCGTATAGGTGTAGACGCCGCTCCCTTCCTCGACGTTTAGGAGGGTGTGCCCGCCATTCTTGGCCCAGCCCTCAAAGTCCTTCTTCGAGCCTGGGTCGGTCGCCTGTACTCGGAGTGTCTGCCCCGTT
Organism: Candidatus Bathyarchaeota archaeon; assembly: GCA_041304265.1. GTDB lineage: Archaea > Thermoproteota > Bathyarchaeia > TCS64 > TCS64 > UBA8941. Next base: position 15,062 of record JBFYNQ010000166.1, on the reverse strand, counting down.
TGCATCTCCTTGATCGCCTTCGCGGCTTTCATTATGGGCATGGGGCATCTGAGCCCCTTTGCGTCAATCTCAACGTCGACGGACATGCGGAATCTAGGTAACCAAATGGATGGAATAATATATAAAGTGTATCCAGTTGGTTAAGTTAACCCTTCTTCTCGGGCAGTCTTCTCGACGAAGCGACGCGTGGACTCCATTATATCGACAGAGCCGAGGTCATCGAGGCATATCCAGCGCGCCTCTGAGGCGTCATCGCTCGCCCTCGCCTCGCCGGAGTCGTATCTGCAGAGGTATTCGAAGAGTATGTAGTGCCAGTGGACGCGACCGTCCTCGTCGCGGCGTATCGAGTCGAAGGTGGCAAGGTGCTTGAGGGGAGTGCACTCGCACCCCGTCTCTTCCCGTACCTCGCGTTTAAGCGCCTCCTCGACGGCCTCCCCAACCTCGACGACTCCGCCGGGGATGCCCCACTTGCCCTTGGCGGGCTCATTACCCCTCTTGACGAGAAGAATCTCCCGCCCCCGGACGACTATTCCGGCGACGCCGGGGATGGGGTGGGCCGGGTACTCCCTGCTCGTGTCGGGTCCCTCAGACTGCCGAGGCGCCGGCCTCGATCGCCTTCAGGTTGAGGTCGTGGAACTGCGGCCTCATAAGCGTCTTGACGGCGTCGCGTAGCTGGTCGAGGCGGATTATCCCCGTCCTCTTCGTGTAAGCGGCGAGGATGACCATGTTGGCGACGATTGGGTTGCCGAGGTTCTCGGCGAGGTCGGCGGCGGGGACGGCGACCGTCTCCACGTCCTTCCTGACCTCCTCAGGCTTGAGGCGACCTAGGACACGGCTGTCGACCATCACCATGCTGCCCTTACGCGCCACAGCGACGTACTTCCTGTAGGCAGGGAGACTGAGGACAAGCATGGCGTCACTCGTCTCAAACTGTATGTCGTAGATCTCCCGGTCGCTGGCGATGACGACGCTCTGGGCGCTGCCCCCGCGAGCCTCGGCGCCATAGCTCCTCGTGGCGACGACGTGAAAGTTGTTCCTGAAGAGTGCCTCGCCCAGGAAGTCGGCAGCGGCAAGTATTCCCTGCCCGCCGGTACCACTAATCATTATGTTCGTCTGCATCACTGCTCACCCCGGGCGCGTCTTCCGACCTCGCGAAGTGCCTCCGTGTACTCGAGGCGCTGCTTCCTGACGAAGACGCCTATCTCCTGCTTGCCCTCGCGGCTGTCGGCTATCCTCTTGACCTCGGGGATGTTGAGCCTGGCCTTCGCCGCCTCGATGTCGTCGGCGTCGATGCGCGCCACCCTGCCGAGGGTGAGGTGGTCGACGAGCTGCGCCACGCCCGATGCACCGAGTGCGTTCGTAACCGCCTTCAGGGCGACCTCTGGCTCTCCAGCGAGCACGGTGTAAACGTAGCTCTTCTTCTCCTCCTTGTCGTGGATGTAGGTGCTCTCAGCGAGCATCTCGAGTAGCCTGCTGGGCAGCTCCTGAGCGGGTGCGCGTACGCCGAGAATATTCCTCTGCTGCGTCGGGCACTGGCTCAGCACCTCTATGAAACTGAAGCCTGGGTTCTGCATCGCCTCCTTCATACTCCTCGTGAGTTCTAGGGGGTGGTTCGTCGTCCACTTAGCGACGTAGGTTGCTCCCGCCGCGGCGACGAGTTTGGCTATGTCGAAGGGTTGCTCAGGGTTGCCATATGGACTTGTGGATGTCTTGGAGTCGTGCAGCGTCGTTGGGGCGATCTGACCACCGGTCATGGCGTAGTTGAAATTGTTGACAAGTATACATGTCAGGCCGATGTTGCGGCGCGCCGCGTGTATGAGGTGGTTGCCGCCGATGCCCGAGCCGTCGCCGTCGCCCGTGAAGACGACCGTCTTTAGCGCGGAATTGAACACCTTGGCGCCGGTGGCGAATGCGAGTGCCCTCCCGTGGGTAGTGTGCAGCGTGTCGCCCCTAAAGTGGGGGCTAGGTATCCAACTGCTGCACCCGATACCAGAGACACAGAGCATGTCCTCGACGTTCCAGCCGAGGTCGTCGACGGCGCGCACGAAGCTGTTGAGTATCATGCCATTTCCGCAGCCAGGGCAGAACGCTGTCAGGTTGTTGACTATATAGTCGGCCTTTAGCTGTCCGAGGTTCTTCATTGCACTAGCCTCCTTAGCTCCTGGGTGATGTCGCCCTGCGTCGGCGTGACGCCTCCGAGGCGCGTGAGTGAGGCGATCTTCGTCTGCCCGCATGCGGCACGCTGGACCTCTCTAACGAGCTTGCCCGCGTTCATCTCCACGACGAGGATGGCATCGACTTTGTTTGCTAAGTCGACAAACTCTTCGTCGGGGAGCGGCCAGAGGGTCTTGAGCCTGAGGAGCCCCGCCTTTATGCCCTCCTCGCGTAGTTTCTTTACGGCACCGTAGCTGGGGCGCGCGGAGGCGCCGAAGCTGACGACCGCTACCTTGGCGTCGTCGAGGTCTACCTTGGCGACGTCCCTGAGCGTTGGCTCGGCCTGTGTGATCTTCTTCATTATTCGCCTGACCTTCTCTGCGTGGACCTTGGTGGAGTAGTCGCGGACTCCCGTCGGGCGATGGCTACTGCCCGTGACCTGTAGGCGGTAACCCTGCCCGAACTTGGGCATCTCGGGTACGAGCGATGGATCATCCGTGCCGAATGGCGTCACCGTCTTGCTTGACGGCGGTTTCCTGTCGATTACCTCGACCTTCTCGGGGACGACTAGCTCCTCTTTAATGTGGCCGATCATGCCGTCTGGGAGGAAATAGACGGGGGTTCGGTATTGCTCGGCGAGGTTGAATGCCCTTATGGCGAGGTCGAACATCTCCTGTGCGCTCCAAGGGGAGAGTGCGATTATCTCGTAGTCGCCGTGCGCACCGTAGCGTGCCTGGTAGAAGTCCTGCTGGGAGGCGTCCGTCGACTGCCCTGTGGAGGGACCGCTACGCTGCACATCGACTATGATGAGAGGCGTCTCCGTCATGTGTGCGTAGCTGAGGTTCTCCTGCATGAGGCTGAAACCTGGACCGCTCGTCGCGGTCATCGCCTTGGCACCTGCCCAGCTGCTACCGATTACGGCGGCGATGCTCGCGATCTCGTCCTCCATCTGGAGGAAGTAGCCACCGACCTTTGGCAACTCGGCGCTCATGTACTCGGTGATCTCATTCGCGGGCGTGATGGGGTAGCCGGCGAAGAGCCGGCACCCTGCGCGCAGCGCGCCTTCGGCTGCGGCTATGTTACCCAAAACTAGGTGCTTTCCGGGCTTAAGCATCCGTCTTCTCCTCCTCGATTGTTATGGCGAAATCTGGGCAGTAGCGCTCGCACCAGCGGCAACCGGTGCAGCTCCCTTTGCCCTCGGGTAGCGCGCCTCCGAGCAGGGTCCTCTTCTGACCGTACCTGAGATTCTTGCCGCCCCTCTTCTCGCAGATGTGGACGCAGATGCCGCAGCCCTTACAGGTCGCCTCGTCCACCTTCACGTTGAACTTCTTTGCCAACGGCTCAACTCCGTGATTCCTTGACTCTATCCCTTTCGGGTGTTTATAGGTAGTGGTGGGGTGTTGGCAGTGTGCAGAGATGCCTATAACTGGACTATGACCTTGTCCGCCTTCTTTCCCGTCATATCGGCGATGTCGATCCTGCCGATGAGGATGCGTCCCGTTGAGTGGGGCGTGATCTGCTCGGAGATGACCTTCTCGGGGTCCTCGTCGAGGTGGCGTATCATGACTCTGAGGGCGTGCTCCTTCTCTGCCTGATCCTCTACGAACGTGACCTTACCACGGAACTGAACAGTCCTGTAGAGGTGGTCGCAGCTCCCCTGTTGATAGCCGCCGTCGACGAGCACCTGCCCCCAAATCCGGGAGTTCGCCCTAAGCATCTCGACCTTCCTACCCTCGGGGGCGCAGTGGAAATAGACGCAATGCCTCTCAGCGTCGTAGCCATGGCTGAGTGTAGCGAGGTAGGGCTCGTCCCCCACGCTCATGGCGACGGTGACGTATGTCGCCTCACCGAGGACAGCTCTCATCTCGGCGGGATCCGTGATCTCCTTGTCTCTTCTCCTCATCGGGTGGAAAGCTCCGCTACTCTTCATGTTTTCACGGCTTTGCCTCTGTAGCCTCCTGTATAAGAGGACTAGACCCAATGCGAAGAGGAGCCCAACGATGCCCATGCCAGTCGTGTTGTCGAGCCGAGTCTCGTCGAACTCCTGTATGAGGCTGAGGGGCACGAAGACGGCGAGGGAGCCAGCAGCAAGGGTGAAGACGTGGACTGGTGTTACGCACCTCCAGCAGAAGCCGGACAGGTACCTGATAACAAGCACTGCCACTGTTGCTACTGCGGCGATTGGTACGATGGGCGGCATCCCGGGGATGTTCGGCAACACGTAGAGCCCGATGGCACTTAGCAACGCGCCGAGCAGTCCTATGGCGAAGAAGAACCTCGGTCGCCTCGGCGGCTTCGCGCCACGCCGGAGGAAATCAGCTGAGAGGCGCCTCGCGGCGAGCACGAAGAGCGCGGCGACAGTGAGGGCGCCGAGCAGGTGCGTAGCCGGCGCGTAGTAACTGAGCATGGCGCTGAAGCCGACGACACCGAAGAGGACGTCGCCTACGAAGGCGACCGCGACCGCCGCGAGCCAACGCCTCGATAGCCAAGGTTCGCCCCCGCGGCTCGGGTAGGCGAGCTCGACGAGGAGCACTGGCGCCGTGATGCTGACGAGGGCGTGGTAGACAGTAAGTCCCGCGGACCAGACCCAGTTAACGCCGAGCCACCGCCCATAGACGCCGAGCGCACCGAGGTCTACCCAGCCAGGGTTGAAGAAGCTCGCAACCATTATTCCCTCCTCGATGACACCGTAGGCGCAGCCGAGCAGTATCAGACTCCCCACGCCGAGGCGCCACCTGACCTTGAGCTCACGCGCCAACACGGCGCCACCGCCATATAGCAGGTGGAGGATCACGAAGCCGGGGAGGGCGAAGTACTCGACAGGCGGTGAGGAGCCCGAGAGGAGTTCGCCCACGAATGGGGAGAGTAGGAATAGGGCGAGGGCTGGGGAGATGGAGGGGCGCTTCAAGTCGGAGAAGGATAGCGCTGTGGGGAAGATAGGCATTCCTAGAGCTTCACGGGCTTGGGCGGACTCGGGTAGGTGAACCTGCTCTGCGTAAGGCCGAGCTCGACGAGCATCTCAGCCAACCTAATTGACACCCTGCCCGGATGAACGATGGTGGCGCCGGGGTGGGACTCGGCGAGCTCCTCTTTGAGCCTGTCAACGTGGTTGTTGAGCGCCATGCAGCCGAAGCACACCGCGTCTGCGCCGTCGTCGATCGACTCGATGACAGTCTCCTTAACGGCGTCGTAGCTCTCAGGCTTCCCGAGCTCTAAAACGGGGATGTCTACGCTGTAGACACCAACGCACTTCTCCTCAAGGCGGTAGTCCCTGATCTGGCGCCAGGCGAGCTGCTCCACCTCGGGGAGCTGCACTATGAGGCTGAAATTGTCGGCGAGGAAACCTGCGACGTGCATCGAGGCGCTGCCGGGACCTATAACGGGTATATCGACAAGACTGCGTGAGCTGAGTAGGCTCGGGTCGTGGCCACCCCAGATTAGAATCGCGTCGGCGCCCTCCTCATCAGACTTGACGACACGCTCCAATATGCCTGGGGCTGCCTGCTCCATCTCGGCGAGAGAGTCCACGGATGGCGGTGGATTCCTCGTGAAGACGAGGTTAACCTCCGTGCCCGGTGAGGAGTAGCTCTTCAGTATCTCTATCCTCCGCTGGAGGTCTGCCTGTGATAATCCACCTATCAGCATGACGACGTCAATTCGCATTCGTATCACTGTCTATACGGGGCGTATCTAAAGGATAAAAGGCACCCAGTAGACTTTTTGCGGCGCAATATAAGCCCCTGAGTTTCTAGCTTATTTATAGGGATAGGCGCTACTTTACTTCTCTGACTTTCTTGAGGACTAGGTTGGCGACTGAGGAGTCCTGGATCGCTATCCCGACGCTCTTGAAAACAGTTAGCGTATCACCGGGGATCCTTCCCTTCTTCTCACCCGTAACTAGTTCACCGAGTTCCGCGTAGACGTCCGACTCACCGATAGCACCTTCCTGTATGGGGATGAGAATGTCACCTGACTCGAGCTTTATCGCCTCCCACTCGTCGATGACGACCTTGGCGTCGGCTATTATGCCTGTTTCTAGCTCCCTCCAATCGGGGTAGAAGGCACCTATAGCTGAGACATGAACCTTGTCGCCGAGCCACTTGCGTTTAACCACGGGGGTCTTCGAGGTAGTAGCGGTAAGTATTATGTCCGCCCCCTTACATGCTTCCTCGCCGCTTGCCGCTTTGATGATGGGTATGCCGAGCTTCGCCTCCATATCAGCTGCGAATTTATCGACGGCGGGCTTTATGGGGTCGAAGACCCTGATCTCCTCTAGTTTACGCACAGTTGCGGCAGCCCACGCCTGGTTGCGCGCCTGTGCGCCCGCACCGAAGACGGCGGCTACCTTTGCGTCACTAGGGGCAAGGTACTTCGCAGCTACACCTGAGACTGCGCCGGTCCTCACTCCGGTGATGTAGGTGCCGTCCATGAACGCCTCGACCTGCCCTGTCTCGGGGTTGTTCACCACGATCCAAGCCGCCGTTGTTGGGAGCCCCCTCTTCGGGTTGTCGGGGTAGATGCTGATTATCTTCGTCGCCTGCGCTCCGGACTCCGCGAGGTAGGAGGGCATGAAACTGATGCTACCGTTGTACCTCGGTAACATAATCGTGCTCCTAGTCGGCATCACGACCTTGCCCCGGCGTAGCTGCGCGAAGGCGTCCTCGACCGCCTCGATAGCCTCCTCCATCGTTAGAAGCTTCGCAATATCCTGATCGCTCAGAACGAGCATGGGAATACCACGACACACACCCAATAAAAAACCATAGGGGATACAAAATGTCTGCAAATGTCACAATATTTAGATGAAAAATGCGGTGCTACCTTCGCGTGTTATTCAGAAGCGCCTACAGCTTACTCGTAAAGCTCTTGACGCGCTCGACGACATCCTTGAGAACGGGAATCGGCGCGGTCATAGGAACTCTGATGAAGCCTTCCTGCTTGGTGCCGAACGCCGCTCCGCTGCTCAGCGCGCAGTTCTCCTCCTTCTCCAGCCGCGCGATAAAGTCCTCGCTCTTTAGCCCGTACTTTCTCGCGTCGAACCAGGCGTAGAAGGCGCCCTCGAATTTGTGGCAGGGCATACCCATGTCGTCGATAGCCTTTGTGAAGTAGTCGCGGCGCGCCTGGTACTCCTTGCGCCTCTCCTCGACGTACTTGAAATCGCCGCGCAGACAGGCGACGCCTGCAGGGTAGATAAAGGTCGCTGGGCGGGGAGCGGCTACGCGCATCATCGACTGAGCCTTCGGAAGATATTTGTCGGGTACGATGACGTATCCGAGCCTCCACCCCGTCATGCTGAAAGTCTTACTGAAGCTCATGATGTTGATCGTCCTCTCCTTCAGATTCCCGATGGTACTCGGGGCAACGAACTTGTTATTGTCGTAAACGTAGTGGAGGTAGATCTCGTCGCTGAGTATGGCGAGGTCGTGGTCATCCGCGAGGTCGCCAACTGCCTCAATTTCCTTCTTCGTATAGACGCTTCCCGTGGGGTTGTTGGGGTTGCAGACAAGCACGGCCTTCGTCTTCTTCGATATGTAGCTGGAGAGCTTGTCGAGGTCCATATGGTACTTCTTCTCCCTCGGCAGCTCGGGGATAGTCATCTTGATGCCCATCTCCTTGAGCATCACGTAGTGGTTGCTGTAGCTGGGCTCCCAGAGCATGATCTCGTCCCCCTCCTTTAGGCACGAGGAGAGCGCGATGTAGAGCGCGGCGCTGCTACCCGCCACCGGGAGAACCTGCGACTCTTTGTACTCGGGGCCGATGAACTTTTTGTAGTAGTCTACGACAGCTAGGCGGAACTGTTTTGGTATCTCCGCGCCGCCGTAGTGCGTCCAGTCACCGCCCTTCTTTATGGCGTCTTGAACCGCCTCGAGGGCGTACTTCGGGGCCTCAACGTCGGGGTCACCGGCATTCAACTTGATGTAAGGCTTGTTCGGCATCTACAACACCTTTCATGGATAGCACCGCAATAGGGTATTTAACACTAGCCGGGACAAGCGGTGCTAGTTAATCTTATCCAAACTTGGGTAACCATGATATGAGGCGCCTTGAAGCCCCTGATATTTGAGGAGTATACGGGTCTTTCAGCCATACCTTGGGTTAGTCTCGGAGACTTTCCGACCCCTATACAGAGGCTCAAGAAACTCGGGGAAGCATATGGGTTTACCGACCTCTACGTAAAGCGTGATGACATGAGCTCCGCAGTCTACGGCGGCAACAAGGTGCGCAAGCTGGAGTGGGTTCTCGCCGATGCGAAGGCTAAGGGGCGGAAGACGCTGATTTGCATAGGCGGCTCCGGATCGAACCAAGTCCTCGCCACAACCATCTATGGGAAGAAGATGGACTTCCGCGTTGTCGGCGTCGTATTCGACCAGCCCAACGCAGAGTACGTCCGGAGGAACCTTCTCCTCGACAAGCACTATGGCGCCGAGCTCCGGTTCGCCCCGAATACGCCGGTGGAGTTACTCCTATTCGCCGCCACCTATGGCTGGGAGGCGCTCAGGGGCGGGAAGCCCTACTATGTCCCCGCGGGTGCCAGTAGTCCCGTCGGCAACGTGGGATATGTAAACGCAGCTATCGAGATCAGGAAGCAGGTGGAACAAGGCGAGTTACCAGAGCCCGACTATGTGCTCGCCGCCGCCGGATCGCTCGGCACCGCCTCGGGACTTCAGCTCGGCTTCAGGCTCGCGGGTATGAAGACGCGGGTCGCCGCGGTTCAGGTCTCCTTGCCCTGGTATATAACAGTCGATAAGTTCGCGGGCATGATCGCCAACATCAATGCCTTCATGAGGAGGACCGACCCCGGCGTCCCCGAGGTCAAGCCGAGACCAGAGGAGCTGATTATGTTAAGGGACTACCTCGGCAGGTGCTACGCCGACTTCACTCCTGAGTGCATCTCCATCCTAAAGCAGGCGAAGGAGCTAGAGGGGCTCACTCTTGATCCCACCTACACGTCGAAGACTCTCTACGGGGGCCTCGACTACCTCAAGGCGCGAGGCGAGACCGACAAGGTGGTTCTCTTCATAGACACCTTCAACAGTGTTGATCTAACTTCCAACATCGAGGGCGCTGATTATAAGACACTGCCCGCTTCACTGCACAGGTACTTTGAGAAGCCGACGCAGGAAGAGGAGTTAGCGGAGAAGACTCTGTAGGTAGTCGGATATCTTCTCGTGTATTGGCATCCCCGTCGCGTCCATCAATGCCTTGTAACCGGGGTAGCAGTTCGCCTCAAGCACGTATGGCTTACCGTCCTGGCCTGGGAGAATGTCGACGCCGCATATCTTGAGCCCGCTCGCCTCGGCCACCTCGATGCTCAGATCGTCGTAGATAGGGTCATTGAACGCCTCCGCGGAGCCGCCGACAGCGACGTTGTAGCGGAAGTCTTTCGTGTTGAATCTACGCTCCCTCCCCACGACCTTGCCGTCTATGACGAGGCACCTGATGTCGTAGCCGAGGTTGGGGATGAACTCCTGTAGGTAGTAGACGCCCTGGGCATGCTCACGAGTGTACCAGACTAGGAACTGGAGGAGGTCGTCCCGCCTCCTGATGCCGCTGAGCTTCGTGACGCCTACGCCTCGTGCGCCGCAGGTGGGCTTCAGCACGACCTCCCGGCCTTGGTCGAGGAGCCTCTTCGAGAAGCTGTACGCCTCCTCGACATTCTCGGTGGCGATCGTCTCGGGGTGTGGAAGAGCGAGGCCGGCGAGCCGCATGGTGAGCTGCTCCTTCGAGTATACGAGCATCGACTCGACTGGGTTCACTACAGTCGCCTTCTTCTCAAGCTCCCTGAGTATAATGAGCCTGTGGGTGAGTTCGTATGTGCTTCCCCTGTGTAGCATGTTGCTGGGGGCATAGACGACGCCTGCGTCGAGCTCGGGCATCTTGGGGAGACTAAAATCCCAGGGCGCCATGAGACGGACACGTATGCTTCTCCTCCTGAGCTCCTCCGCGACGAGCCTGACCTCATGCACGCCGGGGTTATCTGTGTATATGAGAACGCTCAAGTCGGCAGCCAATACGTGTTCAGGGAGTCCGCTTAAAACAGCTTTCCCATACCCCAATGGGTTTTAATAAGTAGGCTGATTCCTCGCATAAGGCGGGTCGGGGGAATAGTCGTGGAGGGTGTAGACAGGCGAGTCGTTGTGATAGTCGTTGTAATGACTTCCTTCCTGACGCCCTTCGCATCTAGCAGTTTCAACATCGCCCTCCCGAGCATAAGTAAGGAGTTCGGCCTCGACGCGATAACGATGAGCTGGGCAAGCCTCGCCTACTTGCTTGCCTCAGCAATGTTCCTCGTCCCATTTGGACGCCTCGCAGACATCTACGGGCGGCGTAGGGTGTTCCTCTATGGCACCATTGCGTTCTCAATATCTGCACTGCTCCTCGGCATATACCCGTCCGCCTCGACGATAATCATGCTCAGGGCATTGCAGGGCGTCTCGTCTGCCATGATATTTGGTACAGGCGTCGCTATACTCGTCAGCGTTACACCCCCCCAAGAAAAGGGGGCTACGCTCGGGATGAGTGCCGCGGCGGTCTACGTGGGACTCTCATTTGGGCCGTACGTCGGCGGGCTCCTTGTGAACACACTTGGGTGGCGAAGCATACTCCTCACGACAGCGGGGATCGGCGCAGTCGCCGTCCTCTTCATGCTGTGGAGGCTTAAGGGCGAGTGGAAGGAGGCAGGGGGCGAAAGCTTCGACTTCAAAGGTTCGCTCGTCTACAGTCTAATGCTCCTCTCTCTAATGTACGGCTTCTCCCTAGTTCCATCCACCACCAGCCTGATCCCCATAGTATTGGGACTCGTCGCATTTGGCGTCCTCATCTATGTTGAGTCACGCGCCAAGCACCCAGTCCTCGACATACACCTCTTCAGAACTAACAAGACCTTCACCTTCTCAAACATCGCTGCACTCATCAATTTCAGCGCCACCTACGCGGTCACTTTCCTAATGAGTCTCTACCTCCAGTACGTCAAGGGTCTTAGCGCCCAAAACGCGGGGCTAATCCTCATCGCCTCCCCCATCGTGCAGGCGATCTTCTCGCCCATAACTGGTAAACTGTCAGACAGAATGGAGGCGAGCAGGGTCGCAGCAATCGGGATGGCTGTTACCATGATCGGGCTCATCCCGTTCGTCTTCATCAACGAGCAGACTGAGATATGGGTCGTCGCCGCGAGCCTCGCTGCCCTAGGCTTCGGATTATCTCTCTTCTCCTCCCCAAATACAAATGCGATAATGAGTAGCGTCGACAAGAGGCTCTACGGAGTCGCCTCATCTACGCTAGGCACGATGCGGCTGACGGGGCAGATGCTTAGCATGGGTATAACCATGATAATTTTCGCCATTCTCATCGGAAGGGTCGAGATCGTACCCGCGGTATATCCCGCCCTTACGGGGAGCATTAGGGTCGTCTTCATTATCTCAACCATCCTCTGCGCCGTAGGCATCCTCGCTCAGCTCAGGAACAATCGAAAACCGCCAGCCTGATAGGTCTTAAATCCGCACTGGGCACAGATTCACCGGTGCATCAGTTTTGAGTAACCCCTGGATCGAGATCGACAAGAAGATCGTCTCCGAGATATACACTTCCTCGGAACCTATGGACAACCTGAAGATGTTATGCGACGTCCACGGTAGCAGGTTCCCCGGAACGCCCGGCGACCTTGGCTCTGTCAAGTACATGGTCGAGAAGCTGAAGAGCTACGGTATTGAGGACGCCCACTACGAGAGTTACAAGATACCCGGGTGGAAGCGCGCCCCAGCCAAGCTTACGATGATGAGCCCATTCAAGAAGGAAATCGACTGCATAAGCCTCCCCCACAGCATTGGGGCGGAGGTCGAGGCGAAGCTAGTCTGGCTAGGCGACGGCGCAGTCGACACATATGAGAAGAGGAAGGAGGAGATCGAGGGCAACATAGTGATGGTTAGTAGCGCCAACCCCCTCGGCATGACGAGAAGCCTCCATAGGTCGGAGAAGTTCATGAGAAGCGTCCTTGCTGGCGCCAAGGGCTGGATATTCATGAACCAGTACCCCGCCTATGGACCTCAGACCGGCGGAATCAGTCCCATCATCCCAAGCATAAGCGTCAGCTACGAGGATGGCATGTACCTCGTCCGCACTCTAGAGCGCGAGGGAGAGGTTAACCTCAAGATCAAGACCGGCGACAAGAACATGGAGGTGACGACCTACAACGTCATCGCTGATATCCCCGGAACAAGCAAGAGCAAGGATTACGTCGTCGTCGGAAGCCACTACGACGGGCACGACATAAGCCAAGGCGCCGAGGACCCCGCCTCCGGCGCCGTCACCGTCTTGGAGATCGCGCGGAACCTCCAGATGGTCAAGAGCAAGCTCAAGCGCCGCGTCCGCTGCATATGCTTCGGCGCAGAGGAGATCGGGCTCTTCGGGAGCTACGCCTACACGGCGATGCACGCCAACGAACTCGGTAACGCACGCTTCATGTTAAACCTCGACAGCGGCGGGAGCAAGAGTCGTAAAGGCGTCATCCTACACGACTTCCCCGAACTCGAGCCCTTCATGGACAGGTGCGCCAAGGAGATGAAGGCGGAGCTACCCTACTACCAGCGCGTCGGTCCATACAGCGACCACTGGCCGTTCTACCTCCGCAGCGTCCCATGCGGTAGCGGAGGCGATCCCGAGACGATACGCACAAGCACGGGGCGAGGCTTCGGACACAGCAAGTACGACACAGTCGACAAGGTTGACCTCGAGTACTTGCGCCTCGCCGCCGCCAACTACACACGCTTCCTCTTCCGCGTCGCCAACGAGGACAAGTGGATGGCGAAGAGGAAGACGCAAAAGGAGATACAGGACTTCATAAAGAGGCAGGGATACGACCAGACGGTTCAGCTCGCCGACAGGGTTAAGGCATATGTCAAGACGTGGCCCGAAATCCACGCCGAGACGAAGGTGTGGATCGAGGGTAAGAGCGAGTGGTGATCAGGGGCAAAGCCCCCTACTCCAAAAACAGTGACTTTACTTTATTGGGATGAGGAAGTTTCCGTCAGTCCCGACTATCAGGGTATCGATGTTGGGGCTGATTTCCTTGAGCTTCTGCATGTTGTAGTAGGTCGTCCACCCATCCTGGCCGACTACGGCGATGATCTGCTCAATGGCGTCCGCCTCACCCTGCGCGCGAGCGATCTGGGCGCGTGCCTCACCCTCTGCCTGGATGAGGGCGGTCTGCGCCGTGGCATTCGCGAGGATTATAGCGCTCTTCCTCTGGTTCTCAGCCGTCACGACAGCCTGCTGCGCAGCAACGGTCGCCTGGAGCTCGTTGACCAGTCTATCCGGGAAGGAGATGTTCTTGAGGTCGACTTCGACGTTAATTATAGCGCCCTTGAGCGAGGGTTCGTTCGTCAGCGCTTCCCTGATAGCGCCCTGGATCTGTGTGGCGAGCTCTGTGCGCTTGTCCTTGATCTCGACCCACGAGTAGTTCTTGGTGATGCCCTTCGCCGTCTCGGAGGTAATGCTGTTGATCGTCGTGAACTCCCAATTCATGGCGGGGTAGCTCTGATAGAGGTCAGCCGCCTTATTCACATCTATTCCGAAGCGGACGACTATGTCAGTGGTCACCTCGATGCCCTCCGTGCTGAAGCACATGAGGCTGTCGAAGTCGGCGTTAGGATCGCTGTCGCTTAGGATAAGATACTGTGTCGAGTAGGGCATCTTAATGACGCTCTGGTAGGGGAGCTTCAGGAACCAGCGAGGCCCGACAACTGGGTTGCTCACCGTTCCGCCGAGGGGGTCAACGACGAGTGCTACGTCTCCAACTCCTACACTGGCGCCGGAGAGCACTACGAGGACTCCGATGCCAACGAGAACGATGATGGCGATCGGCGCGATGATAGGTACCTTTGGATATCTATACTCAGTCATTTTTCATTCACTTGGTTGTACTCTCTAATGTATACTAGGTGTTAAGGGTACTCATTTCGGTCCTCGGCATCGTTTATCCATTTGCGACGAGCCTTTTCCACCATGGACGCTGCCTCACTGCTGATTCCCTCCGCCTTCGCCTTCCTTGCGGGAGTACTCATCCTCGGCTACCTTATCGTTCACCCACTCAGGATGCCTTCCTACCTCTTATTCACGTCAGTAATGGTGTTCGCCTCGGGCGCGGCAGTGGCCATCGGTTTCTGGGGGGATTGGACAAGCGGAGCGGTAACCTCAGGTATATCAATCGCCTCGTTTATGGCTGGCTACGTCGTCATGTCGGCGAGGGTGCTCTCCAATGACGAGAAGCGGTTCCTCCCTCCGATCCGCCGCCATAAGGGAGATCGTGGTCTCGGGCACACAGCAGTCGTCTACTTCACGCACGGCGAGTCGCCGACTTACATGCCCATTAACTGGATCAGGCAGTTCAGGGAGTTCGACGAGCGAAACATTCCGTTTATTCCTTGGCTAATCCGCCCTCTCTTCCTCTACAGCTTGAGACACAGGTACCTTAGGGTCGGTAAGAGCGACCACAACATGGTGCATGCGCTGAGGCTCAGGGAGATCGAGCAGGAGTATAGGCGCCGAGGCGATGAGTCTACGAGGTTCTACCTAAGCTTCCTCGACTACCACCCGCGCCCCGACGAGGCGGCGATACAGGCGCTCAACGAGGGAGCGAGCAGGATAATACTCGCCGAGGTGTTCGTGACCCAGTCGAACCACACGCTCGAGGGGGAGAAGATGGTCGAGGCGTTACGCCCCGCGGAGTACTGGGCACATGTAGTATTCACGAAACCCCTATGGGACTCAGCGCTCATGCACAAGATGTTTGTCGAGCGTGCCGATGTAGCCTTGCAGGGAACCCCAAAGGAGAAGGCGGGTATACTGATTGTCGGGCACGGGCAGTCCTACGAGTGGGATAAAGAGTTCGCCTCCTAGACCCAGCAGGAGAA
>JBFYNQ010000165.1:0-3068 GCA_041304265.1 Candidatus Bathyarchaeota archaeon | reverse complement strand
GGAGAAGCACATCGATAAATGGCACCCATGGATCGGTGCCCCCGTTCTCAGCGTCAACGCGGTACAGGCTGGCACAGCGGGCAACCAGGTCCCAGACGAGTGCACGATAAGCATCGATCGCCGCCTCATCCCTGGTGAGACCCCCGACACAGTAGCCGCGGAGGTCAAGCAGATCCTCGACGAGGCGGGTAGAGGCGACTCCGACTGGCGCTGGGAGATAGAAGCCCCCAGAGACGGCCACGGCAAGTGGATCTTTAACCCTGCCAACTTCACCGACCCAGACACCGAGCTCGGAACAGCCTTCAAGGCGGCGGTGAAGGCTGCCCTGGGAAAGGAGCCCGAGCTCTTCGTCGAGTGGGCGGGTGGGACGGACGGCGCATACTACCGTGAAGCCGGAATACCCACGATAGGCTTCGGTCCCACTGGTGAGCACATGCACGGGCCAAACGAGCTCGTTTATGTAGACACACTCATCGACCAGGCACGTGTCTATATCGCCCTCGCCCTCCAACTCTCCAAGTAAGATCAACCATCGAACAGTATCACCCCGCGCGCGCTCTACACCTTAGAAGCATGTCTCGGAGTGACCCCATCACTTTTAGACTCATACCCCTATATAGTATCGAGAACGATGCCCAAGCCAGCCATACCCGAAGCACCTGAGGCGTTTAGTTTATTTGGAGAACCTCTTAATCAGCAACCCCCTCGTCCTGAGGTCGTGGAGATGCAGAAAACCCTCTACGAGAAGGCGCTAAGAGACTGGGAGAAGAACCCAAACGATGCTGAAGCCATCATCTGGCTTGGGAGGCGCACAGCCTACCTCGGACGCATAAGGGAGGCGGCCGCCATCTTCAGCAAGGGGATAGAGGTGCACCCTGAGGACCCGCGGATGTATCGCCATAGGGGCCACCGATTCCTCAGCCTCCGCCTATTCGACCAGGCGATCGACGACCTAGAGAAGGCAGCGGAGCTCATCGAGGGGAAGCCAGACGAGGTCGAGCCAGACGGCATCCCGAACGAACGGGGCATTCCCGTAAGCAGCCTCCAATTCAACATCTGGTATCATCTGGGACTAGCATACTACCTCATAGGCGACTACGAGTCCGCCCTCAGCTGCTACGAGGACTGCCTCAAGGTGAGCGAGATACCCGACAAGCTCGTCGCCACAGCGCACTGGGCCTACATGACCCTCCGCCTCCTCGAGCGCAAGGACGAGGCCAAGGAGCTAATAGACCCGATCACTGCGGACATGGACATCATCGAGAATCAGCACTACCACCGGCTCCTCCTCATGTACAAGGGGGAGACGACACCCGACGAGGTCATGAAGGAGGCGAGAAAGCAGGGACCTCTTGCCGTGGCGACAGTCGGCTACGGCGTCGGGAACTGGTACCTCTATAACGAGAAAGACGAAAAGGCAGTCAAGGTCTACAATGAGATACTCGACACCCACGGCTGGTCAGGCTTTGGATACATCGCCGCCGAGGCCGACCTAAAGTGGCTCAGCCTACCGAAGGAGTAGCCAAATTTCTCAGGAAGAGCGATCTCGAGACGACCACAGAGCTCGCCCGGGCGCGCGTAATCGATGCCTTGGATCTATTCACGCCTGTGGACCAAATTCGATAAGTAACCTTTGAGCCATGTATGGTCTCGGGGACGCACCGTGAAGAGCAGGGAGACCTATTCGAGAGACTACATAGATTCAGCGAAAAGACTAGGGATCGACCTAGAGATTCCGACGCAGCATATTACGAAGACGGCGGAAGCTGCATGGGTGGTCGATAATTTTCCGATCAGACCCGGAGACGAGCCATCCAAGATAAGTCCCACGAGGAGGTAAAGTGATGACGGAGCCCCACCAGTTAACTATCGCTCAGGCCGCCAATAAGATTAGACTCGACCAGTTGACTCCTCTCGAACTCGTGGATTCTCTCCTCGCGAGAATCGAGGAGTTGGAGCCCAAACTCGATGCATGGGTCACAGTTGACGCCGAAGGCGCCCGAAAGACAGCGAAGACATTGACCGCAGAGGCTAAGAGAGGAAAACTTAGAGGTCCTCTCCACGGTATCCCCGTCGGCATCAAAGACATCTACGACACAAAGGGGCTCAAGACCACGATGGGGTCCCCCATCTTCGCCAACAACGTCCCGAATAAAGACTCAGCAGTCGTGGCGCGCCTCAGGGAGACCGGCGCCATTATACTCGGGAAGACCCAGACCACCGAGTTCGCCTACCTCGACCCAGCCCCTACACGGAACCCCTGGAACCCCGAGCATACCCCCGGGGGCTCGAGTAGCGGCTCCGCTGCGGCGGTCTCAGCAAAAATGTGTGCCCTCGCCTTTGGCACACAGACCGGGGGCTCGGTCATGCGCCCTGCCTCCTTCTGCGGCATCACCGCAATCAAGCCGACCTACGACTTGCTGAGCAGAGAGGGGATCTACCCCCAGTCCTGGAGCCTCGATCACGCTGGCTTCATGTCGAGGAGCGTCGAGGACCTGAGGCTAACCCTCGAGGCGCTCACAGGCGCCAAGTTCAAAACGAAGGTGCAAAAGCCCAGATTAGGCATCCCCACCACGTACTTCAAAGAAGCGGGAACCGAAGAGGTCACGGTGAACTACGAGGACGCCGTGGCGAAGCTCGGAGGCGCTGGAGCCGAGGTAATCGACTTCAAGCTTCCCGAGTCATTCAATGTGATCCACTCCGCCCATAGGATCATTATGTTCGCCGAGGCCGCCGCGGTCCACGAGGCGAAGTTCAGGGAGAACCCGCGACTCTACCGCCCCCATATGCAAGGCGAGGTCTACTCGGGGCTCATTATCCCATCCACCACATACCTGCATGCCCAGAGAATACGAGGCAAGTTCAGAAGCGAGCTAACTGTCTCCATGGAAGATGTAGACGCGCTGCTCATACCCTCGGCGCCAACACCGGCGCTAAAGGGGCTAGCGTCGACAGGGGATGCTGCGTTCAACGCCCCGTGGAGCCTCGCCGGGTTCCCAACATTGACAATACCTTCAGGCTTAACCGGAGACTGCCTACCTCTAGGGGTTCAGCTAATAGCGAAGCCA
>JBFYNQ010000164.1:0-4623 GCA_041304265.1 Candidatus Bathyarchaeota archaeon | reverse complement strand
CGCCCAACGAGTGAGACCGCCATCTATCCTATGTTCAAGCTCTGGACGAGGAGCCACGCCGACCTCCCTATACGTATGAACCAGACCTGCAACGTCTATCGTTACGAGACTAAGGCGACTCGCCCCCTCTATAGGGGGCGAGAGTTTCTCTGGAACGAGGGGCATACAGCCCACGCGACCTACGAGGAGGCGGAGGCGAACGTGAGGATGGCGATCGACATTTACAGCCAGGTCTACGATGCTCTCGGCCTCGCCTACATACGCCTTAGGCGCCCAGACTTTGACAAGTTCGCCGGTGCAGACTACAGCGTAGCCTTCGATGCGTGGAACCCAGACGGCAAGTCTAACCAGATCGGCACCGTCCACCAGCTCGGCTATAACTTCGGCAAAGCCTTCGAGATCACATACGAGAACGAGAAAGGCGAGCAGGTCAATGTGACGAACACCTGCTATGGAATGGGCTTCGGTAGAACCCTCGCTGCGGTGATAAGTCAGCACGGCGACGACCACGGGCTCGTCCTTCCGCCGATAGTGGCGCCGAGGCAGGCCGTAGTCATACCCATCCCCGTCAAGGGCAAGGAGGAGATTGCAAGGGGCTATGCGAAGGAGGTCGTCAAGACGCTCATAGACGCCGGAATCAGGGCTGTGCTCGACGACGATGATCGCCTCCGCCCAGGCGAGAAGTACTACAAGTGGGAGATGTTCGGCGTCCCGCTCCGCATCGAGGTAGGGCCCCGCGAGGCAGACTCCAAGACAGTCACCTTCGTCAGGAGGGATACCTTCGAGAAGAGCAAGGCAGAGCTCAAAGACCTCCCCGCCGCCACGAGGACGCTCTTCGCTGCTATACATGAGAACCTCGCCACGAGGAGCAGGAAGGTCCTCGAGGACCGCCTCACCACGGCGAACACCACCGAGGAGCTGCGCGACTACATGGAGCAGAAAAAGCTCGTCCGCATAAACTGGTGCAATGACATGAACTGCTCCGAGAGGCTCAAGGAGCAGGTCAGCGGAGAGATCAGGGGCACACTCTGGGACCACAAAGAGGAGCCGACAGGCCCCTGCATAGTCTGCGGTGACCCGGCTAATAGCGTAGCCTACGTCTCGAGAACCTACTAGCCTAGTAGAGAGCTTCTACTCCCCATTTATGGCAGAGCTCGCGCGCAGCGTTTTATTTTTTTTTAACGAAATAAAGTGGTGAGAGGTTTATCGTACCAGCCGCAACGCCCATCTAGCTCCGCGTGGATGTAGTTGCGTGGACTCCGTCTACCGTCCCGGCGAGGACTCGTACCTGCTCCAGGGCTTCGTGGGAAGGTTCGCCACTGGGAGAGTACTCGACATGGGGACGGGGAGTGGTATACAGGCAGTGACAGCAGCGGAGAAGACCAGTGTCACGCAGGTGGTAGCCGTGGACATTAACCCCGAGGCGCTCAAAGCCGCCGGGAGGAGGGCGGCTGTGGCGGGGGTCCTCGCAAAGATCACTTTTGAACAGTCGGACCTCTTCGAAAAGGTTGAGGGGAGCTTCGACTGGATTCTATTCAACGCGCCATACCTCCCCTCGGAGGGAAGTCTCGATGATTTAACATGGGCAGGAGGCGAGAGGGGCGCCGAGGTCATTGAGAGGTTTCTCGCCGCAGCGCACAACCACCTCTCACCCGGCGGCTCCATACTCCTAGTCTACTCCTCAGAGACAGGGTTCACAGGTGACAGGTTCGACTATGACTGGGAGATTCTGAGCGAAAAGAGGCTGTTCTTCGAGACTCTCTACTGCGCACGGCTCAACCCATCTTGAGGCCGATGGCTAGCCCAACGAGGAAGATGGCGGCAAACGGCCGGTTGGCGATGATGAGGGTCAACACGCCTTCCAGTGCACCGACCTGACCGACCAGCTCGCCCCCCCACTACTGGAGCGCGTAGTAGTTGATGTTGATTTTTCTCTTGTAGGCGAGCAGCTCGAGGCCTATGAACATTATGCCAACGATGAAGGCGACTAGCTTTCCCCATCTTCTTCAGGTCATACCCTGTGCAGAGCCCAGCGACGCTACCTACTCCGAGCTGTGTCAGTAAGGAAGTGAGTATCTCAACCAAGTTTCATTGGTTGAAAATGAGATTTTAGCTAGATATACAACAGAGGCCTAAGCGCGGACTATGTGTGTTCCGGTCTTATCCTCCAAAGCGTCGACTGCCTTGGCGAGGCTTGTAACTATCGCCCTCTCTCCGCCACGTTCTACGAAGCCGAGCGCCGCCTCAACCTTTGGGCCCATGCTGCCCGCGCCGAAATGACCCTCCTTGAGGCGCTGCTTCGCCTCGGCCACAGTCATCTTTAGTATCGGCGCCTGGGTGGGTTTACCGTAATCCATCATCGCATACTCGACGTCGGTGAGGATAAGGAGCACGTCTGAGCCGACCTCTTCAGCGAGCTTTGCGCCCGCCCGATCCTTGTCGATGACTGCGTCAACCCCCTCCAGTTTACCCGACTTATTCCTGTAGACGGGTATGCCACCTCCTCCCGAAGCTATGACTATCATGCCCGCCTCGACCATCGTCCTGATCGCCTTCGCCTCGGCGATTCCGAGAGGCGTGGGTGAGGGCACGACACGCCTCCAAGTCTTGTCACCCGTGGGGCGGACCTTCTTGACGACCCAGCCGCGCTCAGCAGCGAGCTTCTTGGCGACCTCCTCCGTGTAGAATGGGCCGACTGGCTTCGTTGGGTCCTGGAAGTCGGGGTCCTCGGGGCTGACGAGCACCTGTGTGACTATGGTGGCGACCTGCTTGCCGTCGCCGTCGAGTATGTTGTGGAGGGTCTGCTGCATCATGTAGCCAATCTGGCCTTGCGTCATCGCGCCGAGGACGACCAGTGGCTGCGGTGGCACTTGGTCAGCAGCCGCCTCTTGCTGGATGGAGAGGTTGCCCACTTGAGGCCCGTTGCCGTGTGTGATGACGAGTTCGTAGCCATGCCTCACCAGTTGCGCTATCTGCTTTGAGGCAGTTTCGACATTCTTCATCTGTTCCTCGAAGGTTCCCTTCTCGTCGGGCTGCTTGATTGCGTTCCCGCCGAGGGCGACCAAGACACGCTTTCCCATAGTTTGACGCTTCCTTGGAAGGGATAACCGTTGAACGAATGTCGTTAAAAACACTTGCCCTAAATGGGGCAGAAAATATCGCTAGAAGACGTAGGTGGAGCTACTTTATCTCCATCTCGATGTAGACTTCGTTGGGTACACGGATGCGCATTATGCTGCGCATGACGCGGTCACGGGCATCAATCTCGATGAGCCTCTTGTGTACCCTCATCTCGTACTTATCCCACGTCTTACTGCCGTCGCCGCAGGGCGTCCTCCTTGTGGGGATGAGGAGTTTCTTAGTGGGCAGTGGTATGGGTCCTACAAGTTTGACGCCAATCTTTTGTGCGATATCCCTGATCTCGTCGCAAACACCCTCGAGTTTCTGGGTGTCGGCACTCGTGAGTTTAATGCGTGCGCGTCGCGCCATACCTATTCCCCGTCTCATCAGTGGGCTGAGAACTTAAATGTATCGAAAAAGGGGTAGTGAGAGGGTTTAGCTCTCGACTTCGAGGACGATTCCGGCGCCGATGGTCGTGCCCATGTCGCGCAGGGCGAACCTGCCAAGCTGCGGGAAGTCCTTGAACGCCTCGATGGCGATCGGCTGGAGTGGCACGAATTTAACGATCGCTGCCTCACCTGTCCTGAGGTAGGTAGGGTTCTGCTCCACGACCTGACCCGTTCTGGGGTCGAGTTTGGCCTCAATAGCCTCGAACTTGACCGCGATCTGAGCAGTGTGGATGTGCAGCACTGGGGTATATCCTGGTCCGACGGCAGTGGGGTGATGGATGATGAAGATCCTGCCCTTGAATGCCTTCGCAACCTTGCACGGGGTGTTGGTGTGACTGGCGACCTCGCCGCGCTTGACTTTGTCACGGTCGACTCCTTTAACGTTGAAGCCGATGTTGTCACCGGGGCCCGCTTTCTCTAGGCGCGTATAGTGGGTCTCGATGCTGTTGACTTTGCCCTTCTCGCCGCTGGGCATGAAGACAATGTCGTCACCTACCTTAAGCACGCCAGTCTCTACCTTCCCGACTGGGGTAGTGCCTACGCCACGGATGGTGTAGATCTCCTGAACGGGGAGGCGAAGGGGCTTGTCGGTTGGCTTTGAGGGCATGACGAAGTTATCGAGTGCCTCGAGGAGTGTTGGACCCTTGTACCAGGCCATGTTGGCGCTCCTCTTGACGAGATTGTCGCCGCCCCAACCGCTGGTGGGAACGAAGTTGGTCTTGCTGGTGTCGTAGCCGACCATCTGGAGAAGGCGCGTGACGCCGTCCCTTACCTCCTGGAAGCGCTGCTCGCTCCAGGCGACGGTGGGGTCATCCATCTTGTTGACGGCGACGACGATCTGGTTTACACCAAGCGTCTTAGCGAGGAAGGCGTGCTCACGTGTCTGGCCACCGGGGTTGGTCCCTGCCTCGAACTCACCCTTCTTGGCGGAGATGAGGAGGATGGCGCCATCTGCCTGACTCGCGCCCGTAACCATGTTCTTTACGAAGTCGCGGTGGCCGGGGCTGTCGATGACGGTGAAGAAGTTCTTCGCCGTCTCGAGCTTGTAGAAGGC
>JBFYNQ010000163.1:0-12714 GCA_041304265.1 Candidatus Bathyarchaeota archaeon | reverse complement strand
TCCTTGAGCTTCCACTTCGTGTACTCCATGAGGCCGATGATGTTTGGCATGGCGGTTTTGCGCTTGCTGTCGTCCTCATCGAGGCTGAGACGAAGGATGGGGTCCTGCTCCTTGAGAGACTCCCAGATGCCGTTGCGGTCTAGTCCCTCCTTGACTCCTTTCTCGATGACCTCGTTCCACGTCTGAAGCTCCTCCCTGTAGAACCTCAGTTTCTTCTCGGCGTCGTAGGCGTAGCCGAAGTGGCTGTAGCAGACTATCTCGGGGCGGAGGGCGATCAGCTTGTCCAAAGTTTCAAGCGCCTTATCCGTGTTGAATGGTGGTGGCGTGATGGGGAAGTTGTTCCCGGTCCTATTGCTGAAGCTGCCTCCCGAGTCGCCGAGGATGATTATCCGGTAGTCGGGTTCCCAGTAGCTCTGCCCGTGGCTCGCGTGCCCCGGCGTCCAAATAACCTTCAGGATCGCCCCCTGCAAGTCAAGCTCCTCGTCACCTTTCGACTCCTGAATCTTCATTGGGTTGACACCCTTAACCTCGCCGTACTTCTCGAAGGCGAGGCCGAAGAACTGCTTCGCCGAATCGGCAAGGTGACTCGGGTCTACGAGGTGTTCCACCGCCTTGGGGTGGGCATAAACGTCCGCCTCGGGGTGCATCTCAATAAGCTTCCAGGCTCCGCCGCCGTGGTCTAGGTGGATGTGTGTTAACCCTACGTAGCGCAGCTGCTTGATCCCAAGCTCACGCAGTCCCTCGACTGCGCCGGGCACCTGTGTTGTCGGCCCTGGGTCTATGAGCATCGGTTCCTCGCCTTTGATGACGTAAGTACCAAGGACACCCTGAGAGCCGTGGTAAGGCGAGTCGATTAAGTAGACGGGCCCGAGAATCTGTTGGGTGAGCACGTCTATTGCGTGCTCCGTAGCGTTTTTAATCCCTTCGAGGCTGCCAGGCAAAGACGCCGATGACTGCACTCAGGATGATCATCGCGCCCATTATCATGATGATGTATGGGAGCAGGTCGCCACTCCGTATCGCGCCTTGGCCGTAGAGCCTTATCATGTAGGCGCTGGCAAGGCCTCCAGCGCCGCCCACGATGTTGCCCAAGCCTTTTGTGAAGCGTCCGGATACCATTCTAATAGCTCCTTCGACGATACCCCATCCGCCCATGATAGTGAAGAATAGGGCGGTGGGTTCGGCTAGGATCAGCGGCAGCATGTTCGGACCGTTAACCCAGGTGCGGAACCAAGCAGTCAACTCACCCCATACCCACGGGTACTGGAGATAGACCCATGCCACCCCGATCAGGAAGACGCCGAAGCCGACGCCGTCCAGGTAGTCGTGGCGGTTAAACCTCTCGAACCGCCTATCCATTCGCCTCTCCCATCGACTCTCCCATTCATCTGAAGGAGCCACAGGCTCGTCCATATTCTGACCGCACCTGTCGCAGAACGCGGCATCGTCCGGGAGCTCCTTACCACACTTGGGGCAATAGACCGTCAAGGCTACCACTAACATGCGTGAAAAGCCGGAGGGATATAAGTATAGATCAAAACAGGTATTCATTTAACCGGATGACCACAATACCCCTCTGAACCACGATGAGAGTCGCCGTGACGGGCGGGGCCGGATACATAGGCTCCACGCTCATTAGGGATCTACTAGCCAAGGATAACGAGGTCACATCCATCGACAACCAGACCACCGGCGACTATGAGAGAGTCAGGAGACACCTGACCGGGGCGAAGCTGCTTGAGGGAGACATCAGGGAATCCACTGATCTAGATGTCACTTTCAGAGGAGCTGACGCCGTCGTACACATGGCAGCCTTATCTGACCTCGACGCCTGCAACGAACACCCAGAGGAGGCTATCTCCGTCAATGTCTATGGTACCCATCAGGTAGTCGAGGCAGCGAGGCGGAACCACGTGCGCAGGCTCGTCTTCTGCAGCAGTGCTGCCGTCTACGGCACCCCCGCCTCAACTCCCGTCACTGAGAGGCACATGACTCATCCGCTCAACATTTACGGTGTCACGAAGCTCGCCGGCGAAAAACTCCTCGACGCCGCCCACCTTAACTATGGACTCGAGATCGTCAGCCTCAGGTTCGGCAACGTCTACGGAGTCGGACTCTACACAAACTGGGTCGGAGTCATACCCAAGTTCATTGCCCTAGCGCTAGACGGCAAGTCACTTACGGTCTACGGCGACGGTACGGCTACCCGCGACTTCGTACACGTCCAAGACATAACTAGCGCCATAACCCTGAGTCTAAAGACGAAGAAAATAGGCGGCAAGATCTTCAACATAGGTAATGAGACCACGACGGTCAATGATATTGCGCAAGAGGTATCGAGTGCCGTCGAGAAAACAACCGGAAAACGCTCCACGATCACTCATCTCCCACCGAGGGAGGGGGAGACTCATGAGTTCAGCTACAACACTGAGAAGATCAGGACTGTCCTCGGTTTTCAGCCAAAGTGGAATCTGGGGGAGGGAATAGAGCAGATAGTGAGAAACAGATTAATCCAGAAAAGTTGAACCTACTCTAGGACGACCATAGTTAGCGTGGACCTAACGTGGTTGAGGCGCCTTATTTTGCTCGTTATTACATCCTTTATTTCCTGCATCGAGGAGGCCTCGAGGCGTACGACGAAGTCGTAGACCCCATAGACGCCATACACCTCCTTGACTTCAGGTATCTCCTTTAGCGCCTTGCTGACATCCGTCCCCTCGCCGAGGTCGGTATTGATTAAGACGAAGGCAACACTCATAGTTGTACCCGGTTTGTTCTTTCCGAGTAATCCATTTAACATTTTCTAGGAATATAGAGGGGCCACAATTATTCTATATATTTTCGAGTTACTGTACATACATCGGGGGCGTGTTCGACTTATGTCGATCAGCTATTCGACGCAATTCTTAACCCCCACGCCGCCTAGGTTTCATTCAGGCGTGCAGCTTGGGGTTAAACAGAGGAGTATCCATTGTCGGGGCAGGGATGACCCGGTTCCACAACAAGCTCCACGCCGACAAGACGGGAAGGGAACTCTTCGTAGAAGCAGCCCTCGAGGCCGCGGGTTCAGTTGACAACGGCTTCAGGTTCAGAGACGCCGGCGCCCTCTTCGTGGGCAACTTCACAAGTGATGTCTTCGAGGCGCAGGGGCACACTGCTGCGGTCATGGCAGACTGGCTCGGCATTAACCCTGTCCCCGCCTACAGGATCGAGGACGCCTGCGCGAGTAGCGGCGCCGCCTTAAACCTTGGGGCCATGGCAATCGCTTCTGGTCTAACGGACGTCGTGATCGTCGGGGGCGTCGAGAAGATGAGTAGACTTAGCACAGACCAGGTCACAGACGCCCTCGCATTGGCCGCCGACTCGTCCTACGAGACATCGGTCGGCTTCACGTTCCCCGCCATCTACGCCGCCATCGCCTCCGCGTACTTCAGAAAGTATGGCACCAGCTGGGAGCAACTCGTCGCTGTCACGGTGAAGAACCACAGGAACGGGGCGCTCAACCCCAAAGCGCAGTTCCAGATGGAGATCTTCGCCCTCGCCCAGAAGCTCGGTGAGAAGAGCGGGAGGATGTTCAAGGACGAGATGGAGTTCCTCAAATCGGACCTGAATCCTATAATCGCATCCCCGCTGAGGCTATTCGACTGCTGCCCCGTCTCAGACGGTGCTGCAGCAATCATCCTCGCAGCGGATGAGGTCACCTGGAAGTATACGGATACACCTGTGAGGATGGCGGGCATGGGGCAGGCAAGTGATACCATTGCCCTGCACAGCCGTCCCGACTTCACCACCCTCCGCGCAGCTGTAAAGGCATCCGAGGACGCATACAATATGGCGGGAGTAACACCCAAGGATATACAAGTGGCAGACGTCCATGACTGCTTCACTATCGCCGAGGTAGTCGCCATTGAGGACCTTGGCTTCTTTCCAAAGGGACAGGGTGGAAAAGCAGCGGAAGAGGGTAGAACCACCTTGAAGGGTGAGCTTCCGATAAACCCCGACGGTGGCCTCAAGGCGAAGGGCCACCCCGTAGGAGCTACAGGCGTCGCCATGGCGTACGAGATGTTCAAGCAACTACGAGGGCAAGCAGGCGCACACCAGGTGCAAGGTGCTGAGACGGGTCTCGCACATAACGTAGGTGCGGCGGGCGCAACCGTCACGGTGCAGGTGTTCAGGAGGGGATCATGACGAGCGAGTTCACGACAAAGGCGTTCAACGGGTACGTCGAGGAGGGCAAGATGATGGGAAATAGGTGTAAAAATTGTGGCGAGTATCACATACCGCCGCGCCAGATATGTTCAAAGTGCGGCTCTCAGCAGCTTGAGTGGCATGAGTTCGAGGGCGGGGGAGTCCTTGAGGCAGTGACGCTTAACAGGGCACCCTCATCAAGCTTCAAGGCTCGCGGTCCATACTCCGTCGGTATCGTTAGGTTAGCCGAAGGCCCATCGATCTCGGGATTGCTCGCGGAAGAAATACTGATAGGCGCGAGGGTTAGGTTCACGACGATTAAAGACGGCGAGAAAACCATCCTTGCCTTCAGGGCGGAGTAGCCTACTCGCCCGTGAAGGAAGGCTTACGTTTCTCCTTGAACGCCAAGACACCTTCGCGGAAATCCTTGGTCGAGAACAGTTTCGAGAATTCCTGCGACTCCGCCTCTAGGTCGTCGTCTTTAGTATTGGGGTCCGTGAGGACCTTGACAGCTACGTTCACAGTCGGTGAGGACGCCGCGAGCCTGGCAACGAACTCGTCTACCTTCGCCATGAATTCAGCTGCAGGGTAGACTTTGTCTACGAGCCCGATTTGGCGTGCCTCTTCAGCGGTTATGGTCTCGCCTGTGAGGATGAGGAGCTTCGCCCTCTGCTTACCGACGAGTTTGCCAAGTATCTTCGTACCGCCCCAGCCCGGGATGACCCCGAGGTTGGCTTCGGGCTGCCCCAGCTTCGCCTTGTCGCTAGCGACGCGGAAATCGCACCACGAGGCGAGTTCGCATCCGCCGCCAAGCGCGAACCCGTTTATGGCGGCGACGATGGGTTTGTCCGACGCCTTGATCCTCATCATCGCTCTCTTCCCAGCTCTCGTATAGTCGAGTGCCTGCATGGGTGTGAGCCTGCTGAACTCGTCAATGTCAGCGCCGGCAGAGAACGCCCTGTCACCTGCGCCGGTGATGACGATGCATCGAATAGACTTATCGTAGCTTGCCTTTTCGACGGCATCCGCTATACCGGTTAGCATCTCAGTGGTAATCGAGTTGAGCTTAGAAGGCCTGTTGACGGTGATCCTCAGCACGCCGTTCTTTGTTTCATCTAGAATGGGCTTTTCCTCGAGCTCACCCGACTCCATCTTCACCTTCAGCTCGAAGGGGCCTATAGGGAGGTTCGCCCCCAGCTTCATTGCGACGTCGACCGAATTGGGGTCGGCTATCTTCTCGGCGACAAGCCTCTCCGCCTCGGCGATCATGAGTTTGAAGAGCAGTGTGGGGTCGAAGCCTTTCCCCTGCTCTTCCTTTACCTCGGGCTTGCCGTAGATATAGAAGCCCTCGCCGGTCTTCTTCCCCAGCTTGCGTGCCGTGAAGAGTCTCTGGATGGGCTCTGCAGCCTTGTAGGCGGGGCCGATGTTATCCTCGAAGACGCGGAGTATGTTGCAGGTGATGTCTAGGCCGATGAGGTCGGCGAGCATGAAGGGTCCCATTGGCATCCCGCCCCGATACTGCATGGCGGCATCGATCTGCTCGACCGTGTAGCCCTGTGCAAGTAGTTTCGCGGCATCGTTTAGGTAGGTAATGAGGACCCGGTTGACTATGAAGCCGGGGGCATCGCGTCTCACTACGACGGGGGTCTTCCCAAGCCTCTCAGCCAACGTTTTCACTGTAGCGATGGTCTCAGACCCAGTCTTCTCCCCGGGAATTATCTCGACCAACTTCATTATCGTAGGTGGATTGAAGAAGTGCATACCCACGAACCTGCTGGGGTCGGATACAGCGACCGCCATCTTGGTAATGCTGAGGCTACTCGTATTGGTAGCTAGTATGGCGTCGGCCTTCGCGTGCTTTGAGACCTCGCCCCAAACAGCGTGCTTGACCTCCATTCTCTCCGGCACAGCCTCGATGACAAGGTCGGCGCCGCTGACGGCGTCGGGTAGGCTGAGAGTCATAGTTATCCGCGCCAAGATTAGGGGTACGTCATCTTGCTTGAGGCGCCCACGCTCCACGAAGCGCGCGAGGTTCCTTTCGATACCCGTCTTCGCACCGTCGAGGAAGCTCTGCTCGATGTCCCTAATTATGACGCTGATGCCCGCCTGGGCCGCTATCTGGGCTATGCCGTGCCCCATGACGCCAGCGCCAAGAACCGCGATCCTCCCGACTCCTTCAGGCTTCAAGAGTAAATCAAGAGACTACCCCTCATCCACATTAAAGCGTTTTCCGGATGAGATCTGGCCTGTAGCCTAGTAGGAAGCCCACGGTGAGCATGATGACGACGGTTATCCCGATGAGTATCGTTGTGTTGTCCCTGTCCCGTTTTGCCTGAGCCTCAAGGTTGGCGATCTCCCCCGCTTGGAACTGATTCGCAGTGAGGAGGCTTTCAAAGTCCGTCTGAAGGACGGCGTATTGCCCGCTAAGTGTATCATACTCCCCTCTGAGTGTTGCATACTGATTCGCCGTCGTCGAAGTCACGTTCAGATTATAGAAGAGCAGGTCCATTAGTGTCGGCTGGTCGACCTGGTAGTACCTCTGCACCTGCTCGAGGGCCAATACATAGTTACCAGTGGTGATGGAGGAATTTAGGGAGGTGAGGAGGTTCCGGTAGTAGTCTTTGCCAATCTGCACCTGGGGACTATTGATCCGCTCCAGCCAGCCCACGTCGATGGCTATGTCCTTTAGCTTGCCCTTAAGATATTCCTGTTTCACGAAGTCGATTACGTTGTAGTCGTTTCTCTGGGTCTTTACACGCTCACCGACGTGCAGTTGGTACCCTCCATCCTTGTCCGAGTAGCTCTGGATGAAGATGTTTACCCTGAAGTATAGGACCATGTTCTCGTCCGGGCGTACCCCGAATACCTCGTAGCCCTTAGTCAGGTTGTATGTGAAGACGTATGTCATCTTCTCCCCCATGGGCGGGATCTCGATTGAGTAGTAGTTGTCGATCTGCGTGTTGTTTAGTGAGGTTATGTAGCTCACGGATTGGCCTCCATAGATGTAGCCTCCGTACTTTCGGAGCTCGAATACTGATTCGACGGTGAAGTTGCCGGAGTACTTCTCCCAGGGCTCGGATGCATTGATGATTTGACCAGGGGTGACGTTTACCCCGAGGTTTGTTATCTCAACTTCGAAGCGGTACCTGTCACCTGAGGTTAGTTGATTTAAATAGGGTTCAGGAGTCGTCTTTATGGATAGCCCTATGATCTCCTCGGGGGTCTGTGAAAAGACTGTGGGCGGTATTGTCAGGAGAGTCGTCACCAGGAGTAGAATAAGGGGTATCGCTTTTCGTGCCATTTCGAGTGACTTTATCGTTCAGGATTCTCTTAAACACTTGGCTAACTGATTCGTCGCTCGTCGAAGACGACTTAGGCGTTTGACTGATAAGGATAAATGCATGATGCATCGGATGACTTGGCTGATTACCGTGGCGCGTATAGTGGTGCTAGTCAAGGACATACCGGATCTCAACGATGTGAAGATTGACGATTCGACGCGGAGTCCAATGGTTGATGGGGCAAAGCGAAGGTTGAACGACCTCGATAAGAGGGCACTGGAGGCAGCGATAAGGATTAAGGAGACGGGCGGTGCCGAAGTCGTCACCATCTCGGTTGGAGATGAGAGGACGAAGTCCTGCATCCTCGAGGCACTCGCTATGGGGGCGGATGCCGCATACCTCGTCAATGCCCCTGAACTGAAAGGACTTGACGCCTGCGCTACTAGTCGCGTCCTCGCCTCAGCCATAACCAAGGCCGGCGCATACGACGTCGTTGTCTCAGGGGAACTCTCCCTAGACGGTATGGGGTCGCAGGTGGGGCCCCGCGTCGCAGAGCTGCTCGGCTTAGCTCAGGTAACCTATGTAAAAGAGTTGAAGCTCGAAGCAGGTAAATACAAGGCGGTCAGGGATCTCGAGGATATAGACGAGCTCATCGAGGCGGATCCGCCTTTCCTCGCCACCGTAGTCAGGGAGATCAACGAGCCCCGCATACCAAGCCTAATGAACATCATGAAGGCGAAGAAGAAACCTCTCACGGAGTGGAACCTTGATGCACTTGGGCTTAAGGCAGAGGAACTCAAGGCGTCGATGAGGGTAACGATCACAGACGTGAAGGCACCCGAGGTGAAGAGGAAACGAGTCATGATCAAGGCGGAGAAGGTCGAGGAGGCGGTCGAGAAGCTTGTGCAGGCACTTGTCGCCGAGGGGGTGCTGGAATGAGAACTCTAGTATTTTCCGATAACACTGAGCTCGCGCTTCAGTTGCTCGGTAAGGCGACGCAATTCGGAGACTCAGCTGCGCTTGCTGTCGACGCCGCACAGGCTGAGGCTCTCGCTAGTGGTGGCGCAGTAAAGGTCTACTTCGTGAAAGACAGTGCCTTCGATACCTTAAGAGCTGGTTTGATCGATGCTGCTGCACATGAGTCTCCCGAGCTCATTATGGTCGGTTCGACGAAGAGAGGGAGAGAAATTGCTCCACGCGTTGCAACTTCACTGAACGCCGGATACTCAGGCGACTGCCTCGAAGCAGAGCCAGTGGAGGGGGGTTTCGCAGCAAAGCGCCTCACTTACGGCGGCTCGACGGTTGCATCAGTAAAGATCACCGGCAAGCCTGTTGTGATGAGCGTGCCTCCGCGTACATTCCAGAAGCTCGAGACTCAGGGTAAGCGCGGCGAGATAATAGAATTAAACATCACTACACCGGTATCGAAGCTGAGGGTGCTTGAATCCCGTCCTAAGAAGACGGGTGACACCGGGCTGGAGAACGCACAGATCGTCGTCTCAGCTGGTAGGGGCTTCAAGAAGCGGGAGGATCTAGGACTCCTCGAGGAACTCGCCACGGAACTCAGGGCGAAGATAGGTTGCAGCCGCCCAGTCTCAGCTGACCTCGGCTGGATGAACCAGTGGGTCGGAATAAGCGGCAAGAAGGTCTCGCCACGACTCTACATCGCCTGCGGCATCTCAGGCACGATACAGCACGCTGCGGGGATAAGGGATAGCCAACTCATCGTCAGTATAAACAGCGACGAGGCTGCAGGCATACTTGAGCTGAGCGACTACAGCATAGTGGGCGACATCTACACTGTGTTGCCTGCCCTCACAAAGGCGTTGAAGGCACGGGCCAAGTAAGGCCAATCCTTTTCTTCGATATAGCCCAGTCTTTTCATGTGCCACTCGACGAATCTAATCTGTCAGCTGTTAAGAAGGCGGCGAAAATTATCAAGGGCTCGCGATATGTCATCGCGCTCACCGGGGCAGGAGTATCGGTAGAGAGTGGCATACGACCATTTAGAGGACCTGGCGGCCTTTGGACGGAGAAAGGCGAGCCACCAATGGACGGCTACAGAAGGTTCGAAGCTGATCCGAAGAGGTACTGGGAGGAGATGCTGAGCCCGGCGAGGAGAAGCACATTCGGCGAGGCTATGCTGATGGCGAAGCCAAATGCGGGTCATTATGCATTCGCCGAGCTTGAGGCGTTGGGCATCCTGAGATCAGTGGTCACTCAGAACATAGATAACCTGCACACCGAAGCGGGGAGCAGGAGGGTGTTTGAGATACACGGCAATCGGCTCAAGTTTAGATGCATTAAATGCAACGCGAGATTCGCGAGGGACGAAATCGATGTCTCGAAGCTTCCACCTAGCTGCTCTACATGCAGTGGAATCGTGAAGGATGACATCGTAATGTTCGGTGAGCCTATTCCCAGAGACGTCCTAGCAGCATGCCAAGACGAGGCAGAAAAGAGCGACTGCATGATCGTCGCAGGGACGACCGCGGTCGTCTACCCAACTGCAGCCCTACCGTTGACAGTCAAAGAAAACGGCGGGCGTATAATAGAAATTAATCCATTTGAGAGCGAGTTGAGTAGAATCAGTGACGTCGTTATCAGGGCACCTTCTGGTAAGGCTCTGCCGTCGCTCGTCGAAGCCTTAAAGCTTAACTAGTTGTCGAGGCGACTTTTCTTACCCGATTACTGCGAGTGACATGTGAGGCCGAAGTAGTTGCCAATGCAGTCGCGCTTCGCTGTAACGAGTACGCGATCATTTATTCAATTCATAAAATCGATAACTAATAGGACTTGGAATTTATTCAATTTTGTTAAAAATGATCAATATTTGCATTATTATTATTAAAAAATGCATCGTCTCTATTTCCAATTTTACATATTATTGTTAAAATTTGACATTTTTTTTCGGAATGTTATTAAGCAGTAAGCGTTTATTATTAATTGATGTTTTCAAAAATAAGAGAAACCATCGGTTTCGGGCAGAAGAAGTACAACTGCGCGACGTGTCATGAGTCGTTTGCGACTAGGTTAGGTCTCGATGAGCACAAGACGAGTGCTCACCCAGATGGCATACGTGCCAACTGGGAGAAGACCGACGACAGGCACCAATAGAACCACATGTAAGGCGAGAGGCGTCTCGCCTTTTTTCTCACCTATCATGCTACTTCTACACGTGCCCCGTAGGCTTCGGCGACGCGTTCGGCGACCTGCTTGATGGTCATCGTTTCGCCTCTCATCAGGTGAATCCCTGTACCCTCTCCTATGTAGCTGAGACAGTTTCTTGCACACTGTCCTACCTCAACGAGCGTAACAGGCGTGTCCTCGGGGGGGGCGTATACGGACAACGCCCGTTTCACAGGCGGCCTTATTGAAGCGCGGGAAAAGTCTGCTGTCATTAGGGTCTTTCCCTTCTAGGTCGATTATGTTGGGGAGGCGAACCGTAACGGAATTGGGTAGGGCTTCGACGAGTTTCTCGGCTTCCCTCTTCGCCGCCGCATATGGGGATTGTAGCTGATTGCTACAGGTGCAACGAAAATTGTCACTGGCGAGTTGTGTGCTGGTGAAGATGAGTCTCTTACCATGTTTTCTGCATGCGTTGGTGACGCTTGCGGTACCCCTGACGATTTGATCCCAGTACTTCCATGGGTCACGTATACTGTCGGTGACGATGCAGGGGCTAGCTAAGTGATAGACTAAGTCGCTGACGGCAACCACGGCATCGATCCGCTTCTCGTCCCTGATGTCATCCCTCGGATCGCTCGCGATGTCGAAGCTCGTAACGTTGTGCCCTGCGTATTCTAGGAGACCTTGACAAGTTCGGAGCCTATGTAGCCGTCTCCCCCTGTAACTAGGATCTTCATCAGGAGACCATCCGGTTAGGACACGGTTGCTCCGTTAGGCACGGGACGCTCAGTCGTAAGCAGGGCTAGGGCGCCGTCCTTCTCAGCGGTGAGGAGCATGCCATTGCTCTCGTTGCCGAATATCTTAGCCGGTTTCAGGTTGCAGATGACGCAGATTGTCTTGCCCCTGATCTCGTCTATCTTGTAGTATTCGACGAGACCTGTGACTATCTGGCGGGTGTGGTCGCCCATATCGACTTGGAGCTTGTAGAGCTTGTCGCTGCCTGTGATCTGCTCTATCTCCGTCACTGTACCCGTTCGTATGAGTAGGCGCTTGAACTCTCGGATGCTCACTATCTCCGAATCTGACATGGCTGAGGAATCCCCCTATGTGATATTAAGTCTTGATGCGGTAGAGGTAGACGTCTGCGTCTGAGTGCTTCTTGTCGTCCTCCCAGCCCTCAAACTTGAAGCTGAAGGAGACGACGCGTGAATCTGGTTTAAGCTCTATATCGAACTTTTCCTTTAGCTTTTTGTTTATTTCCTCGCCTTGGTAGACGGTGACAACGGTTGCCTCAGCGACGCTGTTCTTAAAAAAGTCGCCCCATATTATTCGGACGTTCGCTCCAGCGGAGCTCCTACTCGCGTTTATCTTCGACCAGAGGACCCTGATTGGGTCCGCCTCTACGCCAACAGCCTTGGCACCCCTCTCGGCTGCACAAATTACTATCCTGCCGTCGCCCGAGCCTAGGTCGTAGACGACGTCGCCTGGGCCGACTGCTGCGAGGTCAAGCATCTTCTTTACGATATCTCGGGGTGTCGGCATGTACATAGCGCCGATTAGTATTGGCCAGACGAGCCAGAGAAGGAAGGCGATGACGGCGAAGTACGCCACTCCGAGTAGGATGCTGAAGCCCATGCCTTAACCCTCACCAATACAGCACGATAAATGTTGATCCCATCAAGGGGGATTAGGAGAGGTAACGAGCTGCGATCAAAGCGTACATCTTGCTTATGGGAGGTAGCCACTCGAGCTTGATGTACTCGTTCGCACCGTGTGCCTCGCCTCGCTGGGGGCCGATGTGGACGCAGGGTATGCCCTGCTCGCCTTGAAAGATGTTTGCGTTGGTGATGCCATAGGCGTGCTCGTATAGAGGTGCTCTGCTCATAACCTCGCGGTAGACACCGTCAAGCGTCTTCATGATAGGCTCATCCATCGTGCATGTGTAGGGCTCGTACTTGGGTGGCTTGATAACTATCTCTACCTCGGACTTTAGCTTTAGAGAGTCTACTAAGAGGCGCATGTCGTCGAGGGCGTATTGTATCGTCTCGCCGGGGACGAGGATGCGGTTGACCTCGAAGCGCGCCGAGGCGGGAACAACAACGGAGTAGATCTGATA
>JBFYNQ010000162.1:0-17025 GCA_041304265.1 Candidatus Bathyarchaeota archaeon | reverse complement strand
TTCTCGTTGGAACGTATCTGTAGGATGTTGTAGCCGTTGACGTAGGCGGAGACCATGCGGCGCACCACACTGGCCGGCTTCTCCCCCTGCTCAATCGAAATTATGACCTTGCGGACCCTCTCTGGGGAAACGAGGCCCTTCGGCTGCAAGCATAGAGACATATCGTCGCGCTGGCTCATGCTCACGACGCTGCCCTTCTTGAGGCCGAGCTGGTCGACCCAGTCCTTTGGCAATGAGATTATGTATGTGGATCCTCCGGTAACCTGTATCTTACGAAGCTCCTCCTGTTCTTGAACAGACATCTGCTTCTCCCCTTCCATTTTTCTCTTGGTAGGAATATAGGTCACACCCTATTTATGTTATCCAACGTAAAAACAATAATAAAAATATAGCTATAGTATCTCTATATAATCTATAAGTAAGTTATATAATAGGCGCACTTCATTCAGTAATCGAGAAAATGAGACAAACATCAATAATTGGGTTAGTTGCCGCTATTCTATTAGTGGCGGCCGGATATTGGTGGTGGTCAAATCAGCAGACCACCGGCATAGGATTATCGGGCACGATTGAAATCGATGGCTCAAGCACGGTTTTCCCAATAACCCAGGCGATGGCCGAGGAGTTCCAGAACATACACCCGGGCGTTAAGATCAACGTCGGCATAAGTGGGACGGGGGGCGGCTTCAAGCGATTCACAAGGGGTGAAACCGACATAAGCGACGCCTCGAGACCGATCTCTACCTCGGAAGTCGATGCGGCACACACTAACAACATTAACTATGTCGAGTTTAAGATAGCCCTCGACGGGATAGCGGTTGTCGTAAACCCCCAGAATATTTGGGTGGACTACCTCACGACCGCCGAACTGAAGGCGATCTGGGAGACGAACAGCACGGTCAAGAGTTGGTCGGATGTAAGGGCGGGTTGGCCGGATCAGCCCTTACACCTCTACGGCCCGGGTACGGACAGCGGGACATTTGACTACTTCACAGAGGTTATCAACGGTAAGACAAAGGCGAGTAGGGCAGACTTTACCGCGAGTGAGGACGACAACATTCTCGTACAAGGCGTGAGCGGCGACGCTAATAGCCTAGGATACTTCGGCTACGCGTACTATGTTGAGAACGCGGATAATGTGAAGATTGTGCCTATAGATTCTGGCTCAGGACCGGTGACGCCGGACGACTCTACCATCACCAATAATGAGTACACGCCTCTCAGCCGGCCGTTATTCATCTACGTGAATACTGCCTCGCTCCAGAGAGAAGGGGTGAGGGCTTTCGCCGAGTTCTACATGGAGAACGGCGAGATCCTCGTGCACGAAGTCGGGTATACGCCGTTAGACGCACTGATCTACGAAAACAATCTGTCAAAAATTAATAGCATGCCATAATTTTATACACATTATTCAGGAGGGGTCACCTTGAAGGGTCAGGATACTAAAACAAAGCGATCGCAGAAGTTCAGAGAGGGGTTGATTGAGAAGCTTCTCTTCGGGAGTGCTCTCCTCTCCGTCTTTACGACACTCGGCATCCTCGGGCTCTTCGTCTTCGAGGCATTCG
Organism: Candidatus Bathyarchaeota archaeon; assembly: GCA_041304265.1. Lineage (GTDB taxonomy): Archaea > Thermoproteota > Bathyarchaeia > TCS64 > TCS64 > UBA8941. The sequence goes on along the minus strand of JBFYNQ010000162.1, from coordinate 15,460 downwards.
ATTTCTTCGGGGAGGTTTCGATAGTTGAGTTCCTCACGGGTACCCTGTGGACGCCACTGTTTGAGCCGAAACACTTCGGAGTTCTCCCCCTCGTTGCGGGTACGCTGATGGTGACAGCGATAGCGCTTTTCGTCGCGGTACCGATAGGGTTACTCACTGCAGTCTTCCTCAGCGAGTACGCGTCCGAGAGGCTCAGGCGCATGTTGAAGCCCGTCCTGGAGGTACTGGCGGGCATCCCCACGGTTGTCTACGGCTACTTCGCTTTGACATACGTCACGCCTCTGCTCCGGCTTGTTTTCCCGGAGATCATTGTGTTTAACGCTCTGAGCGCGGGGCTCGTTATGGGTATAATGATAATCCCAATGGTCTCATCCCTGAGCGAGGACGCCATGATCGCGGTGCCGAAGTCGCTTAGGGAGGGGGCGTACGCGCTGGGAAGCCAGAAGCATGAAGTAGCACTCAAGATTGTGTTCCCGTCGGCGCTCTCGGGGATAATAGCGTCTGTTATCCTCGCGATAAGTCGCGCTATCGGCGAGACAATGATAGTGAGCATCGCCGCCGGCTCCACACCTAGGTTCACGTTAAATCCGCTTGAGAGCATCCAGACAATGACGGGCTATATCACCCAGATCAGCCTCGGTGAGGCACCCTTCGGTAGCATCGAGTACAACACCATCTTCGCTGTGGGGCTCACCCTCTTCGTCATGGTAATAATTGTCAACACTCTCGGCAACTGGGCAACCAAGAGATACTGGAGGAGTTACTGATGGTGGACAATAATATTCGGAGGCACCTCACAGGTAGGCTTCTGCTCTCCGCCGCCATCATCGCCGTGTCCATCAGCCTCCTGAGCCTCGTCGTACTCCTCGTAGATGCGTTCTCAGACGGCCTCACATACCTCGACTGGGATTTCATAACAAGCTATCCTAGTAGGTTCCCCGATCAGGCGGGGATACTGCCGGCGCTCTTCGGCACGGTCTGGGTCGTGGGGCTGACCGCGCTCTTGTCCTTCCCCATCGGCGTCTTCGCTGCGATATATCTCGAGGAGTACGCTCCGAAGAACAGACTCACCGAGCTGATCCAGCTCAACATCGCGAACCTCGCGGGTGTCCCCTCCATAGTTTACGGCCTGTTGGGGCTAGGGCTCTTCGTGGAGGCTCTCGCGATGGGGCGCGTCGTCCTAGCCGGAGCCCTGACGATGACACTTCTAATCCTCCCCGTGATAATCATCACATCGCGAGAAGCGATCCGTAGTGTTCCTAAGGAGTACCGAGAGGGTGCGTTTGCCCTTGGGGCAAGCAAGTGGCAGGTGACTCGCCGGGTCGTCCTCCCAGAGGCATTCCCCGGCATTCTGACGGGTACCATCCTATCGCTGTCGAGGGCGATCGGCGAGGCTGCGCCTATGATCGCAATCGCAGCCCTCGCCTACGTCAGGTTTGTACCCACGAGCCCACTAGACCGCTTCACCGTAATGCCCATCCAAATTTACAACTGGATCAATATGCCGAGGACCGAGTTCAGGGACTTAGCGGCCTCCGGTATAATTGTACTACTGATCGTGCTTTTGGCGATGAACAGCGTCGCCATCCTGATCAGAAACAAGTACCAGAAAAGAGGAGTAGGCTAAAAAATGGCTCAAAACGTAGTTAAGAACCCGTTCACATACAGCGACGCGGATGAGATGCCGCAGGAAACGAAGGGATTCGGCTCCATAGGGAGAAACGACAAGATCAGCTTCAGGGAATTTAACCTCTGGTACGGGAAGAAGCACGCCCTCAAGAAAATAAATATCGACATCAAGAACAACCTCGTCACCGCCATCATGGGGCCCTCAGGCTGCGGCAAGAGCAGCCTCCTCCGGAGTATTAACAGGATAAACGACCTTATACCGACCTGCCGTACCGAAGGCTCACTCCTCATCGACGGCGAGAACATCTATGAAGCGAAGGTCGACGTCGACGACCTCCGGCGGCGCGTCGGGATGGTCTTCCAGAAGCCGAACCCTTTCCCGAAGAGCATCTACGAGAACGTCGCTTTCGGCCCCAAGATACACGGCACAACTGAGAAAGCGGATCTCGACGCTATAGTCGAGAAGAGCCTAAAAGGCGCGGCGCTCTGGGAAGAGGTAAAGGACCGCCTGAACGATAACGCCTACAGCCTCTCGGGCGGCCAGCAGCAACGCCTCTGCATAGCAAGGGCTCTCTCCATCGAGCCAGAGATTATTCTAATGGACGAGCCCTGCAGCGCCTTAGACCCAATCGCCACCACAAAGATTGAAACGCTGATGAGGCAGCTCAAGGACAGCTATACGGTGGTGCTGGTCACTCATAACCTTCAGCAGGCCGCGAGGGTGAGCGATATGACCGCCTTCATGTACATAGGCGAGGTAGTAGAGTTTGGAAACACTCGGGGTGTCTTCGAAAACCCCCGAAACGAGCTGACAGAGAACTACATAACGGGGAAGTTCGGGTGACGATGATGGCACGACCACTGGATCAGGGGATAGTAAGAATCAAGAGCCTAATCATAAAGATGGGTAGGCTCACCGAGGAAACACTCAAGCTAGCGATGGAGGGATTCACGAAGAGGGAAGACGTCCACGTTCAGGTTCAGGCGTGGTCGAACACCATTCTCATGCTCTCCGAGGAAGTAGAGGACAGGGCCACGGAGTTGATCGCCCTTCAACAGCCGATGGCGGGGGACCTACGCACTCTCAAGGCCTACATTAAGATCGCTTACGACATCGAGCGCTACAGCAGATACGCCCTCGACATCTCCGATGTGCTCAACAGACTCGAGGACTGGCCACCGTTCCCGGGGGAGTTAAAGTTAGACGAGATGGCTAAAAAGACCCTCGCCACGATGGGCATTTCCATACACCTCATAGAAACGATGGACGAAAAGCTCGTCTTCGAGCTATCCCGCCTCGAGGCGGAAACGGATGAGCTCTACCTGAAGAACCTCGCAGCCTTGGCGGCAGCGAAGGGCACAGACCACAGGACGATAATCGCCTACACCCTCACCATTAGGTACCTCGAGAGAATCGCCGACCACGCGAGCTACATAGCCGAGTCGCTAACGTATGCCTCTACTGGACGGCGCCTCACCCTCCGCTAAACCGTTTTAATCCCTCGGGGATCCATTCAGATTGATACGCTGTTGAAGTACGACGTCGCGAAGATTAGGAAGAACTCGGAGTCAGTCCACGACTACGTCTCGGAGCCGAGTAAGGCGAAGGAGATCTTCGACAAGAGACGCACTGAGTACAAACTCGACGCTACTGCGGTTAAGGAACTCAAAAAGAAGACTAGGGATTATTTCGTGGTCGCCTTCAGCGCCGAGTGGTGCCCAGACTGCATAAAGAACATTCCCGTCCTCGAAATTCTTGCCGAGGCGACGGGGCTCGAGGTCAGGGTCTTTGGCCATATAATGAGGGACGCTAAGAGCAACACGAGGAAGTGGGCGGTACCGCCGAGCCCGCCGGAGGTCTACGAGTTTAACGTCTCAAAGATACCTCTCATAGTCATTCTCCGTAAGGACGGTGAGTTGACTGGGGAGATAGTTGAGAACCCTCCCTCTGGAGTCACCGTTGAAAAGGCGCTGCTCGACCTTATGGAATAGCCCAAATTTTTAACGCTAGTTAAACATACTCTCCATCGATAAGCCATGAGGGAAGGCACGGTCTACCGCCGCTTCAAAGCCCGCGATGGCAGGAAAGTCACGTTGCGCGCCCCGAAGTGGAGTGATGTCGATGACATGCTCGACTTCATCAACGGCCTCGTCGAAGAGAGGGCGATGATCATGATGAACGAGAAACAGACCCGGGACCAGGAGGTTGACTGGATCGGTAAACTGCTGTCGAGCGTCGAACGAGATAAGATGGTCGCCGTTGTCGCTGAGGTCGAGGGCAGATTCGCGGGGAGCTGCGAGATAACGCCTAAGAGAGGCTACTCAAGCCACCTCGGAAGCCTCGGAATAAGCCTCGTCGCTGAGTTCCGCGACCTTGGCATAGGGCAGGAGATGATGCTCGAGGCTGAGAAGCAAGTCAAGCGCCTAGGTGTCGAGGTCGTCGACCTCGAGGTCTTCGACAGCAACGCGCGCGCCATACACACTTATGAGAAGGTCGGCTACAAGATTACGGGCAAAATACCCGAGGCACTCAAGTACGGCGGTGGGTACGTCGACGCCCTCATCATGACGAAGCGCATAGCCTAATCAGGCAACCTTTTTATCCCGTCTAAACCATCTTGGAGCTGGGAATAGGGATGGTCGTGTATCAACCGGACTGGGCATTAGCCTAGACGAGGCAAACAGAAACCTAAACCCTAGAAACCTTCTAAACCGCGTGGCGATGGTTGATAGCCAATACGTCACCGGCGGGAGGCGAATGTATTGAGTGCAGAGAACAAGAACGACAACATGGTAGTAACCCCGTGGGAGGTCAAGGGTGAAATAGACTACGGAACGCTCATACAGCGCTTCGGTACCCAGCCGCTCACGGAGGAGCTCAAGGAGAGGATCGCCAAACACGCGGGCTACATGCATATGCAACTCCGCCGCAACGTCTACTTCAGCCACAGGGATCTAGATTGGTGGCTGAACCAGTATGACGCGGGGTACCCCGTGGGCCTTTACACAGGCCGCGGACCGTCTGGCGGCGTCCACCTCGGGCACCTGCTGCCGTGGTTCTTCTGTGCTTACCTCCAGAAGGCATACAACGCGGAGCTCTACTTCCAGATGACAGACGACGAGAAATTCCTACACCGCGAAGACCTCACACTAGACGAAACCATCGCCTACTCTTACGACAATGCTCTGGATGTGATCGCCTGCGGCGTCCAGCCCAAACTGACGCACATCTTCAGCGACACAGACCACATAGATCACATCTACAAGCTGGGACTTCAGGTGTCGAAGAGGATAACGATGAGCACGGTGAAGGCTGTCTTCGGCTTCACCGACTCGGACAACATCGGGTTGACGTGGTACCCAGCGCTTCAGGCGATGACATGCTTCCTGCAGAGCTACCGCGAGGGCAGGAAAGTCGCGTGCCTGATACCCGCCGCAATCGACCAGGACCCCTACTGGCGCATGACCCGCGACATCGCAGAAAAGATGGGCTATACGAAGCCTACGCAAATACACAACAAGTTTCTACCACCCCTCACGCAGGGGGGTAAAATGAGCGCTAGTCAGCCAGAGTCCGCCATCTTCACCACGGACGTGCCGGAGAAGGCAGCAAAGAAAGTTATGGCGGCATTCACCGGCGGACGAGAGACTATAAAGCTTCAGAAGGAGCTCGGCGGCCGCCCCGAGGTCTGTAACATCTATGCCTACTACTACTACATCTTCGAGGAGGAGGATAAGAACCTCGCCGAGATAGAGCAGCAGTGCCGATCAGGCGCTTTAGTCTGCGGGGACTGCAAAGCGCGCCTAGCCCTGATGGTTAAAACCTTCCTCATAGACTTTCAGGCTAAGAGGAAGAAGGCGAAGGACAACCTCCAGGACTACCTCATCAAGTAGCACCTTTTTTTGAAAAAGGATAAAGCCTCGACGCAAGAATTATTCCACCATGAATTCTAACCTGAAGAGGGAATACGACCAACTCCTGTCGAAGGCGAAGGATCTCGCAATCATCCAGTCGACGACGGCGATAGTGAGCTGGGATATGGAGACCAAGATGCCTCCGAAGGCGCTCACCCTCCGCAGCCAACAGATCGCCCAACTCGAGGTCATAGGGCACAAGATGCTCACAGACCCCGCTATTGGCAAGACAATAGAGGACATAGAGAAAGACCCGGGATACCGCGAGCTCGACAAGGCGCAGAAGAGAAACGTCTACCTCGCCAAAAAGGCATACGACGAGTCAACGAAGCTCCCCGAGGAGCTCGTCTTTGAGACGGCGAAGCAGCAGACCATCTCCGTGGGTGTCTGGAAGAAAGCCAAGGCAGCCAAGGACTACAAAATGTTCATGCCGGAGTTGAAGAAGATGATAGAGCTCCGCATGAAGGCGGCGGATATACTCATGGGTGTTAAGGGTACGAAGACGCCCTACGATGCCTTGCTCGACATATTCGAGTCGAAGATGACGGCGGATAAGACGACTAAGATCTTCGACGCCATGCGCGTCGGCCTCATGGGCGTCATGAAGAAGGTGGAGAAATCAGGCGAAAAACCCGACACCTCGATGCTCCGTCGCCCCGTTCCCGTCGAGGTCCAGAAGAAGATCAGCGATGCCGCTATGGAGTTCATTGGCTACGACACGAAGAGCCCCAACGCAGGCGGCCGCCTCGACGAGACGGAGCACCCCTTCACAACCGGCTACTACGACGATGTCCGCATTACCACGCACTACCATGAGGACAGGTGGCCTTCTAGCCTCTATAGCGTCCTCCACGAGGGCGGCCACGCGATGTACGAGCAGGGACTTCCACACGACTGGATGTACCAGCCCATCGGCAGCTCCGCGAGCTTCGGAATACACGAAAGCCAGAGCCGATTCGTCGAGAACATGGTGGGCCACAGCCCTGATTTCCTCAGCTACATGCTACCACGTCTAAAGAAGATCGTCGGTAAGCCTCTTAGGGGCGTCAAGCTCGCCGACTTCGTCACAGCCGTCAACGTCGTTGAGCCTAGCAAGATCAGAATAGAGGCCGACGAGGTCACCTACGGGCTCCACATCATAATCCGCTTCGAGATGGAGAGGGACATCTTCTCTGGCAAGCTCAAGGTCGATGAGCTGCCACACGCATGGAATGAGAAGTACGACAAGTACCTTGGGATTGAGATAGAAAACGACTCGGAGGGCGTCATGCAGGATACCCACTGGGCGAGCGGCTACTACGGCTACTTCCCCAGCTACGCCTTGGGCAACATCTACGGCGGCATGTTCCTCAAGAAGCTAAAGAAGGACCAGCCGGCATGGAAGAAGGAACTCAAGAAGGGCAACTTCACTCCCGTTAAGAGCTGGATGATTGAGAACGTACACAGCAAGGGCAACCTATACGACCCTGCTGACCTAGTCAAGGAGGTCACCGGTGAGAGCCTAACCGTGAAGCCCTTCATAGCCTACCTCGAGAGGAAGTTCGCAAAAATATACGACTTTTAACACAACAACTTCGATACCCGGAGCCCAGTTTTTTATTAAACCGTGACTTTTCGATGTTCGACTTAGATATAAGCCGCCGTGCACCCATTTTGTGCTGTGAGTGTCCCTGAGGAACTTCGAAATCGCTACTTGAGGCAGCGCTACAGACTGGTGGGCAGGCACAGCGCAGTCAAGACGTGCACGTGGCTCGCCAAGTCTCTGCGTTCCTCGGGGGCTGAGCACTGCTACAAGCAGAAGTTCTACGGTGTCCCCACGCACCGTTGCCTGCAGATGACGCCAAGCCTCGGCCACTGCACGCAGAGCTGCGTCTTCTGCTGGCGCGCCACGCCGGAGACACTCGGCGTCAGCTGGGAACAGACACAGCCCATTAACTATGGGGACGACCCAGACGCGATAGTCGAAGGCGCGATCGCCGCCCACAAAAAGCTCATCTACGGCTGGGGAGGCAACGAAAAAGTAATCGAACAGTTCTCCAAAGAGGCCCTCAACCCTTTGCATGCCGCCATAAGCCTCGAGGGGGAGCCGACACTCTATGACAGACTCGGCGACCTCGTGGCGAGCTTCAAGGCCCACGGCTTCCGAAGCGTCTTCATAGTCACTAACGGCACAAAGCCGGAGGCTCTAGCCAACCTTGGCACTGAGCCCAGCCAGCTCTATGTCAGCCTATGCGCTCCTGATGAGGAAACCTATAACCGAACTTGCCGTCCTATGATCCCTGGCGCTTGGGGAAAGATAATGGAAACACTCGACATTCTCCAGAGTTTCCGATGCCCCACCGTAATACGTCAGACTCTCGTCCCTAAGCTCAATATGAACAACATCCCCGGCTACGCCGAGCTAGTTCTTCGCGGTGAGCCCACCTACGTAGAACCTAAGGGGGCCATGAGCGTCGGCTTCGCCAGGAAGCGCTTCTCCTACGAGGAGATGGCGAGCTACAAACAGATCAAGGAATTCGCCGAGAACCTCAGCGCTCTTACAGGATACAACCAGATAGACGAGCAGTACGAGAGCAATATTGTGCTCCTCAGTCGCCTAACCAAACCGATAAACCTCTACGCCTAAAGGTTTTAAGCCCCCGCGAACTGTAGCCTCCCCAATGATAGTAAAGATCGGAGTCAGAACCCTCAACGAGGACCTCGTTGCTTATAAAGAGCTTAAGCCAGATGAGAGCGAAGCCGAGGCATTCGCTAAGCTCAACGCCGAGGCACATGAGAAGGGCGTGAGGGTGAAGGACCCCACTATGGTCATCTACTACGACCCCAAGGAAGCGAACAGTTGCCGTAGGGAGGTCCTTGTACCTGTCGACCGCGACGCCCCGGGACTCAAGACCAAGAAACTAAATCCCCTTAGGGCCGGCTTCATCGTATACTCAGGCGTCAGCCACCCACCAGAGTACTACTACAATGAGCTGATGAATCACCTAAAAGCGAGGGACCTAAAACCGGTTACGGGTAACTTCTGCAGTATGGAGGCAGTATACCAACCCGACAACTTCAACCTCAGCTCCGGGAGCTTTGTCGACGAGGACAGCCAGGACACGTGGACGACGGAGATACTCGTCCCCGTCGAGGGCTAAACATTTTAACGGAGCTCCGCACCATCTGAGTCGAGCGACTGTAGTCTAGTGGTTAGGATTCTGGCCTTCCAAGCCAGTAACCCGGGTTCAAATCCCGGCGGTCGCACCAACACACAGTAGTAATCACCCAAATACACAACGTAAATGTGGCAATCTTCAAAATACTCTCAGATAACAGCCAAGAGTTGGATTGAGCAGAAAAAGCCCGTCAGAAGCATGATTAAGTAACCACCCATCCCCGAGATTCTTAGGTACCACACGGCAAATGCTGATTTCCTTGGGTAAATCCTCAAAATTTAATCTAAGAAGAAAAGACCTTCAGTTACTTGCCGCTGACCTTGACGGATATCCTTTCTTCGTCGAACGTATATTGATAACCCGCCTTGTTTAACTCGGCGCATGCTAGCTTCAGCCAGTCCCCAAAGGAGCCCTTCATCATATTATCCGGGTCGAAGAGCACCGGATCAACGTTGTACCGCGATTTGGATATCTGGCAGAGTATGTTCTTGGACGCCCAGTAGTCAAGGGCGATGGGATCGGTACCCGCGGCGAGGATATCCACCTGGGTCGCGCCTTCGAAGGGGGTCTTGGGGCCGGTGCCCGGCTTCGCGTTGACGCGTATGGCGTCAATGATACTCAAAGTTGGTACGCGCGTCTCCGCCATAAGAGTACCCATGCTCCCCTTGCCAACTGACGCGTGCGGTCGGTGCCCGCGGGCAGCTGAGAGCTTGTCGCTTGGGACACCCATGTAGTGCTTCATAGCCCCAGTCACGCCGTATATGAAGTGCGACTTAAGGACGGGGACATTGATCACCTTGAGGCGTTCAGCGTCATATCTTTTCGCTGCCGGGTCCCAGACCCCCCTCTTGAAGCTGACGAATGAGCCGTGTAGTGTCCTGAACTTTGGGTAGCTAGTGAGCATCCCAGTAATGGGATCCGCCCGCTCCGCGACGACGTAGCCGTCGTTTGCGTCCCCTTCCGAGTACTCGCCTACAAGCGTCTCTGTGATCTCGTCCCAGAGATACGTCGAGACCTTTCCAAACCCGCCGAGGGAGTCGGCGGCCTTTTGTGTCGACTGGGACCTGTCCTCGGCGTTGTTGACCTCGTAGTCGAAGCTGCCACCGTGACCCGTGCTACCATACTGTGCCTGACCGTTGTCAGCAACGACGACCTCCCCGGTGAAGCCCTCGGGGTGAGCGAGGACAGCAGCAGCGACGGCTTTGACGAGATCGGTGTTGGTCATGCCGCACTCGTCCCACTGGCTGTTGACCTTGACGATGATGACGTCGTTCTTGGAGATCAGTCCCTTAGGGCTCTGCAGAAGCCCCTTCGCCTTCGACCTGTAGAAAGCAAGACCGTTCGCGTCCATGAGTTCGAGGAGCGCATTGAAGGCTCCGTCGTTTTCTCCAACGCCTTCGACTGCATAGATGGTTGAAACGGGCTTTACCGATGCCTCCCTCGTCTCTTGCGATAACATGTACGGATCACTGCTTCACGCCCTCATCAACCTTCGCAAATAGCTTGATATCCCACGTCAAATTCCTAAAAGACTATTCGGAGGCATAGAGGCACGAAGTCAAAGATAGGCATCGAGGTCATAGACGCGCACGCCCACTTCATGACAGCGAACTCCATCAAGGCATGGAGCCAGCGCGGGCGCAGCATGGCGAGCTTCACTAAAAGGACGCAGACGCGCACCGATATGAAGACCATAGAGTTACCCGACGAAGACTACGATGCGGGGCAAAAGTGGGCAGGGGAGCTCGATCGCTACGGCGTAAGCAGCGTAGGCTTGATGATCGGCCCCGAGACCTATGATGAGTTTATCGAGGCGAGAAAGAGGTTTCCGGGGTACTTCCTAGGCTATCTAAATGTCCAGCCAGCTGACCCGGAGGCTCCAAAAAAGATCAGGCAGGCAGCAAAGGATGGCTTCTACGGCATCAAGCTCTATCCTTCGACGTGGAGGGACATGCACGTCTACGACCAACAGCTCTACCCGATCTATGAGGAGGTACAGAGGAACAAGATGGTCGTCTTTTGCCACTTCGGAGTCAGCATCGGCGGCGACGCCGATCTGCGAAGCGGCAATCCCATCGACATACAAATACCAGCACGCGACTTCTCCGACACCAATTTCATAATCGCACACTTCGGTGCCGGCTGGTTCCGAGAGGTCCTACTCCTGCAGTACCAAGCTGACAACGTCTACATGGACAGCAGCGGCAGCAACATCTGGTACAAGTACCTCCCCGAGGACCTCAGCGTTAGAGACATCTTCCGACACGCTCTGCGTGCCGGAGGACCCGACAAGATACTCTTCGGAACTGACTCCACTTTCTTCCCACGCGGCTTCCGCTACAACATCCTAGAGGAGCAGTTCAACGCCCTGCAGAGCCTGAAGAAGGACGGCCTCGTAAACGACGAGGGCATCGCAAAGATATTCGCTGACAACCACAAGCGTCTTACAGGATACAAGCCAAGGGAATAATCATGCCACGAAAGGGTCGAAGGGGATACCCGACCGCAATCCTCATCGGCCTCGACAATCAGTCCGCCAGCATCTGGCTCGTCTACAGTGAATCGCTGAAACAGGGAAAAACAATAACGAAGATAGGCAACGACGAAAAACCGGCCTATAAGCACTACGAAGAGATTGTGGAAGCTATTAGAACACTGCTGCCTGAGGGCTTCAACCAACTCCTCATCGCCTCAACGGAGAAATACACGAGAAAATCCGGATTCATAGAATATATCAACCGCAGCCACAACTGGCTCACAAAAAAACTCACAGTAAAGTTACTAGACAAAAAAGCGGTGACGAAAATGGATGTCCTCCAGCTCGTCAAGATGAACATTATACAGGAGAGTGTCGCCGAGGCTGCAATTGAATCTAATGAGAATGTCATGGAAAGGCTAGAGAAAGCCCTGAACAGCGGCGACGTCCTGTTTACAGTAGAAGAACTATCTTATGCTCTCCGCGACGAGGCTATGCCTGATTTCATCCTCGTCACCGAAAAATTCGACAACTCATGGAGGGGAAACCGCCGCTACCAAAGCATGATCCAACGCGTTAAGAACATGAAAGCAACATTCACAATAATAAAGCATGATACCCCTGCTAATGTACGCCTTGAACAGCTCGGCGGATTTATCTGCGTAATTCGGCGGTAACCTGAAGCAAACTATGCCTTTTCGCCGTAAGTTGGAAATAACCCCCTTACTAAATTATACAATGAAATAGTTATTTATATCAACGTAGAGTAACATCGACGACCACGACGCGGTAAAAAGGTATAGATACTCTCAGATTATGCGAGGAAGAAACGCTAAATCTCGTCTAAGAAAGCATGCGCCTTTTCTAAGAATTGACTTGGTATGTAAGTATCAGCTGTCGGTACGCCCAGCTTCCTCAGCTTTTCGATCGCAGAAGCTGTATATGGTCTAAAGATTTCCTTGTGCGCTAGAGGACTTATCCCTGCGAATACTCGGATGCCGTCGTCAAGCATCCGTCCGATTACCTCATAGTTCTGTCTGTTTTCTATGTCGTCCTTCCCTGGGTCGGTGAGGACGAAGTCACTGAAGTAGAAACATATGCGGTCGCTGCGCTCTGAGGCCTCAGCGAGCTGGTCGTAGGCCCACTGTATGCTCTTGTTCGGCACGGTACCGCCCCAGGTGGAGCCCTCGACTGTGCCACGGAACCTGAACTCCATCTGCGTCGTCGTCATCGTAATCATATCGAGAAGCTGTTCAAGGACGGGCTCGAGGTCAATCTCATCGCTCAACTCCTTGATGACGTGGCTGTTGCTCTCGTAGAGAATGAGGCCCCACTTATCGTTGCGCAGCCCCCACATGAGTGGTATGAGGCTCAGTATACTGTAGTTGACAGAATTAATGCCCTCAAAGTCGTAGAACATAGTGTTGCTGATGTCTTGTATGTAGACGATGCTCCTGTTCTTCTTCTTGCGTTTGAGCATCATGAAGTCATCAGGGCGTATCTCTTCGAGTTTCCTGCCTAGATCGATGATATTCTCGAGGCTTCTGTCTTCATCGATGGAGTCCGTGTCCTCACCGGGTTGGAATGGGCGCACCGAGGCTACTCTGCTCCAGTCATCCTTCCTCTCAAGCTCCCTTCCGAGCTTCATGAGGCGCTCCTTGAGGAGGTGAGCGAGGAGTTTACGCATCTTTTCGTCCCTCTCCTCCTTGAAGGTCTTGGCGCCGAACTTCAGTATCTTGTCCTCGCCGGGGCCAACGCCGATGTCGGGCTTGTTGCTCAGTTTCTTAAATTGATCCGGCCCTGTTATGCTGGGGTTGTCGTTGACTATGTTCTGCTCAAGCCCCTTCGCGTGTGGTGTGACGTATACCTCCTGGCTCTTCTTGCTGAGAAGGCTGAGGAGCTGATCGCCGTCCATCTCGTCTTGAGGCTCCTCCTCGTACTCGTCAATGTTAGTGAGGATATCTAGGGCGATCTTCTCCGCCATCTTTTGATTGTCGACCTGACTCGTGATCACCGCAGCACGGAGCAGATCACTGAATGTTAGACAACCGTTACGCATGTAGCCGGGGAGCAGAATTTTCCCCATGTTTATGCTCTGGCGGGGGCTCGGTTTCTCGACCACCTCCCTGCTCTTCCGCATACGCTGAATGAACTCGGGTATGAAGTAGTTCGCGTAGTGGAAGGGGTATTCCAGGGAGGAGGTGGACATCTCAGCCCAGTACCTTCTTGATTATCTCATCGACGACCTTCGACACCGTCTTACCCTCTTCACCCCTCACCTTCATCTCCTTGGCGAGCACCGCGGGAGCGAAGAACCTGATGGTGGCGTCCTCGGTCTCGAAGCGGTCTATATACTTGTTGACGAGGCGGGTAAGATAGATTCCGCTGCGTGGCGATGCGGGGATCTCAAGCACCGGGCTTTCTCGAGTAGCCTTGACAATCTCGTAAATTTTATCAAGGGCGCTAACGGGGAGGCTGAAGGCGGGAGTGTTCTCCTTGAGTATCTCGAGCTCCGTCTCCTTCGTCGGGTATGTGAGCCTAATCCAGCAGCCTATACGATCGACGAGGACCTTGCTGAGTCTGTAGGTTCCGGAGGTCTCAATAGGGTTCTGGGTTGCGACGAAGGCGAAGCTCTCCTGCGCCTTGACCATACCAAGGGGGAAGAGGTGGTAATGGCGTTCCTCCAACGGCGCGATGAGGCTGTTCTGACAGAACTCAGTCGCGCGGTTGAGCTCATGGGCGACGAAGAGGCCCCCCTCGACCATAGCGCGGATGAGTGGACCTGGCTCGAAGCTGCTGATGTTCCTACCACTACGTACAACGAGTGCAGGGTCGAAGCTGCCGATGAGGCGGCTCGGCGTCACGTTCTCGTCAAAGAAAACCTCGTGAAAGCTACGTTGCGTGTCTTCGGCGACTTTGCGGGCTAGGAGGCTCTTGCCTACCCCGGGTGGGCCGACGAGACAAGGGGTTATGCCTGTGTCTAGGGCATCCTTCAATAAGCTGTAAGCGGTCTCGTATTGTCCCTTGAGTACAACTGGATGCTCTATGCGAATGTTCTCGACGATGCTCTTCTCCAGCATCTTGCGGAAGCCCTGCTCCTTCTCCGCCATGGTTTGGTCCATCAACCATTAACTAGCCTTAATTTAAATCTTCAACCCCAGCAGCGTAACACCCTAATCCAAGATTGACAGATCCAAATAGGCGGTATTGGTCGAATTAAATAATTGCTTGAGTGAGCAGATATTTACGGTACTATTTAATCAATTGAAGTAATTACAACGCCCGTTTTTAGGCTGCTTGACCGTATATTAGCATATTTTTTAACCGTTTAAAGTGTATTTCTGCCTATTTATGGGCATATTATCTATTTTTTGAGCCACGGAGAGAGTATTTTTCGTCAAATGAATATTTCATAGTCAACCTTTAAATCCTCCTTCGCTGACTCTTTACGGAATCGTTACTCTTTTAACAGTCAAGGTTAGAGTGGTAACGAATCACTGAGGGATAAATGACCCGTGATTGAGATAAGGTTGCACGGCAGGGGCGGCCAAGGGGCCGTCACCGCCTCTAGGATCATCGCCACGGCAGCCTATGAGGAAGGCAAGTACAGTCAGGCCATCCCCATGTACGGCACCGAGAGGCGAGGAGCACCTCTCACCGCGTACGTCCGCATCGACAACGTACGTGTTAGGGAGAGGGAGCTTGTTCATACTCCCGGCATCAGTCTCTGCTTCGACCCGCTGATCAGCCTGCAGCAGGCTGTCGCAAACGACCTACTGCCCGGCGGCCAGGTCCTGCTCAACGCCCCGTTCTCGCCTGAAAAGAGCGAGCTAGCGGGCAACATCAATATTGCTACGGTCGACGCCACCAGCATCGCGCTCGAGACGCTCGGCAGGCCCATCACGAATACCGCCCTTCTGGGCGCCTTCGCGAAGGCGACCGGCGTCGTCAAGCTTGAGTCCATAGAGAAGGCCATCAAGAAGTACTTCCCAGGCAGACTAGGCGATATGAACATCGCCGCTGTCCGGAAGAGCTACGAGAAGGTCTCCCCTTGGGTCCCCGCGAAGAACTTGGTCGCCCCCAAGATGCAGGTTGACCTCAACGTCGGCGGGTAAGGCACACTTAAGGACGTCAGTAGCTGGCGTGTCTTCTACCCCGAGGTAAACGAGGAGAAGTGCATAGGCTGCAAGACGTGCTGGATCTTCTGCCCTGAGGCCGCTCTCGAGTGGAAGGAGAACAACAAGCCAGCGATGGTCGACCGCGCCTGCAAGGGTTGTGGTGT
>JBFYNQ010000161.1:0-9428 GCA_041304265.1 Candidatus Bathyarchaeota archaeon | reverse complement strand
TCACGGTCGCCGTAGCCATAGTTGTTGATGAGCAGCCAAGAGGGGATGAGCATCAGCTCATAGAATACATAGAACTGGATGAGGTTCGTAGACATTACGGTACCGAGCATACCGACCGTGTAGAGCAGTTATAATGCGAAGTAGGATGCATAAGCGTCGTTACCCTTCTTCTCGTGTGTCTCGTGCTCCCACTCATGGAACCTGTGCTCCATGTAGGGCATGCTGTAGACTGTTATGGCTAGGCAGAGTATGTTGATGGTCAGGAGGACCCAGATACTGAGTCCATCCGCCAGCAGCGTGAAGGCTAGACCTACCTGTGGAGCCCACTGGTGTACTTCACGATAGATTCCACCGTCCTTGATGTCGAGGGCGATCGTGCCCAAGAGGGCAAGGGAGACTATGAGAGAGGTGGCGACTATCCAACCGACGTTCTTCCCCATCATCCTTCCGGCGAAGTATGTCACAGCGACGGCTAGGAGCGGTATCGCGAGCGCGTAGATCAAGCTGTTTTCAATTATCATGTCATCATGCACCTCTCACGAATACGAGGAAGAGGAGAAGCAGAAGCAGCCCCGCTATATAGAGCAGGTTTATGCTCAGATAGCCAGTCTGTACCTTCTTCACCTGATTCCAGAGACCTGTGAAGCCTCGTGGAGCTGAGTCGTTGATGCCGAGCATGGCGGCCTCGAAGGTGTTGTTGATGCCCCTGCATAAGGCGAGGAGACCGTTTACGCCAACGGCATAGTAGAGGTCGTTAATGTACCACCTATTCCAGAGGAAGCTGTGTATCGGCGCGAGTATCTTGCTGTGACTGACTATCTGCCAGGCATTGTACCTCTTGGTTATGTAGAGGAGATAGGTTACGATACCACCGACGAGTATAATTGCGCCACTTGAGCCGATAGCAGTCAACTTCGTGGCGTCCACCACATGCGACTCGGCGAACTCTACTCCGGCGGCCGCGAATATCTCGGGGACATTCAGCCCCTCGACCACTCTAGCCATCTGGTGCTCAATGAACACTTCGGGGCTGTAGCTGGGTACGAAGAACCCGACTAGCCCGAGGGCGCTCACGCCGAGCATGATAACTACCAGCACCGCTATGGGTCCCCACATGATGGTGGGACTCTCGTGGACGTGGTGGCCTTCGTGCTCGAGCTCGTGGATGAAGTGACTCTTCTCACCATAGAAGACCATGTAGATGTAGCGCGCACTGTAGATGAGTGTCATCAGTGCCGTGACGACAGCGACGACGTATAGCACGTTGGTCAGCGTAAGACCGGCGTTGAGGCTCGCTACGAAGACGGCGTCCTTGCTCCAGAAGCCGCTGAACGGCGGGATGCCCGCCAGGCTCAGTGTCGCGAGGAGCATGAGTATCTTCGTGAACGGCATCTCCTTCCCAAGTCCACCCATTCGATCCATGTAGATCGTCTCGATGGCGTGGATCACGCTGCCTGCGCCGAGGAAGAGTGACGCCTTGAACAGGGCGTGGCTGATTAGGTGGAAGACGCCTGATGTGAGCCCCGGTAGAAGGTTGCCCTCCCCTAGGCCGGAGACACCGAGTCCGAGCATCATGAAGCCGATCTGGCTTACAGTTGAGTAGGCGAGGACCTTCTTCAGCTCTAGTGCCACCATCGCCTGGCTCGCCGCGAGGAACGCCGTGAAGGCGCCGATGATGGCGATTGCCACGAAGTAGGTCTGTGCCTCGGCGAGGTGCTCGGCAAACGTGCCGATGTAGAAGGCGGGTGCCATCCTCGCGACGAGGTAGACGCCGGCCTTGACCATCGTCGCGGCGTGGATGAGCGCGCTGACGGTCGTCGGGCCCGCCATCGCCTCGGGGAGCCACTCGTGGAGTGGGAACTGTGCGCTCTTGCCTATTGGTCCTCCGAGGAAGAGCAAGGCGGTTATGCTGAGGAGTCCGGGTACGGCGGAGATCGCAGCCATCCACTCGGGCGCCCGTTCGATAAGCTCAATGAAGTTTAGCGTCCCGGCGTAGTTGTAGATGACGAAGATGGCGCCGAGGAGGAAGACGTCGCCGATGCCCGTGACCACGAAAGCTTTCATGCCTGCGTGACTGGGTGGGAACATCTTGGTCGGCGGGGGTCCGCCGAGCCATCTCTCCTTGTTGTCGCGGTAGTAGTACCCTATCAGTCCGTAGCTGCAGAGTCCGACGCCCTCCCACCCGATCAGCATCTGGATCAGGTTGTCGCTGAGGACGAGGAGTAGCATGCTGCCGATGAAGAAGAGGAAAAAGAACCAGTAGCGCGTGAGGTGCTCGTCGCCGTGCATGTAGCCGACGCTGTAGACGACGATAAGGAAGGCAATGAAGGCGACAACGTTAGCTATCATGATGCTGAGAGGGTCAATTAGGACGCCCAGCATGAGCGGGTTGCCGTTGGGGTATGTGATCCATGTGGCAACTTGTATGTCGAGTGTCGCTTGTTCTGCCCAGAGTCCAGGCAGGAGCGAGGCCGCCGCGACAACGGCGCCTAATGCGAATAGGACCGCGGCGTAGTCGCGAACCTTGTGGCCCGCCTTTGCGATCAGCGGCATGAGTAATGCGCCCGCCATTGGTATGAGGAAGCATAGCCACGGCCACGGGTTGGTCATGAATGCCTCCCACCCGGTAACCTGGGCGGAGATCAGTTGAGGTGTCTCCTCCGCTAGTATATTCAGTAGATTGATCATGGAATTATCACCCTTACGTAGCTAGTGAGGTTGAGAAGCGCCTTCGCCGCCTCTGTCGCGTAAGCGATCATCGGTGCGGGCCACACACCGAAGAGTATGATTAGTGTGGCCATTGCGACGGTGACGCCGAGCATGAAAGGCGGAGCCTCCTTCGAAGCCTTCAATGACTCCTTGGGTTGACCCACTGTCGCCTTCATGACGCGCAGATAGTAGACCATGCTAAGGGCGCTGTTCAGCACCGCGACGACTGTAAGCCACCAGAAGCCCGGCTCAATGGCGGAGCCGAAGAGCAAGTACTTACTGATGAACCCAGCCGTACCGGGCACGCCGCCTAGGCCGAGCATCGCGATGAACATCGTCAGCGTCGTTATCGGCATCACCTTGCTGATGCCGCGGAGCTTCTCGATGTCCCGGCTCCCCGCTTCCTCGATCATCGAGCCAGCGGAGAGGAAAGCTAGGCCCTTCATCAAGCTGTGGTTGAAGACGTGGAGGAAGAGTCCGGTGAGGCCCATGATGCTCCCGCTCGCGACACCAATAAGCATGTAACCGACCTGGGCGATGCTCGAGTACGCGAGCATCCTCTTGACATCGGTCTGCAGCACGGCAACCACATTTGCGAAGGTCATGGTTATCACGGCGAGCGCAGCGACCATGAGGCTGAAGTCAGCGATGGGGAAGGCGATATAGAGTATCCTCGTGAGCCCGTAGAGTGCGGTCTCGATGAGGATGCCCGAGAGCATTGCGCTGATGGGGCTCGGCGCCTCGGGGTGTGCGTCGGGGAGCCAGGTGTGCAACGGCACAATCGCTGACTTTATACCGAAACCTACCACGAAAATGACCATGGCGACCATCATCCAGAGTCCTGCCCCACCTATGTGGAGGGAGCTGCTGATCTGGGCGAAGTTCACCGTCCCCGCCATGCCGTAGATGAGGGCAATGCCGAGGAGTAGCATGGTTGAGCCTACGGCTCCCATAACCATGTACTTGAAGCCGGCCTCGACGGGGCCCCAGTTGTCCTTCCTGAAGGCGACGAGCACGTAGCTCGTGATGCCCATCAGCTCCCAGAAGACGAAGAATGTGAAGAAGTCACCTGCGAAAGCGACACCTATAATGCCGACTACAAGCGCTGAGAGAAGAGTGTAATACTCCGTCAACCGTGTGTCGTGGCGCATGTAATTGTAGCTATAGATGGTGGCGAAGACGCCCAGCAGCGCGGCACTGAACGCCATGTAGATGCTGAGCATGTCGATCTCGAAGCAGGCACCGAGCGGCGGAGACCCACCAAGTGTAACGACGAGTATCCCCGTAGTGCTCGACTGAACCATCGTGTAGAGCTGCCAGACGCCCGCAAGGGTGCCGAGGCTCGCAACCATCGCGACGCCCTCGCGCAGATTCGCTACCTTCATGCGGTCCGCTAGGAGCCCGAAAAGTACGACAGCGAAGGGGGCGAATAGGAAGATGAGTTCTATGCCCATCACCATTTCAGCCTCCTCATCTCATCGACCTCAGTCGTCTTGAACTGCTTGTAAGCATTGACGATCAGTGCCAAGCCGACGGCGATCGTGCTGCCGCCGAGAATTATTGACATGAAGGCTAGGCTCTGGCCCAGTGGATCAACGAAGCCCGCCGCTATCCTGAAGGATGCGAAGTAGACGAGTGCGAGGTTGCCCGCGTTGAGAATAAGCTCGACGCCGAGGAGTATGCGTATCATACTCTTCTGCGCCACACAATAGAGACCGATGCACACCAGCGCGAAGATTGCGCCGATGAAGACGACGTCGTTCGCCATCAGCGTTTCTCCTCCCGAAGGAGCGCCAGGCAACTGATCGCCGTGGCGAATAGTATGAGTGTCTGCATTATCATATCGAGACCCCTGAAGTTCCAGAGGAAGTTGCTCATCCCGCCTCCGAGCGCACCCGCGTCCTGCGTCGATAGCAGCTCCCTGCTCAGATACGAGGCATGTGGGAAGGGCTCGGTCGAGACGACGTAGAGGAGGCTGAGGAAGAGCAACGCCATGACTATAAGGCTGGCGGCCTTTACACCGCTTCCACCGTTCTCACTCATTGACCCTCACTCCTAACGAACATTATTACCGCGACGAATAGGACGACTACAGCTCCCCCGTAGATGAGCATCTGGAATAGGCCAACATATGGGGCGTAGAGCGTCCAATATAGGGCACCTAGGCAGATGCACATCGCGCCGAGGCTCAGAGCCGCATAGAGCAGGTTCTTCAACCCAGCGGCGCCGAGGGCGAACGCGACGGTTGCTGCTAGTATACCGAACTGTATTAGCTCGGATGCCATCAGTGCTTCACCTCCTTGTGAGCCGCCGGCTTTTTAGCCAGGGCTGCCTGCTTCGCTGGCTTCTCAGCAGAAGCAGGTGCTTGCACGGGCGCCGGTGCCACGGACTTTACGGCGGGCGTCGGCGGCGCGCGTGGCGTCCTCTTGAAGTCTAATATCTCGTCCGCCTTGTTGATGACGGCGAGCTCGTATGCCGTGGTGAGCCATATCGCCCCAGTAGGGCAGCTCTCCTCGCACTGCTGGCAGAAGAGGCAAGCGCCCAGGTTGACCTTGAGGCCCTCGCATTTCGGACCGAGACCCTTAAGCTCAATGGCGAAGCTGGGACAGACGCGACTACACATACCGCACCCCGTGCACTTCGCCTCGTCATACTCGTGTCTTCCACGGTTGCCCTTCGGCATCTCCCTCTTCTCGAAGGGGTACGCCAACGTGCAGGGCTTGCTAACCGCGTTCTTTAACAACTCTCTCTCCATAGCCAAATTTAGATCACTCCGGACAGCGCCACGATCGCCATCACTTGTAGGACAGCGAGGGGGGTAAGGTACTGCCAAGCCCAGCGGAGCATCACGTCGATCCTGAATCTTGCAAACAACGCACTCAGGTTGCTGAGGACGAGGACGCAGAGCGTGGTCTTCAGTATGAACCAGACAATCGGGGGAAGAACGGGACCCGCGGGTCCGCCAAGGAACAGCGTTGTCAGTAGAGCCGATGCGAGCACGACCTTGACGTCGCGGCTTAGGGTAAGTAGAGCTAGCTTCTTTCCGCTATACTCGACTTGCCAGCCATGGACGATCTCAGTCTCGGCCTCGGCCATGTCGAATGGTCGCATCTCCGTCTCCGCGAGGAGACTGAGTATGCAGATGGCGAAACCGACGAACATTACGACACCGAGCATTAAACCCCAGATATTCGGAGCTGCGATGAAGCTCTGGACGCTTGCCACCTCCCAGGCGACGATGTTGCTTATACTCATACTCC
The DNA here is from genome assembly GCA_041304265.1 of Candidatus Bathyarchaeota archaeon. Lineage (GTDB taxonomy): Archaea > Thermoproteota > Bathyarchaeia > TCS64 > TCS64 > UBA8941. Next base: position 3,459 of record JBFYNQ010000161.1, on the reverse strand, counting down.
CAGCCATGATGGCAGGGCCAAGAGCGAGGAGAACTAGGGGAATCTCGTATGCGAGAGTCGCGAGTGCGACCCTTGTCGCGCCGACTGCGCCGAAGGCGTTGGAGCTGCTCCAGCCTGCGAGAAAGATGTTGAGGACAATAAGGCTTAGAATGAGAAGTACGATGACTAGGTCGCCCTCGAAGCTGACTATGGGCGTGTATGAATAGAGGTTAGTAATCGATTGGATAGGCATGAGGAAGACGGTGGAGAGCGAGAGGGCGAAGATGATGACGGGTGCCCCGATGAAGAGTGCCCTGTTCGCCGCACTGGGAGTGATATCCTCCTTCGCGAGGAGCTTTACGAGGTCAGCGAAGGGTTGCAGTAGGCCAAAGGCTCCGGTGTGCATTGGCCCTCTCCTGTTCTGAAGGCGCGCGACTGTCTTCCGGCTCAGCCAGTTGCAGTAGAGCGCGTAGGCTATGATGAATAGTGCCCCCGGGAACACTACTATGCTGATTATGTCACTTATTGCGACCATCTGCGTACCACCTGATTGAGTATCTCCTTAGTTCGTCGTCTGTCATGTCCCAGGTCTTCTCTTTGTGCTCGTCCACGAAGACCATGCGGTCGGTGCAGCTGAAGCAGGGGTCGATGCCCGCAAGTACGATGGGGATGTCAGCGATGTACCCGCCCTTGAGCTTGACCACTAAGCTGGGGATGTTCCCCAACGTTGGCGCCCTGATCTTGTACCTGTAGGGCTTGTTTTCGCCTTTACTGCAGATGTAGTGGATGTCCTCGCCTCGCTGGGCCTCGACCATATTGACCGCCTCGCCCTCGGGTACCTTTTGCAAGGGACTAAATTTCTCTTTGATCGGGCTCTCAGGCAAGTGGTCGAGTACATATTTAGCTATGTTAACGCTTTCAACTACCTCACCAACACGGACGACTACGTTCGCTAAAACGTCACCGCTATCGGCTGTGACGACGTTCCAAGGTATTTCGTCATATGCAAGGTATGCGTTATCGCGTCTCGTATCCTTATTGACGCCACTCGCACGTGCATGAGGACCGGAACCACATAGACGGATCATGTCAGCTTTGCTACAATAACCTACGCCTGCAGCCCTATTGGTAATCGTAGGCTCGGAGACTGCGACGTTTGTGTAATATTTCGTTCTCTCTGAGAGTATATCAAGCATCTTTTGGAATTTGGGTATTTTATCGCTTGGAATATCCCTTCGGACTCCACCTATAGTAACCCAAGCATAGTTGACCCTGCTGCCACTTATCTCCTCTAGTATATCGAGAACTACCTCACGATCACGCCAAACATAATAAAATAGGGTATCAAATCCTATCTCATGAGCAGCGACACCTAACCAAAGGAGGTGGCTGTGAATTCGCTCAAGCTCATGTACAAAAGTCCTTAGCCACTTGGCCCTCTCAGGTATAGTGATCCCTGCAACATCCTCAACGTTCATCGCGTAGAGTGTCTGGTGGGCATTGCTACATATTCCACAGACCCTCTCTGCTAGGTAGAGGCCTTGAATATACGTACGAGCCTCGAAAGCCTTCTCTATGCCTCTATGATTGTATCCAATGCGAGGCTCAACGTCGACGACTACCTCACCGTCGACTTTAAAGAGGAAACTTGCAGGCTCTTTCAATGCTGGGTGCTGCGGGCCGATTGGTACGCTGAATTCTGTTCCACTCATGTCCATTCCTCTCCGTCAACTGCTTTTCTGAGAGACTTTACATCCCACTTTTTTAGAAGTGGAAAAATTCCTTCGGGCCACTCCTCGGTCATGAGGAGTCTCTTCGGGTTAGGGTGACCTTCTGAAACTATGCCTACGAGATCGTGTATCTCTCTCTCGTAGAGGGTCGCACCATTGATTATTGGTGTGATAGATGGTACCACTGGTTTGTCAGCCGGGACGCGGACCTTGATCGTGAATATAAGGTTGGGGCGGTTGAAGTGGTAGTTAACTTCCCTCTCTTCTCCATAGTCGACAGCACTAATAGTTGCGAGGTGAAATAATCCCTCCTTATCTCTAATATAGGTGACCGCATCGAGTAGTTTATCAGTCTTTATAGTGACGTAGTAACGCTTCTCCTTAAGTACTTTCGAGGTAATGATGTTTTCTGCACCGATCACCTGTGTAAATTGTTCAAGCGTCTTTTTATTATCATCAATGTAACTCATTCGATTCACCTCAGTATCCCGCACTCTTTAAGAGTTTGACTACACCGTCGAGGATTGCCTCAGGTTTTGGGGGACAACCCACGACGTAAGCATTTACAGGGATGACTTTGTCGACACCCTCCATGACATTGTAGCAGTCTTGAAATGTGCCACCTGTGTTAGCACAACTCCCTACTGCTACGACGAATTTTGGCTCAGGCATCTGATCGTAAATCCTCTTGAGTCTACTCTTCAGTTTCCGGGAGATAGAGCCCGAGACGACGAGTACATCCGCGTGTCGGGGAGTTCCCTTCAGCACGCCACCGAAACGCTCGACATCGAAACGGGGCGTTAGTACTGCCACGATCTCGATGTCGCATCCATTACACGCGGCGCCGTTGAAGTGTATCAGCCAAGGGGATCGAGTTCTAGCCCATGTTACAAGGCCCATTTTTACTTCCTCCACTTCGCCGATAGTATGACAATGGACACAAGCGACGCTGCCGCGTATGTCAGCGGGAGCATCACGTTAGCCGGTCTGGCGAGAGTCGTCGCTAGGACAAAACCCAATACGTCAAAAATCATGAAGTATACCGCGTATACAAAGAAGTTCTCGACGTTGACCCTAACCTTGGTGGGTGTTACATCCTCACCACAGGCGTAGGGCGCCAGCTTGCCGGGTGTGTCCGGACTCTTAGGTGCGATGTCGTTACCAATCGCCATGATGATGAGGGCGATGGCTACGGCTACAACCAAAATCACTGCGAATCCGGTAAGACCTTCAAGCAATTCGGTCCCTCAAACCTTCGTTTGGTTGCGGGATATAAACTTTCATGGTTGATAAGAATTGTCATTTCTAACCTATGATATTAAGGAAAATATCCGGCAATTACTCAAAATTCTTGCAGTCACTTAGCTAGCAATTCCTCTAGCATCTTCGCCAATACTCTAGCTCCCTTCTCCACGCTAGGCGTTAATCCCTCACCCATTTCGATATTCGCACCTTGTATCCCTACGAGAACGACCTTATCGCATATCGTCTGCTTGACGTACCCGATGAACACGTGGAGAGGTAAGCTATGGGTGGAGACCGAGGTGTTAACTATCGACTTCGGGGGGACGATACGAGCCTCTCCGGGGGCGCCTCCGAAATTAGCCGCGTCGAGGAGGACTACGTGTGTGGGTTCAAAACTCCTTATGGATCCAGTGTAGCTTTCAGGCACCGTTTCCGTTGGGAGGAGTAGGACATTTTCGGGCGTCGTCCCAGAGAGCAGTTCTAGCACCCTGAGCCCGACGAAGTC
>JBFYNQ010000160.1:0-8174 GCA_041304265.1 Candidatus Bathyarchaeota archaeon | reverse complement strand
GACGCCAGTCGGGCCAGTATAGCTCAGCTGCGTAGTCATACTCTGCCTCATGTATGAGGAGGGGTTTACCACTACACATGTAGTTGGATTCCGTGTGATCGTAGTGGCAGTGCGTGTTGATGACGATGTCGATATCTGCGGGCTTTAAGCCGAACTCCGCTAATCGTTTGGGTAGACACCCGTAACGCCCCAACTGGATAATGCCCGGGTCGATAAGGATATTCTTACCATCGTCCCTGATCAAGATAGTATTCGTGGAGCCGAGATTGAACGTGACACCGTTGTACGTCTGCCCGATCGCGGGTGGAGGCATCGGCGTCAGCGGCCACCTGAAAGTCAGCATCGGATGCCCCTCACGGACACCGAGACTCATGTAAAAACACTCGAAGAGAACGTCCACCTTCGCTTTCTCTCTGGACATAAGATGAGGGTGCACTAGGAGTTGAAAATGGTTTCCTCAGTGGTCGACGCGTATCATTCTCCCCGAGGCGTCCAAACGCCTCTTCCCAAAGTCGGAAGCGACCTCGCGCAACTTTACCGAGTCAAAGATCGGTCCGTCCTTGCAGACCCTGTAAGGGCCGATGGCACAGCTACCGCAGAGCCCCACGGCGCACTTACATAGGCGTTCTAGGCTCGCCTGAACTGGGATCCCCAGCCTATCGGCATCCGCCCATACTTTCAAAGCCATCAACTCGGGACCACAGACGTAGACATGATCGAAACTATTCTTCGCCAAGAGTTCGCCAGCGTAGTTCGAAGCATAACCATGGTAACCCTCCGAGCCGTCGTCAGTCGAGACCAGCAGATTCTCCCCGAGGAGCTTGGTGAGCCTACCCTTGAAGAAAAGTTGATCTTTACTACGTGCCCCGATTAGGAAAGTGGGCTTCACCCCTATAGCTACCAGCTGATCCGCGAGAGGGGCCAGTGAGGCTATTCCACTCCCGCCCCCGATGAGGAGCGGGCGCTTTCCTAATGCCGCATATCCATTGCCGAATGGGCCGCGTACACCCATCTTATCACCTGCCTTCAGCTGAGAGAGGATTCGCGTCATATCCCCAACGACCCTGACGGTGATACTCGACTGGTCGCCAATGGTTGAGAGACTCATCGGTATCTCATCAACGCCCGGGAGCCAAACCATGAGATACTGCCCCGGTTTTGCATCGGCCATCCCCGAAAAGTATAACGTTGTAACATCAAGGGTCTCCTTGACGACACGATCTATCATAATAGTCATATTCTCACTTCCGATGCGCGAGGCCGACTACCTCCCTGACCGCTGCGAACTCGTTCTCCATCAAATATTTTTCTATACCCTCATTTACTTTGCCATAGACCTCGAAACCCTCGTACATGACGCCTGTACCGATCTCGACTGCCGACGCCCCAGCGAGCATGAATTCGATGGCGTCTCGCCAGTTTGTCACCCCCCCGCAGCCGATTATTGGTATGTTCACCACCTCGGCTATCTCCCAGACGCAACGTAAGGCGACGGATTTTATGGCTGGACCTGATAGGCCACCCGTCACGTTCATCAATATGGGACACCTAAAGTCTGCGTCTATCGCCATAGCCTTGAGCGTGTTCACAGCGGTGATGGCGTCCGCGCCGCCGCGCTCCGCAGAAACCGCTATGCCCGCGATGTCCGTGACGTTCGGGGACAGCTTAACGAATACAGGCGTGGTCGCAACCTCCTTCACAGCCGCAGTAACCCTCTCGACACTGACCGCGTCCGCTGCACACATCCCCGGCTCGCCGCCGACGTTAGGGCAGCTCAGGTTAAGCTCAAGCGCGTCCACCCCCCCATTGCATAGGGCCTTGGCGCTGGACTGGAACTCTGCTACTGTTGAGGCGAAGAAGCTCGCAATAACGGGAACGCCCTCGTGCTTGAGCTCGCGCAGCTCGTGGATGTATCCATCCACCCCAGGGTTGGGGAGCCCCATCGCGTTAAGCACGCCACCCTCAACCTCAATGAGTGTGGGATTGATGTGCCCGTTACGGGGGACGGGTCCGAGGCTCTTCGTCACAACGGCTCCAGCTCCGGAGTCGTAAACCCGTTTGAGGAGCGGCGCAGACATGCCGAGGACGCCAGATGCATTGAGTGTTGGAGAACGAAGCCGGAGCCCAGCCACTTCTACGGCTAAACTCTTCCCAGCCAAGCCGACCACTGTAACTTGCCCTTCTCACAGTTAAAGGTGTCCATAATAGACACGATCTCGATAGCACCATTCCCCCGTTTGGACCCATGAGAACGGGCAGACTCGTACTAGTCCCTGCACGCGCGGCGTATACAACGAGATCGTTGTAACAAAACCAGGCGAAACATGACGATCTAGATAAACATCAATACCATCATACGCTGAGAGCCGATAACATTTAGAAACAAGACATCGATCACTTCTCCTACAAGGTGACTAGCGTGACAAGAGCCCACATCGAAGAGACCCTCATCGGCGTCTTTGCCCTAGCGGAGAACGGCAGGGTCCTAGAAAAGGCGCTATACCCTAAAGAGCCCGAGAAGATAACACGCGCCATAATACGACAGAGAAACGGTGAGATCACTAAGGAAGTCCTCAAGGTTGCAGAGGGCCTAATGAAGAGGGGTTTCGACACAGTCACCACCACGAACCCCGAGCTCGCCGAGACACTACGCACCGAATACACATTCGAGGTCGATGTCATCGACTCCGGCCCCAGTGACGAACTAAGGGATCAACTTCCCGCCATTGCACAGCAGAACCACCTAGTAAAGGACGAGGACGCCTACTACGAACTCGGCAGGCAGGTCTCGACGCTCCTCACCCGAGGCGCCGTACAAGACGCACTCGGTGGCAAGGAAGCCCAGATCACACAGACTGTACAACTCCTAGGCGAACTCGACACGAGCTTGAATGGACTCAGCAGCCGCGTCAGGGAGTGGTACGGGCTCCACTACCCCGAGCTCAGCAGAATAATACGCGACCACGAGAAGTACCTCAGGTTCATCGTCGAGGTCGGGGACAGAACGTCCGTTACAACAGAGAAGGTTGAGTCTCTCGGCCTCCAGCGCCGCGAGACGACGGGTATAATCAAGGGCGCCGAGGGCTCCATGGGTGCCCAACTGAGCCCCGGAGACCTCGCAGAGCTACAGCGCCTCGCCGGACAGGTCCTTAGCCTATACATTTACAGGGTAAAGCTCACCGAGTACATCTCCGCCATCGCACTGGAAGCGGCGCCAAACGTCAGCGCACTCGCTGGACCTACCCTCGCCGCCAAACTCATCGAGAAGGCGGGGGGAATCAGGAGGCTCGCCATGATGCCGTCGAGCAGCCTACAGATACTCGGCGCCGAGAAAGCGCTCTTCCGGGCGGTTAAAACACACGCTAAGCCTCCGAAACATGGACTCATCTTCCAGCATCCCTACGTCAACGCCGCGCCTCGGGGGCTACGTGGGCTACGAGCCCGCCACCTCGCCGCCAAGCTCAGCATAGCCGCACGCGCCGATGCATTCAGCGGGAATCTTATCGCAGACCAGCTGAAGAAGGATCTCGACGAGGCCGCCGCCTCCGCCGCCGAGTCAAGGCGTGCTGGTTCGTCCTGAAAGGTTTAAACATCGGGGCATAGGCGTATTCTTCCGAGGGGCATAGTTGTCTACGTTCTCTGAAGCGTTCCAGGAGAAGTTCGGGCGGCGTGACTGCCCATTCATCTTCGACTGCAACGTAGAGATCACTAAAGACTTCTTTAGCAGGGTCTGCAAGACACCAGCCTACCCCAATTGCCACCACTTTGCCAAGAGGGTGAATGAACTCCATGTCCCAATGACTTGGCTTCAGAGGCTAGCCGTAGACCAGGCGAAGGTAATAGATGCGGCGGGGCCTGACGTGGAGATCGCCGACCCGGCGCAGAGGTAGCCCCACTTGGGGCGCGTCTTAGAGCACACCCCAGGCGTTTACTTCATAGAAGAGGGATCAAAGAGGTTTCTAGCCACTAAAAACTTTGCCCCGGGGAAAAAGGTCTATGGCGAGGAGCTTGTAACAGTCGACGGAGTCGAGTATCGCCTCTGGAACCCGACGCGTAGCAAGCTCGGCGCCGCTATAGTGCGTGGACTCATAAAGAACCCGATAAAGCTCGGTGTCAAGGTGCTCTACCTAGGCGTCGCCTCGGGTACAACATGTAGTCATGTCTCCGACATCATCGGCGACTCGGGACACGTCTGGGGGGTCGACTTTGCCCCACGCCCCATCCGTGACCTAATCGACCACGTTGCGCGTTATCGGAAGAATATTACGCCCATCCTCGGTGACGCCCGCCAACCGCAGGGCTACTCGCTGCAGGTCCCAAAGGTTGACACCATCTTCGCCGACGTCGCTCAGCCTGACCAGGCGGAGATTGTTGTCAAGAATGCTAAACTCTACCTCAAGAAGGGTGGCTACGCCATGCTCTCTATAAAGTCGAGGAGCGTCGACGTGAGCAGGCCATCCACAGAGATCTACAGAGAGCAGGTTGAGATATTGAAACGAGGGGGTTTCAACGTCGAGGAGCTTTTATCTCTCGACCCCTTTGAAGTCGATCATGCGCTGGCGCTAGCCAGCTTCGTCTGACTGACGGTTAAGCGCGCCTTCTTCACGGGCTCCCAACTAAGCCGCACTATGTTGGGCCAACTCCTGTGCTCCCGGTACCAATCATAAAGCCACTCCTGCGCTCTGTCGTCACTCGGATAGCCGGAATTAAAGTCACCGTATTCCTCTCGGTACGAGGCGACGATGGAGTCTCTCCTTACCTTTGCGAGGATGGACGCGGCGGAGACGACTGGATAGTTGAAGTCGGCCTTGTGCTCGCAAACAATACAGGGTTTCGAACGGAGGAGCCGCAGTATCGTCTCGCCGTATCGCTCGTCGTCCACGTCGGAGGCGTCGACATACGCCTTGTCGGGTGCGAGTCGCCTTAGAACGTTTGCCATTGCCGCGGCCTCCAGGTAGTTCAGTCTCCTAAGCCTGACGCCCCTGTTCACGACGAGGTCTATGGCACGTGGCGATAGCTCGAAGTAAGTGATCCCCGAAGCAAGTGCCTCTATTTCGGGGACTAACACCTCACGCTTACGGGCTGTGAGCTTCTTGGAGTCCTTCACGCCTAGGTCGACGAGTGCGGATATTTTCTCTTCGTCGAAGGAAGCTCCCGCGACGATGAGTGGACCTATGAAGCAGCCCCTGCCCGCCTCGTCGACGCCGGCGACAAGCATAGTCCAAGCATACACGCGGCGCGATTAAAATGCTAGCCGGTTGTAGACCTCGGAGCGCGCAAGTGCCAGAAATGAAAATGGAGGCCTACGAGTCTGCGCAAGCTACTCCTCATCCATCTTCTTGAGTTCGGTTATACCAAGCATCTCGAAGTCGAGGGGGAAGATTGGGCGCCTAATCTTCCTAAATTTGAACCCGGCGAGACGCGGCGACGTGAGGCCTGGCGTATCAAGTTCAATGATCTCCTTAGCGATAGACTCGTGGCTGGCGCGGTAGTGGACACTCGACTTCACGACGATGAAATTGGCGTCCGTCGGCTCGATGCCCTGGCTCCTGTATAGCTCGAGGTCGAGTGGCTGAAGCCGCTTCGTGGTGACTATGAGGTCGTTGCCCGCGACGCGTAGGATGGCGGTGAGTCCCATATCGGTCTCCGAGCCTGTGCCCATTGGACCCTTCACGAGCCAGAAACCGTCGCTGACGCGTTTCACGAGCGCCTTCACCTTTAGTGGCTTGCCGTGCAGCTTATCCGTGTGTCCGCCGAGGCTGACCTCGATCTCCTTCCCTGGGCCTGCCTTCGCCGCCTTCGTTGCGGCGGCGGGGTCCCAGATGACGCCGAAGACGCCGCCCGTCAGCCCCTCATCGAGCACCGCTTTGAGGACGAATGTGCCGTCACAAGGCGTGCCACCACCTGGGTTGTCACCAATGTCGGCGAGGACGATCGGTTTCTCCTTTGCCGCCTTTACGCGCCTTAGGGCGTCCCTGACCGGCATCGGCTTGACGAGGAAGTCTCTCCTGATACTCCAAGCGAGGTCACTCAAATCCCCTGCGAGAGCGTCGGCTAGCTTCTGATCATTATTCGTGATGGCGATAAAGCTCATGCCCGCCTCCTTTATGTCGCTCCAGGGGAAGCCTGCGGCAACTGTTACAGCCTCAACGCAGGGCATCTGCTCCATAATGTGAGCCTCCTCGAGGAGCCTCGTCATGGGGTACTTCCCCGTGAACTGGGCTTGGAGCGCAGGGAGCACCGGCGGCTGCCGGAGAGCGCGCGTTGGCTTTAACTTGCCGTCGAGCATCTTGGCGAGAAGGTCAACGGACTCGACAGCGCGCTCATACTCGTCAATGTGGGGGTAGGTATCGTAACCGACGAGTATATCGGCCTCTCTCACCATTTTTTCCGTATAGTTGGCATGGAGGTCGAAGCTGGCAACAAGCGGTTTCTTTCCGATGAGTTTACGGATCGATCCAAGGACATCGCCCTCAACGTCGTCGTGCCCCTCGGCGACGGCTGCCCCGTGTAGGTGGACGGCGACCGCGTCGTAGTTCTTCACGGCTTTGATGCCGTCAAGCATGCCGCCGAGGATGTGCTCATAAGCCTCCTTTGTAATCATCCCGCTAGGCGTCGCTGAGGCGTGGACCGTCTCAACGAACTCGAAACCATACTTTTCGCAGCCGTCGATCAGGCCGCCAGCCGCAGTCTTCGTCCCCCTGAAGTGTGCAGGAATCTCGTCCCCAGTGAAAAGGTGCCTCTTCCTAAACTCGGAGAGGTCCGTCTTAATATTAGATAACACGTTGGTCTCGTGGCTGAAAGTCCCGAGTACAACCCGCTTTGTCATGATTTAGGAATGCGGTACGCGGTGAAAATACTAGCGGTCCTTGAAGAAATTACGAAGATCGATGCCTACTTCTGATTTGTCCTTCGCCGATGGAAGGATGCCTTCCTGAAGGAGCAGCTTCCGCTTCCATTCAAGGCCACCGCTGAATCCACCGATGCCACCGTTCCCCCAGACTACCCTGTGGCAGGGCACGATGAGCCCCATGGGGTTGTCCCCGACGGCGTTTCCGACGGCGCGCACCGCCTTTGGGCGCCTTATCTGCTCAGCTATGCTACCATAGCTCGTCAGTTTCCCGTAGGGGATGCTATAGATAGCCTTCCAGACGTCGACCTGGAAGGATGTGCCACGCATGTCGAAGGGGCCTTTGAATACGAACTTTTCGCCAAGGAAGTACCTGTCGAGCTCAGCCTTGAGCGCCTTAAACCTGTTCGGGTCCTCGACGTACTCGGCCTTAATGCGTGCCTTGAGCTCCTTCATGAAGCCCTCCTTGTTATTGGACATGTTGAACTGCACTATGCCCTTCTCGGAGGCAGCCGCCCACATGACGCCAAGAGGCGTCTCCAAGCCTGCGTAGTATATCTTCTCCAATTAACTCACCATACTTATACCCGGGTTCCCCTACAGTTGTCTAAACCACTGTACTCCGATAAAACAATAGGTGTAAAAGTGTTGACCCGTCAAACGCTGGTTCTCGCCTCGACTTCGCCCCGGAGAATTAGCCTGCTTAGGGACCTGGGGATAACATTTGAGGCAGTGGACCCAGGTAATGCGGAGAACAGCACATCGAGCGACCCTACGACCCACGTCAAGGATCACGCCTTATCAAAGGCGAAGGCAGTCGCAGAAAAACACCAGGACAGGCTAGTTCTTGCTGCCGACACGATCGTGGTCCTAGACGGAAGAATAATTGAGAAGCCAAAAAGCGTAGACGAGGCGAAGCAAATGCTACACACTCTCTGTGGGAGAACACACACGGTGATCTCTGCCGTAGCGCTTGTCGAGAAGATAAGAGGCTACACCGACCTCCGCACCGAGGAGACGAGGGTGACTATGAAGAGACTGAGCGACGTGGAAATCGACGCCTACGTCGCTACGGGCGAGCCAATGGATAAAGCGGGAGCCTACGCGGCACAGGGCGTTGGAGCATTCATAATTGAGATGGTTGAAGGGGACTTTTATAACGTTGTAGGTCTGCCACTGAGCCTCCTCTATAACATGCTCAGGGACGCTGGCTTCCCGGTATTGTCTATATAAACACCATATTCTATATAGATTATCCTTAAATTATATACCGATTTCCGCTTTAGGAGGAACTTGGGCTCCAAAGTCGGGAACGTGGCTGGCT
>JBFYNQ010000159.1:0-13618 GCA_041304265.1 Candidatus Bathyarchaeota archaeon | reverse complement strand
CCATGACGCACGAGAATGATAGGCATACACCAATCTCCACCAGCAGCCCCTTTTCAAGCCTTGCGCGTGCGAAGCCTAACCTTACAAGCTTCTCATTAAACTACTCACGTCATTTATCTTGACGTGACCAAGAACAGGTAGATGGTGTTAAACTAGATTAACGCTTCAACCCCTTCTTATTAATCAGTTTCTCGAGGTACTTCTTCGGCTTCCTCACTTTCTTATTCTCAACCGGTGCCACAGCCATTTCCCATCAATAACCCAAAAATCAACCATAGGTAAATATTCTTTCATATTGCGCTCGCACACAATGCAAAAATGGACGTAACCATCACAGCGAAAGACTCCATTTGAGATGCATGTGCACGTTCTTCGCGCGCTACTGCAACGAACCAATTACAGATGAAATATTATTTATGCAAAATGGCTTAATTATTTATAAGATCAGTCGCGCGAAGATGTTAAGACTCTCCCTAATATGATAAACCCGTGTTGACATCTCTCCGTCTCCCAGAGACGTACAGCCTCCTAGGTGAACCCCTCTACCCGACCCCGATCAAGCTATGGCTACCAAAAAACCCGGAGGAGTATGAGTCTAAACTTCGAGACCTCACTGAGAGTCGCGATAAGGCAGCCGACGAATGGCGGGTGGACCCGGATGATCCCGAGAAGCTCCTATGGTATGCGCGCCGGACGGAGATAGTCGGCAACTTCAACGAAGCCTGCGCCGCCTACACGGAGGGGATTAAGCGCTGGCCCGAGGATCCAAGGTTCCCCCGATTCAGAGGACACCGCTTCGCTCTCCTCCGCCGCCTCGACCTCGCCGTCGCCGACCTCGAAATGGCATCAGAGCTGATTAAGGGTAGACCAGACGAGCCCGAGGTCTACGCCAGCGGCGGCCCGAGCAGCGATAAGCTGGGCTTCAGTAGTTTCCACTGGAACGTCTACTACCACCTCGGCTTCGCTAGATTCGCCGCCGGCGACCTTGAGGGCGCCGTCGATGCGTATCGCCGCTGCCTGGATGTCTGTGACGTCCGCGAAAGCACTGTCGCGACCACTCACTGGATATACATGCCATTAATACGCCTAAAGCGCTGGGGTGAGGCCGCCAAGCTCCTCGAAGGGATAAAACCTGAAGAGAAGCTCGTCGAGGTCGGCGACTATTATGAGATTCTTCTCATGTACAAGGGCGTCGAGATGCCGGAGGCTCTGCTGGAGCGGGCGAGGTTAGAGGGCGGCGTACGCTTATTGACCCGAGCCCACGCCGTGGGCAACCTCTACCTGACACGTGAAGAGCCGGATAAGGCCGAGAGGGTGTTCAAGGAGATACATGCGACGGGTGAGTGGTCTGCAGGCGTCCACCTACTCGCGGAAGCTGAGCTCGTCCGCCTCAAGTGATAAGTACGCTGACGCCGACCTGAATCTGAGTCTGGATGATAAGGCAGGGTCTAGATTACGAGGTCGTAAAGGGCTGGGGAAGGCTCCCCAAGGGCTGGGTCTACACGCAGGTCGCTGGCGTCGCTGTCGACTCCAAGGACAGAGTCCTCATACTCTGCAGGGGTGAACACCCAATCATAGTCTTCACCCGCGAGGGGGAGTTCATCGAGAGTTGGGGCGAGGGCACCTTCTCAAACGCTCACGGCGCCTACATAGACGGGGAAGACAACTTCTACTGCGTCGATAGCGCCGACCACACTGTCCGCAAGTTCGCTAAGGACGGGGCGCTCGTCCTAACGCTGGGTGAGAAGAACAGGCCTGCGCCACCCGGCAAGCCCTTCAACAAGCCCACCGACCTCGCGCAGGCCTCGAACGGCGACCTCTACGTCACCGACGGCTATGGTAACAGCAGCGTCCACCGCTTCACAGCCGATGGTGAGCTCATCCAGAGTTGGGGCGGGCCTGGCATCGGACCGGGTCAATTCAACCTCCCCCACGGCGTATGGGTCGACGAAAAGAAGGTCTACGTCGCCGATCGCCAGAATAATAGGGTCCAGATATTCACCCTCGATGGCGCATACGTCGAGGAGTGGGACAACCTCCTACGCCCCTGCGACATATACTTCGATAAGCGTGGCCGCGTCTACATCGCGGAGCTAACCCACAGGGTGAGCATCATGAACAAGCGAGGTGAAGCCTTAGCGAGGATTGGAAGTGAGGAGAGCTCCGCCTCAGGCAAGTTCGTAGCCCCACACTGCCTCTGGAAGGACAGCCATGGCGCACTTTACGTGGGGGAAGTACTGCAAGGGCAGCGTATACAAAAGTTCGCCCCCGTCTAGTGACTCTAATGTACCCTTAGCTTGCTAAGGGCCAATACATCCGGCAGTTCCCGGATGGCGACTTCTCTGACGTTCTCGAATGAGAAAGTGAACGTGTTCACGCCACCGATCCATGGCCCGCGGGAGAACATCACGCCACTCATTGGCATCCTAACTGCTGGACCGAGCCTCAGGAAAGTGTCGAAGAGGCGAATCGGCTGCATTATGTAGGAGCTAAGCAGCGCCATCGAGCCAATGAGTAGAAGGGCTACGAGAAGCGCCTTGTAAACGTCCCCTACGGAACCCGACCGGCCGTTGCCTATGCGGTCTAGGCGCATGTCGAGCGACGGGTGTAACGTGAAGGCCGCTTTCAGGGAGCCTATCTGCGAGTAGATGAACAGTCCTGAGACCAACTCGGGGATGTGGGCTCGGCGCTTCGGAGCCGGGATTGATGCGATCTTGATCAGCGCCCTCTTTAGCGTGCTCCTCCTCCCTGTCGCCTTGGAGCCCACGTCGTCAGCGAGGTACTCCCTCTCCCTCGCAAACATCGACGCTGATAGGTAGGCGGCTGGGTTGAAGAAGGAGACGACTCTTAGCGACGAGACAACGGCCATGAGGTGAAAATCTCTGTTCTTTATATGGGCGAGCTCGTGGGCTACGACGGCCTCAAGTTCGACCTGGTTTAGTGCTGTGATGAGTCCGCTCGAGAAGACGATCATGGCGCTCTTCCCGTACCCTATTGTGAAGGCATTTGGCCGAAGACTCTCCGTTAACCCGATCTTAGGCACGGGGACACCTACCCTCTGCGCCAACTTGTCTACTGACCTGTATAGCCTCGGTTCATCCTCGGGGGCTACATCGATTACACCTTGACACCTCTTGACTATCCTGACTCCGAAGATATACGATAACGCGAGCGTCGTCGCTCCAAACACGAGCCCGACTACACATAGAAGGCCAGTGTAGCTGAGGCGCGCAGCCTCCTCCGCCACGAATACGGTGGAGAAGGAGGGTGGAATACCCGCGTAGCCCACGATCGCTCCTCCCACGGCAGGGCTGACCTGTGATATGATGAAAGGTCCCCCATCCGTGCCGCCGTGTTGTATCATCGGTCCCATCAACCAGATCGAGGGCGTGTAAAACATGTAGACGATTATCGGGGCTATCAGTGTGAGTCCGTGGAAGAAGCCCCTGATCTTCGGGTCACTGATCTTTGTCAAAGTTAAGAGGATGTAGCTTATAACGAGCGTCGCGGTGGAGGCGAGCAGCATCTGCGGGAACGGCGCAGTGAAGAGCTGCATCACCAAATCATTCTCCCACATGCTCTCCTCCCCCCTTAGACCTCGTCTTTACGCTTCTTTGTGTTATCCATGTCGACCAGATAGGACGTCACAGCCTCACCGAAGTTCTTCATGAGGCTGTCCATAATGTGCTTCACAGCGGAACGCTCTATCTCCGTCCTCGTCATCTTCGGCCAGTAAACGTACAGGAGACCCCCCCTCCCCTCAGTCACCCTCCGGTCGAGTATGCCCTTCTCGTAGAGGGTGTTCATCGTAGACATGACCGTTGTGTAGGCGATCTTCCTCTCCCCCTTCATCCTCTCATAGACCTCCCTAACGCGGACAGGCCTGCCCATATCGTAGACGGCGGTGAGCACATCGGCTTCTAGTGGCCCGAGGATGGCTTCGAGGTCCTTTCCGTCGACCCTGTAGCCTGAGGGGGCGTAGTTGTCATCAGACATCTTCCTTACTATCTGGCTCCGTAATTACTATGGGCTATAAGAACATTTATATCCCTTTCCCCCATACGCATGTAGTAGCTACTAAATATCTTAGGAGGTAAGTGTTTGGCACCTGTAATAGAGGTGAAGAATCTCACAAAGAAGTACGGCGGCTTAACCGCCGTAGACCACGTGAACTATGCAGTCGAGGAGGGAGAGATATTCGGACTACTCGGCCACAACGGCGCTGGTAAGACAACCACGATCCTGATGCTCCTCGGGCTCATAGCCCCAACAGAGGGTACTGCCGTCGTTAACGGTGTAGACGTAATCGATCAGCCACTCCAGTCTAGGAGGAATGTAGGGCTACTCCCAGAAAATGCAGGCTTCTACGAGAACCTGACGGCGCGACAGAACCTCCAGTTCTACGCTGAATTAGCGGATGTCCCTGAGCAGATAGCCTCCGAGAGGGTAGAGAAACTGATTGACCAGGTCGGCCTCGGTAGCAAGAGGGCAGTTAAGGTTGCTGCCTACTCCCGTGGAATGAGGCAGAGACTTGGCATAGCCCAGTCCCTCGTCCGGGACCCAAAGATACTCATCCTCGACGAGCCCACGCAGGGTATCGACCCCGAGGGTACACGGGACCTACGCGAGCTGATTAGAAACCTCTCCAAGCGGGACGGCAAGACCGTCATCTTCACGACACACGTCCTCTACGAAGTCAACAAGCTCTGCGACCGGGTCGCGATCATGAAGCAGGGGATGATAGCCGGCATAGGCACCATTGACGAGCTGCGCAGGCAGGTCAACGCTGATGAGGGGGAGGACTTCGAGAGCGTCTTCCTCCGCTACCAGGGGGTCGTCTAGATGGCCGGCATGATGTCGATGGCGAAAAAGGAATTCCTCGATATAATCGGGGAGAAAAAGTTCATGCTCATCTTCGCCACTCTCCTCATAATCATACTCGTCTCGGCCTATCAGGGCGGGCTCAGCTACAGCGAGTCGCAGGGCGCGGTGGGGACAATAACCATCCCGTCTGGTCAGGGCGGCACAGGTCGCCCGGGTAACTTCACAACTGCACCAATCCAGGTCTTCGGCTCGGCGCAGAGCCTCTCCAGATCACTTGACAGTATGATCACGAACTTTAGCCTAGTTGGCGGAATCCTCGCCATCGCTATCAGTTTCGATACGATCAACAATGAGCGACAGAGGGGCTCACTGAAGACGCTGCTCAGCTACCCCATCTATCGCGACTCTATTGTCTACGGCAAGTACCTGGGCGGCCTCCTCGCCGTTACGATGGTCGCCGTCGTTACATTCCTCGGCGGCATGGGTCTCTTCATCAGCGTCACGGGAATCGAGATGACGATGGACACAGTGATACGCCTCTCGATGTTCTTCGTAGTGTCCCTCGTGTACATGGCAATCTTCCTCGCCATCGGGCTCTTGCTCTCAATCGTTCTTCCCTCTCCATCAACTTCCTTGCTCGCCTCCGTCATCGTCTGGCTTGCGTCGATCCAGCTAATACCTAACATTGGCTACGCTATCGGGCAAATACTCTACCCCGTCAGGATGACGTTCACCGACGCCGGGGGGCCGTCCTTCCAGCAGCAGACGGGCTTCGACAGCCTGAGGACGATCATTTCCGGCCTCTCCCCTTCCACCTCATACGAGAACATAGTCAACTCAGTGCTGACAACAAGCTCCCTCGAGTTCACGAGCGGCGCCCCGACAGTCACGTCGATTAGCGTGATGGACGCGCTGATGACATCGCTTCCAAGCCTCCTATACTTCGTTGGACTACTTGTTGCCATCTTCGCGGCTGCCTACGTCATCTTCATGCGCCAGGAGATCAGGTGACCGAGATGCAGAAGAGTAGCGTCAAGGCACGGATTTTTGCACTAGCGATCATTGTAGCCATGCTTAGCGGTCCTATGGTCGCCGTTCAGGCATCTTCCTACTCGATTACCGGCACGATAATCGATGGGGATGACTCGTATCTGAGCGATATCATAATCACCGTCTACTCCGAGCTTGATATCGTAAGCGGAGGTTCTCTGCAAGGTAACATAGTGAGCACGACCACGAGCGACGCCTACGGGAACTTCAAGTTGGGCTTGGAACGGGCGTCCTATACGGTCGTCTTCGAGAAAGCAGGGTATGAGACGATTACCCTTAACATCAACCTCGGGGTGGCGACGGAGCTCACATACTCTCTGGGGAAGATCACAATGGAGAAGAGCCTAGGCATATCCTCCACAGCCTCCACGCTTCTCATCCACGACGGCGAGACATTCAGCATTCCCATCTCCGTATCGAACAACGGTGAGGACGACGCTGTATCCATCACCACTGCCACTGTTGATGGCTACAGTGCAACCGTCTTAAACTCGGCAAATCAGCCAGTATCGCGTGTCCTGATTCCCGCTGGAGGCTCGGCTTCACTCAATGTCAAAGTCATCGCTCCTATGCACGCTTCAGACGCCGACATCGTCGTTACAGTGGCGAGTGCGGTCGAAGTCGACTACGTCGTCCATCTCCACGTTGTTGGCGTGAACGGCGAGGCACTAAGCAGCACTTACACCGGCAGGAGCGTCCTCCCGGACGAGTCTGTCGACTTCACGGTGGTACTGAAGAACCCTCTCTACTACTCGAAGACCTTCCAGCTCTCTGTTAACTCGCCTGAGTTATGGGCGTTCTACGTCGAGAACGGGGAAGGGCAGAAGATCAACGCTGTAACACTCGGGGCTGGAGAGAGCGTTAACCTACACGTCATCGGTGACGTGCCGAACAATGCAGCAACGGGAGATTACAAGCTCTCCGTTAAGGCGACCTATGACAACAAGACCGACTCCCTCCCGCTCACCGTGACGGTAAACGTGACGAGCCCTGAGTTTTCCATAACCTCAAAGTATCCATCCCAAACCCTCTCGCTGGGCGGCTCAGCCACCTACTCGGTGACAATAACCAATCCCGGGGCGACTCAACTTGTCAAAATCAAGGCCGAAGGCGTCCCGAGCGGGTGGACCGTCGCGTTCAAGTCATCCGCCGGCGTACGTATCAACTCCCTCTTGATCGCAGGGGACTCGTCCGAGGAGGTCCAAGTCGTCGTCACCCCTTCACTCGATAGTACGAACGCGGAACACGTCTTCGACGTGACGGCGTACAGCGACTACACATCCGGCACGATCACCCTTACGGCGAACATAGGCGGCTCATTCAGCCTCGACATCAGCGTCGACTCCCTGTACTTTGAGACGAACGCGGCCACGACAACGACGGACGTAGTCACCCTCACAAACACGGGCTACTCGTCGATAAACAACCTCGAGTTGGAGATAACGAGCCCCGACGGATGGGATGTCGTGGTCTCGCCGATAAAGGTCACAACTCTAGAATCCAACGAGAAGAAAACCTTTACACTATCGATAACGCCGCCTACTGGCACATCCGCAAAGGACTACCTCGTGAAGGTTGCCGCCACCTCAGATGAGGTGTTGACGGATGAGCAGTCTATCAGGGTCACGGTGAACGTCGAGTCCTCTTGGAGCATTTACGGGGTACTGCTACTGGCTGCCGGTGGTGGCCTCTTCTGGCTCCTATACAAGAAACTGAAGCGGAAGTAACCTTTTTCTCCCTTTTTTTAGTATTCTAGTTGCCGTCAATTGCCGGTACAACCCTTATTCGGGAACCCGCCAACTTGGAAACCATGCTGAATATCGGAGCATGCGGAATAGACTGTGGTAACTGCGCCACCTACAAGGCGACGCAGGCGAACGACTCAAAGAAGCTCGCTGAGCTGGCGATTAGCTGGAGCAGCGAGAATAACAAGTGGAATCCAGAGGACATGTGGTGCGAAGGCTGCGCTGCCGGGGGCCGCGTCTACAAGGGGTGCATGAGCTGCGGCGTTAGGGCTTGCGCCCAAGGGAAAGGCGTCGGCATCTGCAGCAAATGCGTCGAGTACCCCTGCGACAAGCTCGAGGGGATGTGGAAGAGCTTCGGTGGCGACACCGCTGCGTACAAGGCGAACCTAGAAAAGGCGAAGTAATCGAGTGTAGATCATGCCCGCCTTCGAGGTCCTGCTCAAGACCCACATCGGGAACCCCATCGACACCCTGACTGAGAAGTACCCTTCTCTGCGCATCTGGACGTGGTGCAACTTCCAGCAGGATGTCCACGAGCTGGAGTCGGACGACCCTGTTGTGCTTAGTGACGCCCTCGCCGAGTTCCGCGGCGTCTACAAGGTCCTCGACGAGGCGGAGATATCGACGAACGCCCGTATGATCACCCAGAACTGTATCTGCACAAGAGAGACTACGGTGCATGACAACATCGGGGAGCTAGAGATCCTGAACATTATGCCAATCTTCTGTGAGGGGGGCTACGAGCACAGCCGCCTCATCGCGTTCCGCCACGAGGCACTCTCTGAACTCTTCGACAGGCTTGGCGGGCACGGCTTCAGGTTTGAGGTGGAGGCGAAGGCACCCTTCAACGGTGTGGTCTCTGACACGCTGATAACCCTCAACTCGCTCATGGCGAAGCTCACAGACAGGCAGGTCGACGCGATATCGGCCGCCTACAACTACGGGTACTACCAGACGCCGCGCCGTGTGAACGTGGAAGCGATAGCAGAGAGGGTCAAGGTGCCCCGGACGACCCTTCAAGAGCACCTGAACAAGGCGGAGAACAAGCTCATCAGCTCGATCATGCCTCAGATCCAGCTGTTTGCCCGCAAGAACCGAGCGAAGGCTAAGTCAGCGGCGTAAAGCTGATTCGGGGGCGGGTCTCCTTATCCGACGTGAGCGCCAACAGCCTTCCACTCTATGCCGATGACAGTCATCTTACAGAATTCGACGCGACGGTCATGAAGGCGGGACCGAGATTCGTTGTCCTCGACAGAACCGCCTTCTACCCGGACTCTGGCGGGCAACCCAGCGACGTGGGCGTCCTGCGCCACGCTGGGGGCGAGGCGAAGGTGAGTAAGGTCGTGAAGAGGGGGAGTGAGATATTCCACTATCTCAATACCGACATTCCCACCGGCACTCTGGTTCACGGCGCTATTGACTGGCCGACGCGCAGCTGGAACATGCGACGCCACTCAGCCGAGCACCTCCTCACCGGCTTAATCGAGGCGCGGGGGGAGCCGCCGAAGATATTTAGCGACCTTGAGAAACTGGAGTACCAACCATCCAGCCTCACCGCAGAGCAGATAGCCGCCGTGGGACGCCGCTTCGACGATATAGTCAACGAGGACGCCCCTGTTCACGTCTACTTCGAAGACCGCGCCAAGATAGACGCCTCCGGTGACCCGCGTAAGATCAGCTTCCTCCAAAAGATACCGCGAAGCGTCGACCGTCTGCGCATAGTCGACATCGGCACCTACGCTTCGACCTTCTGCTTCGGCACCCACGTGAAGAACACGAGGGAGATCGGGCACCTTGCGGAGCTACGCCTAGAGGACGCGAAGAAGGGGAAGAAGATAGTCCATTTCAAGCTCAAAGCATGAAATAGCCATGCCGATTGTGCCCAGTTAGCCTATATCTTCAAAACGAGTAATCTGATCAGAGGAATTTCCTATGGACGTGGAGACCTGGCTTCTCGAATCGGATGACCCCAGCGTTAGGTTCTGGGCACTCCAGGACGTTAAAGGCAAGCCACAAGATGATCCGGCTGTGCTTGAGGCGCAGGAGATAATCATGAGTTCGCCGCCGGTGAAGGCGATATTAGATAACCAGGAGCTGGGCGGCTGGTGGGTCAAAGAGGGGGACATGTATCTGCCCAAGTACACGGCGACGACACACTCGCTCCTCATCCTCGCCGAGCTCGGGGCGAAAAGGACACCCGTGATCGAGATGACTATCGAGCATATCTACCGGTTCCAAAGGGACTCCGGCCACTTCCTAATCGAGTTACCCGCGACGGAGAAAGGGCGGGCTAGTAATATCAAGGACGGCTGCTGCATCGACGGAAACGTACTCCGGTACCTCGTTCACTTTGGCTACCTCGACGACCCCCGGACGAGGCGCCTCATCAACTTTACCAATGGCTACCACGACGGTGAGAACGCCGGTTGGCGGTGCCGGAGCTACCCGATAAACAAGTCCGCCGTCTTCCCCAAGAACTGCTACATGGGCGCAACAAAGATGCTCCACTCTCTATCCATGATCCCACCAGAGAAACGGAGTAAGGAGATGCAGGCAGTCATTGACCGTGAGGTGCAGAACCTCCTCGAGAACTGGGTATATAGGTACTTACGGAATCCCGATGGCTCTCGAAAGGACAAGGCTGGGTGGAAGAAACTCGGCTTTCCCCTATTCTATCAGTCCGACGTTCTCGAGGTGCTCGACACCTTAACAAGACTCGGCGTTTACGACGATAGGATGCAGCCAGCGATCGACATAGTCCTCGAGGCAAGGCAGCCGGATGGAAGGTGGCTGCTCGAAAACACGTACAACGGCAAGATGTGGGTGGACATCGAGCAGAAGGGGAAGCCCTCGAAATGGATAACCCTGCGCGCCATCAGGACGCTAAAGCGGCTTGGCATCGCCGATAAGCTTTAACCAACCAGTATTCACCCACCATCCCTATACGAGGGCTGGGCCACGGCTGGGGAAGAAACTCAGAGAAGAACCGTCATTAACGACATCCTGAGCATCTACGTCCCCAGCTTCTTCAATATGGTGGGGATGAGCATCGTCAGCCCCATCATCAGCCTCTACGCGCAGAGCTTCGGCGTCAGCCTCGCCGTCGCGAGCCTCGCCATCACCGCGCACGCCTTCGGGAGGTTCATCGCCGACATCCCCGCGGGTATAGCTGCCGACAGGTACGGGCGCAGACCCGTCATGATAATCGGCAGCATCCTCGTCATGATCACCGCCTTCCTAAACGCTTCGGCGTCGGACTTCGGTCTCTACCTCGTCTACAGATTCCTAGAAGGCGTTGGAAGCGGTATGTGGATGACGAGCAGACAAACGCTGCTAGCCGACATACTCAAGCCCGAAGAGAGGGGGCGCATCATGGGCTACTTCCAAGCCTTCATTCTCATAGGACAGAGCGCCGGCCCCGTCATCGGCGGCTTCGTCGCCGCCGCATGGGGGATAGCCGCCCCGTTCTACGCCTACACCGTCACTGGAGCCATCTGCGTCCTGCTGACATACTTCCTCATCTTCGAACCCAAGGGAATTGTTAAAGTGAAGGTCAGTGGCGAGCACCTCTTCAAGCTGGGTGATGTCGTCCGCCTGCTGAGGAACCAAACCTACGCGATGGCTTGCTTCGCCACGTTCGTTGTCTTTTTCCAGCGCTCGGGTATACGCACCGATATACTTCCCCTCTACGCGGCGAACGAGCTCGGCATGGATCCCGCTGCGATCGGGACCATCCTTGGCTACGCGACGATAACTAACCTGATCATCACAGTCCCAATCGGCTACGCTATCGACCTCCTCGGGAGGAAGCCAGTGATAATTTGGAACATTCTGATAATGGCCGCAGCCGACATCGGTTTCGTCTACGCCAAGGATTACTGGGGGCTCGTAATCGCTGCCCTCATGATGGGGTTAGCATCAGGCGGAGCAGGCCAGGCACCCCTCGCCCTCGCGACGGATGCGACGCAGAACGAACGCCGAGGCTTAGCCATGGGCGTCTACAGGCTCATGGGTGACCTCGGCTCGATGATCGGCCCCGTGGCGCTCAGCGCGATAGCAGATGCATCCGACCTGCATGCGCCTTTCTGGGCAATGGACGCCCTCCTTGTTTTTAGCGCTGTGATGGTCGCTTTATTTGCTAAGGAGATTATACGGACGAGATTCAGCAGAAGAGCATCGGTCTAAGACTCGGGTTAAAACCTTCACATTATCTCTCTTCCCTTCGATATACTCCTCGCAAGCTCCCGACGAGATAGGATTGTAGTATCTCCTAAGGCAACTTTAAATCGCTGTGGACGGTTCTGCGTAGGAATCTAGAAGGCGGGATGTTGGCGGACAGGTCAAGGACAAGCGATATCCTCTCGATCTATGTGCCTTCATTCTTCATCTTCGTGGGCATGGGGATAGTCTCCCCCGTGTTGACCCTTTACGCGCAGAGCTTCGGCGTCAGCATCTTCCTCGCAGGGATGGTCATCACAGTCTACAGCGTTGGACGTCTCATCATGGACTTCCCAGCCGGGATCCTCGCGGACAAGATAGGGCGCAGACCCCTCATGATCATCGGGACCGCGCTGATAGCGATCTGCGCATTCCTAAACGCCACAGCAGACAACTTCTGGCTCTTCCTGCTCTATCGCTTCATACAGGGTATGGGAGCGAGCATGTGGATGACGAGCCGGACGACGCTCCTCGCCGACATACTCAAGCCGGAGGAGAGGGGACGCGTCCTAGGCTACTTCCAGAGCTTCCAGACCATAGGGCAGGCTGCGGGGCCGACGATAGGCGGCTTCATAGCCACGTGGTACGGTGCTCAAGCCAACTTCTACTTCTACGCCGCTACAGGCCTGGTGAGCCTCGCTTTAACCTACGTCTTTATCAAGGAGACTGAAAGCGGAAAGGCACACAGCGGCGAACTCGCCTTCCCCAAGGACCTGACGCTCAGGCTCCTAAAGAACAAGGGCTTCATATTCGCCTCTCTAGCCAGCGCGACTGCGTTCTTCCTGGTCTCAGGCATCAGGCAGGATATTCTGCCCTTCTACACGGCGGAGGCGGGCTTAGGCCCCGCGGAAATAGGCATGATACTCAGCGTGGCAACGATCGCTAACCTAATACTAACCATACCCATCGGTTACGGCATCGACCTCATAGGCAGGAAGCCCATTGTGGTCTTCGGTCTCATAGTCTCCGCCATCTCCATGGCGCTATTCCCGCAGTTCAACTCCTTCACACTCCTCTGCGCCGTATCCTTCGTAATGGGCATTGGGACGAGTGGAATGCAGCAGGCTCCCCTCGCTATGGCGACCGACGCCACCATCGGTGAGCCACGCGGCACAAGCATGGGCATATTCCGCTTCTTCGGAGACATCGGAAGCCTAATTGGGCCAATAATGCTCGGCGCCGTCGCCGACAGCTTCGGCTTAGCAGCCCCCTTCTACGTCATGAGCGGCATAATCCTACTCGTCGCAACCGCAACCCACATGTTCGGAGTCGAGACCCTCCCGGGGAAGAACGGCGTGAAGCCCCGCTCATAGAACTATTTAGACTATATTCAATAACCTTTTAGGGTTAGCTTTCTTTACTTCAATGGGAAGAAAAATGGACATCTTCACGATCGGTTTGATCGGAGCGGTAGTAGTCGTCGCTCTGATCCTCGTAGGGCTCTACTTCTCGTACTACAACAGGATAAGGATGTACGAGAACCAGATCGATGAGGCCTGGAGCCAGATCGACGTCCAACTGAAGAAGAGGTACGATCTGATCCCGAACCTCGTCGAGACGGTCAAGGGGTATGCAAAGCATGAGAGGGAGATCTTCGAGAAGGTCGCCATGGCCCGCGCTGGCATGATCAGCGGCACCCCACAGGAGAGGATGGAGGCGAGCAACATGCTCACCTCGACGCTCCGCCAACTCTTCGCGGTTGCTGAGGCATATCCGCAGCTCAAGGCGAACGAGAACTTCAAGCTACTTCAGGAGCAGCTTCAGGGCATCGAGGACAAGAT
>JBFYNQ010000158.1:0-8202 GCA_041304265.1 Candidatus Bathyarchaeota archaeon | reverse complement strand
AAGAAGAGCCCTGACCAGTAGGATTTATAACAAGGTGCCTCACTAATCTGCTGAGGTTTCAGATTTGACGAAGAAGAGGAGCAGCGGAGGCCATAGCGGTGGCAACAAGGGGAGCTCCGGGCTGGTGCAGTGTAGCATCTGTGGGGCTCAGGTGCCCCGTGATAAGGCTAAGAGACAGACGAGGTATACGAGCCTCGTTGACTCCCGCCTCCTGAAGGAGCTACAGACACAGGGCTCCACAATCCAGCGCACAAAGGTGACAAAGTACTATTGCATCAGCTGTGCAGTACACCGCGGCGTTGTCAAGGTGCGTGGAAAAGAAGAGCGTAAGTTCGTGCCGAAGCGCCGCAGGACCCGCTCCAGTTCCAGTCTTTAAATCCGTTCTTTTCCGCTTTTCACCTGGACTACTTCGAGTTCCTGTGAAAGTGCAAGGTTCTCTGAATCACCGTTAGGTGTGAGATGATCGCCAGAAGTATGACGCCGTAGTTTAGAATGTTAAGCCAGTATACGGCAGCGAAGGTCACGACCGCCAGGATTATCATCCTCTCAGCTCGTTCTGCCAATCCGACCCCCGCCATGGCAACACCCGATGCCTCGGCTCGGGAACGCGTGTAGCTCACCATCAGCGACCCGATGAGGGCAGCAAATCCGGCTATTGGATTGCAGAGCCCTCCGAGGGTCACGCCAGCAAGCACGAAGGCATCGGCGTACCGATCCGAGACCGAGTCGAAGAATCCGCCGAACTTGGTAACCTTTCCCGTCGTCCTCGCTATCACGCCGTCGATTGCGTCGAGAAGCCCTGAGAGGAGCAATAGTGCTCCCGCGATGATGAGCAGGAGTGGCGACGAGCTCCAACTGTAGTAGAAATAAGCTGAGGCGAAAGAGACGAGGAGGCCGAGGATCGTAACCATGTTGGGCGTTACCCCAGCGTCCGCAAACGGCTTGATGCCCGCCGCGACGACCCCCTCGAACCGTTTCTTCAGCTTGCTTGAGACCAAACCGCTGAGAACTAAGGCACCGAGGGTATAAGTGTGACGCGGGGGCGCTCCTACAAGTCGTTGCGTTAAACGTGTTAATTGATATGTATATGTTAAAAGAAAGTTCATATACCGAGCAACCTCGGGTATCAGTATTACCCATTTACCCGGTTGGAGAAGTGAGATCGATGAAAGAAGCCCACATGGTCGATGATCCCCTAGTCAAGGGGAAGGTAGAGGTCGTAAGATACAGCGACGCCGTCAAGGGTGTCGAGCCCCGCCGTGGCAAGGTACGCGACCTCTACGACCTCGGCAAGGAGATGCTGATAGTCACAACGGATAGGATAAGCGCCTACGACGTCGTCTTCCCCACACTCATCCCCCACAAGGGAGAGAGCATCAATAGGCTCTCTGAGTTCTGGTTCGGCAAGACGAAGAAGGTCATTCCTAACCACTTCATCAAGATCGAGGACGAGCGCAGTATGCGGGTACGCAAGGCGGAGAGGATAGACGTCGAGTTCGTCTGCCGCGCCTACCTATACGGCTCCGCGTGGCGTGCATACCGCGACGGCGCCCGTACAGTGAGCGGCGTCAAGATCCCCGACGGACTGCACATGGCGGACAAGCTCCCTGAGGTCATACTCACACCGACAACCAAGGCAGAAGCGGGTCACGACATGGAGATAAGCGGCGAAGAGGCGATCGCCCAAAAACTCGTCACAAAGGACGAGTGGAAGGAGCTAGAGGAGTCCACACTCAAACTCTTTGCCAACTACCAGAGCCACGCCAAGAGCCGTGGTTTCATCATCCCCGACTTCAAGCTCGAGTTCGGCCGCCTAGACGGCGAGCTCATCCAGATAGACGAGCCCCCGAGCCACGACTCAGCACGCTTCTGGGCCGAGAAATTCTACGAGCCCGGCAAGCCACAGGAAGCCCATTGCCTCGATAAAGAGTTCCTCCGCGCCTACCTACGCGAGGTAGACTACATGGGGAATGGCCCCGCCCCCGAGATCCCCGCGTCCGTCGTCAAGCAGGTGTCTATGCGCTGCGTGGCCAGCTACGAGGTCCTCAGTGGAAAGAAGAGCCTCGGCGACTATGCGCTGAAGAACGTCGATCAGGTAATGAGGGAACTCAAGTGAGCCTTGCGGAGAAGTGTGGCGTCTTCGGCGCCTATTTGGATGGGGACGTTTTTCCCACCCTTTACTGGGGGATGCTAGCCCAGAACCACAGGGGGCACCAGAGCCACGGCTTCGCCACATGGAACGGCCAGATTGACTTCTACACCCAGCTCGGACTCATCCCACCGAACCAGGGATTCGGATACAATATCAAGAAACTAGCCGGCTCAGTCGGGATAGCAAACGTCCGCTATGCGACATCAGGCAGCCTAGACGTCGGATCTAGACAACGCGACGCCATGCCCATACTCGTCAAGGGGGAGAAGAGGAGCCTAGTCATAAGTTTTAACGGAAATATTGTGAACGTCCGCGATCTGCAGAAGCGGGTCGGCGTTGACCAGAGCTACTCCGATACCCACGCCTTAGCCTTGCTCATCCTCCAGACACTGGAGAAGACGGGAAGCATCGAGGAGGCTGCACGCGCCTGTATGGCAGGAATCGATGGGAGCTTCGCAGTTACAGGTATCGCAGACGACGGCACGCTATTTGCGTTCAAGGACCCGATAGGCGTCAAGCCCCTCTGCTACGGCAAATCGAACGATGTCCACGCATTCAGCTCGGAGAGCGTCGGACTCGATATAAATGGCATAAAGTTCGACCACGAGTTACGCCCCGGCGAGTTCATGGCCATCGAGGAGGGTGAGGCGCTCAAGAGGCAACTCACCACAAGCTCTCGGCGGGCTTTCTGCGCCTTCGAGTTCGCATACTTCATGCGCCCGGACAGCCGCGTCGACGGGAGATTTGTCTATCAGGCGCGCGTCGACTTCGGCAAGGCGCTCGCACGCGTCTACGAGGAGAAGGCGAAGAGATGCGACATAGTCGTCAGCTTACCCGAGACGGCGGACGATGCCGCCTACGGCTTCCACGAGGAAACTGGCATACCCTGGGAGCGCGCCACGAGGCGTCACCGCTACGTCACCCAGCGCGCTTTCATAACGGATGCCGAAGATAGGAAGAGTGTCATCTTCAGGAAGGTCAACATTCTGGAGCCACTCATCAAGGGAAAGAGTCTAGCAGTCGTCGACGATAGTATAGTGCGCGGCGACACGACGAAGGGCACCGTCAAGAGGCTGCGCGCTGCCGGGGCGAAGGAGATTCACCTCTTCATAACCTACCCCAGAATCATTGGGCCCTGCTTCTACGGGATCGACATGGCGACTTACTTGCAGCTCATAGGCGCACGCATGACCCCAGAGGAGATCGCGAAGGATGTGAGCGCGGATAGCGTCAACTACCTTGGCATCGACGACTACATCGCCTGCACGGGCTTCTCGAAGGCCCAGCTCTGCCTAGGCTGTATAACGAATGGCTACCCTACGCCATTGGCGGACTCACTCGCAAAGCAGATGTGGGAGCGTGTCAAGCAGGGCGGCTCCGAGAATGGGCGTATCTACGAGTCGTTCTAGGCGCTACTCTTGAGCGTCCTGTAAGTGTCGAAGGCAGTCCTCGAAATCATGTGTGCCAGCATCGACCTGTATACCCACGACTCAGGGTTCTGCTCGTAGTACTCCTTCACGTCGACGCGCCTCCCGTCGGGGAGCGTCATCTCCTCGCGTTTGAGCCGCGTCTCCCACTCCAGCCCCTCAACCTCAGCGTAGTCAATCTTCAGGTTTGACTTGCAGAGGAGGATCGTTGGCCACTCAGAGTCTGAGTCGAAGAAGCGCCCTTTAGAGTAACGGAGGATGACCTCCGCTGCCTCACTAGAAATGCCACGGGATGCGGCGGTGATGTCAACGTTTTTCCTGTAGATGAGTGAGAATACCCTGTTCGCTATCGCCTCGGTTTCTATCTGGTTCCGGGGGTGAGTCAGGAAAGCCCTGGAGGTCCTGCCTAGGATTATGAAGTCATTCAAGGAAATACGCGCCACAGTCTCGCGCAACTCATCAGGGAAATTCGACGACCAGTGCAGCACCCGATCCATGTCAACAATATGGAAGTGACTTGTACTGCCGTTCAGCCCCGCCCTGAGCACCCTGCGGCGCGAGTCTGAGATATAGTCGACGCCAATATTGCTCTTTGGCGCGACGAGAACCCAGCCTGACGTTTCGAGGGCATCAACCACTTTCGGGCTCGTCATCTTGGTCACGACAACAAGTCGCCGATCGTAGAGTTCCCCGAGGAACTGCGCCTGCTCATTGAGAGGAGCTATACTCCACCCGACCGAGTCGTGGAGCGTCGAGACTAGGGTGACGCGGGGCATACTGTAAGAGGACGGAGCCACAAATTTATCTCTACACGCTTGTGCTGAGCCACATTAGCGCTAAGCCGATGACGGTGAGCACGGTCCCGACGACACGCCTGTTCTTCTGAAGGAACTCCACTTGACCGAGCATTTCCCTCATGAAGGGGGAGTTGGTGACGAGGACAACGCCGATGAGGGCTAAGAAGAAGCCGATTGGAAGCAGAAACTGGCCGAAGGCACTCATGACGATATACTACGCAGTACACCCCGGATAAGGGTTCCCCGCCTACTCCTCGGGCTTGGCGGGGTCTTTAACGAGCAGGATAAACAGTAAGCCAATCACCAGCATCGACCCAGCGAGGATAAGCCAAGGGAGTGATGTGTCGAAGCCGTACACATACCCACTCAGGAACGCCCCGATGGTAAGGAAGGTCTTCGAGAGTATGCTGTTTGCCATAACGTTCCTCATCATATGCAGGCCCCCTCCACCGACGAGGGCCATCGCCCTCCCCCTCACGCTTCTAGGGGTAAGATCGGCGAAGAGGCTCCTCAGTGACGGATTGAGGAAGGAGTCCACAACTGCCCCCGCGAATGCAAGAATGAGCACCTCGGTATAAGAGGATGCCACGAGGAACATGAACGATATAGTGCCCCCCGTGATAATGCAGATACCCGCAACCAGCTTCTTAGACATCCGGTCAACAAGTTGCCCCGCAGGTATCCCGAGCACGACGCCCACTACTCCTGAAAGCATGATCACCGTTGCCCACTCGCCTAAGTTCAGGCCGATGATCTGCGTAGCCCTGATTATCCAGAAGCTATTCGCGAACGAGGCGGAGAAGACGAGAGCGGTAACGAGGATCGACACGATCCAGAGCTCCCTCGTGATCCCAGACAGTGTCGTAAAGACGCCCTTATACGAGTCGACGAGCAGGCGGGCGATGCCCCGCGGCGAAATGTCGAGCCTCTTCGGGTCAGTTAGTGTCTCCTTGAGGAACCTCAGCCTGAAGAGGGCGAGGGCCGAGGCGATTATGAAAGAACTGAAGTACAGGCCCCTCATCGCGGTCCGCATACCGAGCACCCCAATGAAGAACGCGCCTGCCAGCGGCGCGATGAGGCCGAAGGCAGCGGGAACGGACTCTATGACGGCGAAACCGAGTCCCCGGTGCCGCGGCGGAATAGAGTCCGCCATAAGCGCCTGTATCGCTGGCCAGTAGAAGGTAGTCAGGTTCTGAAGGAACATGCCGAGGGCGAGCCACTGCCACGAGTCACCGAGACCCGTCACGAGGAACGCGAAGGCGTACATGAAGGTCATGTAGCCGATAAGTTTAATCCGCCCCTGGTAATCGGCGATGTACCCGCCGAGAGGATAGAGGAGCATGCTCGCGAGACTCGCCCCCGACATGATGTACCCGATCGTCTTGTAATTGCCGCCCAGTTCCAGCACGTAGAGGCTGACGAAGGGCACAACAATGTCAACTGTTGACC
The DNA here is from genome assembly GCA_041304265.1 of Candidatus Bathyarchaeota archaeon. Classification (GTDB taxonomy): domain Archaea; phylum Thermoproteota; class Bathyarchaeia; order TCS64; family TCS64; genus UBA8941. The sequence goes on along the minus strand of JBFYNQ010000158.1, from coordinate 2,377 downwards.
TCCAGACGCACTCACACACCGTCATAATGAGGGCATTTCCCTTGAGGAACTCGGGCAGCTTCATAGGGGCAACCTGACGAAACGATTGAGGCACACCAACGCAATATAACATCTCCCCCGAAGGGCTACTTTCATAAGCTGACCAGGGGGATTCTAAGCCATGCCAAAGGTCGCCATAATCGTCGGCAGCGACTCGGATAAGGAGCTGAGCGAGGCAGCCGCCACCATCCTGAAGGAGTTCGAAGTCGATTACGAGCAGAAGACCCTCTCCGCCCACAGGAACCCGAAAGCCCTCGCCGAGTACGTCGAAGGCACCGACGCACAGGTATTCATCTGCATCGCGGGCCTCGCCGCTGCCCTCCCCGGGGTCGTCGCCGCGCAGACCATCAAGCCTGTTATCGGCGTCCCAAAGGAGGTCAAACTCGGAGGCTTTGACTCCTTGCTAAGTATTGTACAGATGCCAACGGGCGTCCCAGTGGCCACGGTTGGGATAGATGGCGCTAAGAACGCTGCGCTCCTCGCCGTTGAGATACTCGCCCTATCAGACAAGAAGCTGAGCGACCGCCTCAAAGAATACAGGCATAAACGTGCATCCGCATAGAAGATAGCTGAGCGACAAGCAAACGCACGAAATGAACGTCAAGACTATTCTTTTCATACCTCAACTGAGGTAAAGACCTAGAAAAAAGACGTAGATAAAGGAAAAACGGTGAAGACTAGAAGCGCCTCTCCGTGTACCTGACGATGCTCTCATAGAAGGGGCGACCGTCGCCGTAGCGCTTCATCCCCTTCCTCGTCCACTCAGGCATGAGCCAGCCGTCGTAGGCGCGCTCTGGGTGAGGCATCAAGCCGAGCACCGTCCCCTCGGGGTTGCAAATACCCGCGATGTCGTGGAAGGCACCGTTCGGATTCTCAGGCCAACTCCCTTCCGCGTAGCCGCCGTCCGCCTTGACGTAGCGCCAGACGAGCATGTCGCGGTCGTAGAGGCTCTTCAGCATCTCATCCTGGCCTTCCTTCGGGAAGACGAAGCGCCCCTCACCGTGGGCGACGGGACATGATATCACATGGTCTTTGTCAAGGTAACCCATCATACCGCAGTTACCCCGCCCTATGTACTTCATCCTGATCCACCTGTTCTGGTACCCGTGTGTACTATTCGCCAGCGCCGCCTGTGGATACTTGCTCTTCCCCTCGAAGGCCGGGATGAAGCCGAGCTCAACGAGCTGCTGAAACCCGTTGCAGACACCGAGTACGGGGCGACCCTCGTCCACGAACTTTTCCAACTCGCGGCCGATCCTGTATTCGCACTCCTTCGCCCAGATGGCGCCGCTGCGGACGTAGTCGCCGTAGCTGAAGCCGCCGGGGAAGACGAGCACGTTGTAGTCGAGGAGGTTTTTCGTCTTGAATACGTCCTGCGTATGGCGGAGATCGACCTGTGCTCTTAGGTCCCTGAAGGCACGCACCGTCTCAAGATCACAGTTCGTGCCTGGGGCACGCATTATCAAGACCCGTATGTCTTCGCGCTTCATCGTCTAGCCTCCAGAGGCGTCTTCCACGCCTTAATTGTCACCTCGTTAGCCAGGTCGATCACGGCTTTCTTACCCTTCTTTATTTTGAGATGTGTCTCGACTGTCACGGTGCCGATGTGCGCCAAAGGTGAGCCCTTCATAAGCTTCTCGAACGCCTCCGCATCCGCCTCAGGAACCTCGACAAGCAGGCGCCCATTCGATTCGCTGAAAAGAAGCATGTCGTCCCTAAGCTTCTCGGTTGTGGGCACTTTGGCGAGATCAACCTCGAGCCCTAGCCCACCCGTGAAAGCCATCTCGGCGAGCGAGACCGCGAGCCCGCCCTCCGACAGGTCGTGACAGGCCCGCACAAAGCATGCGTCGATAGCCGCTGTTAACCGCCTGTAGGCAGTAGATGTCTTTGCTGCGTCGAGTTTCGGCACAGACGCGCCGAGGAAGCCAAGCATGTGGTAGTACTCCGAGCCACCAAGCTCGGGTGCCGTCTCCCCTACTAAGTAAAGCCTGTTCCCTGCAGCTTTGAGGTCCATCGTTACGACGCCCTCTACACTCGGCACGATGCCCAGGGCGGTGACTAGGAGCGTCGGCACGATGGAGCCAATGGGTGACTCGTTGTAGAGACTGTCCTTCCCCGAGATGAATGGGGTGCCATATGCTATTCCGAAGTCGTGACATGCTCGGCACGCCTCGACGAGGCTCCCGATCCTGTCAACGTACTCTGGACTGCCCCAGGTAAAGTTGTCAAGGAGAGCTATCCTGCGCCCGCCTACAGCTACGTTGTTCCTGATCGCCTCGTCGATGACGCTCGCCGCCATCCAATAGGGGCTAATTGTCCCATAGCGTGGGTTGATGCC
>JBFYNQ010000157.1:0-9233 GCA_041304265.1 Candidatus Bathyarchaeota archaeon | reverse complement strand
CGCGAGAGGCCGCGGGCTCTACAAGTTCATAGGAGGCACAGGCAAGTGGAATGGTATCAGGGGTGAAGGAACGACCCTCCCCGCGATTCTCAAGCCTCGAACCGACGACTACCACTTCCTCAGGTCAGGGATTCAGTGGAGAATAGACCGCAACAGCTGAGAACGGGGATCGAATAAAATACTAACGTGCTTTCCGCCTTAAGCAGGAACGAATTAACTGATATTAGAAGATTTTATTTTTCCAGTATCAACAATAGCGTAAAGCCGCGCTCGCCCAGTCTAAGCCCCTGAAGTGCGCTCACATATCCCGTGATGGGTAATGCTTCTTCGTCCCGCGAACAGCCTTCAAAGCATCTTGTAGTTTATAGTCCCGCTTCTCGAATTCGGTAAGTAATCTGTAACCCTTCTTCTCCTCTTTGTTTTTCAACGGCTTATCTACACCATAAATAATTTGGGAGGCGTAGTTTAAGAACCTACAAATTCGTGTAGAGAGTCTTCGGATTCTTTTCACGATAGTATACGCTAAAAAAATGTTACTTCACCCGTGGCGCCATTTACCTCGACTATGTCTCGCGCGCGCGGCCAACTATGGAGGCATCTGGCATCGACGTCTATGAGACGGTTAGGAGGAACGGTTTCACTGTCGAAGTCCTCAAGAACAAGGACTGCCAGGGTAGCTTCTTTGGGCTTGTGCTAATTGAATAATATCATCACTTACTCTGGAGCGTCGGCGAGGCCAAATTCGCTTGAGTAGTAGTCGATCCTAGATTTTAGAACTCCCGTTCACACACATCGATCGACTATAATGGATCCAACAATCATACACTTTGAGATACCCGCTGAGAACTTGGAGAAGCTCAAGGGGAATCTCCACGTGCAACATTCTAAATAGTAGTTTTATCGAAAGAAACAACTATGAAGCTAGGATTTTATACGAACTACGACGAGAAGACTGTCGAATTCGCGCATAAAGTCGGGTTCCGGAGCATGGAGCTCTCGGCGTGGCCCGACTCAAGCCTGAACGCCGACAATGTGACTGATAGGCGCATAAAGGAGGTCAAGAAGGACCTTGCAGCGCATGATATCGAGATATCGGCGCTGGGCTACTACCCTAACTACCTCGACCCGAACCCGAAGCACGCCAAGGAGTCGATCAGATACTTTGGCAAGGTCATGGAACTCGCCACGCGGATGGATGTGGATGTAGTGTGCACTTTCGCTGGGAGGAATATGCCTATGTCGATCAAGGAGAACATCCCCCTCTTCGAGAAGGTCTTTACACCCTTCTGCGCCGAGGCTGAGAAGCGAGGCATAAAGATCGCAATCGAGAACTGTCCAATGATGGACAGGTTCTACCTCAGAGGCGAGAACATCGCCATCAGCCCTGAGGTCTGGGACGAGATGTACAAAGTCGTCAAGAGTAAGGCGCTCGGCATCGAGCTCGACCCCAGCCACATGATCTGGCAAGGCATCGATTATGTTCAGGCCATATACGACTACGGCGACCGCATCTTCCACATACATGCCAAGGACATGGAGATCAACCAAAAGGTGTTGAAACGCGTCGGCATCATCGGTCAGTGCTTCGGCGAGACGGTGGGCCTCGGCCACGGCTGGTGGCGGGCACGTCTCCCCGGCTGGGGCCTCATGGACTGGCCCAAGTTCCTCACCGCCCTCATCGAGGTCGGTTACAAGGGCAATATCGATATCGAGCACGAAGACGACGTCTTCGCTGCCGCCTACGCCAAAGAGCATATAGAGACCGAGTCAGGCATCGTCGAGAAGTACGGTCGCGAGGAAAAGGGACTCATCCTCGGCTACAACTACCTCTCAAAGCTCATGCCCGTAGATGAGTAACTCCATTCTTCAACGGTATATACGTTACTCGGTAAACACCTAAATCCCGGGAGACAATAGACTACCTACCCAGGGGATCTACGAGTGATAGGGCCGATACAGGTTGACATTCTCGAGCGTCTGCATTTGGCGCCGAACGGTCTGCCAGTCGTCGAGCTCCTGAGGAACTACCGCTATAAGCAGGGAGGCGAGAGAAGCCTCGCGAGCCTCCAGCGCGCAGGCTATATAAGAGTCGCCAACGGCCTCGCACACTTCGAGAGGTACCCCGAAGAGATGCAGCCACGGGTAACCATCAAGACCTACTCCCCCGAGCAGCTCAATGAACTCGACGACATGAGCCGCATGAACCTCCTCTACCTATACCAGGATGAGTTGGCTAAGTACAAGGACGGCGTCGTCCCAGCCAGCGCACTACCAACGGGGGTTAAAAAAAGCCTCCAGCACCTAGGCGTGATAAAATGGAAGATACTCGAGCTGACTGACCTGGGTCGCAGACTACTCGGAGAGATACTCTCACGTTCAACAGCGCCGATGCCTGCATTAGTCGGATACTAAAACAACAGATAACCGGGGAGATTTCTCTCCATATTTTTCATCGAAATAAAATCAATAAGCGATTCTTCGCGGTTTGACCCGCTCGAAAGGCTCTCGTTGTGGCTTAGTACCTTCTCGGTGGTCTGTGCTTGGCGAAGCACTCTTGACAGTAGACCGGACGGCCCTCTGTCGGCTTGAAGGGGACTTCTGTCTCCTTTCCACAGTCAGAGCACGTTACCTTGTGCATCTCGCGTGGTCCACTACGGTCAAAGCTACGCCTTTCTCTATAACCCATTTCATTCACTCCTTGTTCAGTATAACGGTCACCGTTTAGGTAGCCACTATACGCGTTATCGGATACTTTCGCTGGTTTTAAAGGTATTTATTTGTTAAAGCGAGGTTTCCTGCTTCTCACTCCTTCCCCGACCCTGCCTACTATCCTCTTTAACCCCTCATAGTCGGCGTGGAGGAAGTCAGCGTCGCTGAGGCCCTTGAGGTCCTCTGGGACGACGCCCTTTACCTTTGCCTTCTTCAGCCTGTTCCTGAGCTGAGCCGCCTGCGCGATGACCTTCCTGCGTTCGATGTTGGCGGGTGGGTCCTGGACAAGCTCGCTCATCAGGTAGGCTTCCTCGCGTGTGCCGATAGGTGTGACATATGAGGCGTCGTCGGGGATACCTGCGAAGGACGGGTCGTGAGGCTCCTGTTGATACCAGTAAGCGAGGCTTGAGTAGTCCTGCTGGAGCATATTGCAGTTGCCGTGCTCGATCTGAACACTGATGCTCTCCGTAAAGGGAATGGGGTCGGGGATGTGTAAACGGTAAGCACTGTATTTGCTGTGCATCTTATCGCCAACAGTTAAGCCGTGGAACGGCGCGCTGAATGGGCCATTCTCCCAGTACCAGCCACCCTGGAAGTAGTCCTCGGTACCTGTACCCCTGACACTAGGCTCATTCTCGCCGTCGACCCAGATCATCTCGTCACCTTCCAGCATCTGGCGGCTCCCCTTGTCGTATTCCTGCATACTGAGGACGACGCCACAGTAATGGCCGCAGCCTTTTGCTTCGAGAATGGTGTAGTTCTTATCCTGTTTAGTGGGATTTTCTCGTCTCCACTTGGCATGGAAGCGGGGGGTGTCCTTAGAGACATCGGTCTCGTGAATCTGTATACCAAAGTAGAGATGAGAGACATCGACGTCCCCGATGTTGCGCGCCTCGAAGCGGGCGCCTTTAGTGAAGGGCATGGGCCAGTAGCTGTAGAAGCCGCCACTCGTCACGCCCTGTATGAGGCTCATGTTCTGGGCATACTCACTGAACCCAACACCAAAGAAGTCGCCGAAAGGCGTCTCGACGCTCGGGTTCTCCTCCCCATCCCAATAGAAGCGGATGATGAGCTTACGATAGATGTCCTTATCGGGGCACATAACTGTGAACCACATCCTACTCACCCAGCCGGGACCATCTATCTTCCCCAACTGCACCGTCTCCCCCGCGGGAATGGGTACAAAGTCAAGGTTGCCTCCCGACGAGTCACTGCTTGATAGCTGCCGCGTCTTCCACTTCTTGAGACTAGGGAGGTCACCCGCCCCGAAGCCGCCTATGCCTGAGAACATGGTTGAGGATCAAGCCCTCCACTTTTGAAGTTTTACACTCCTACTATTCACATGCGACCACTGTTCAAGCACTCTAGGAATATGCATATAGAGCGCTTATTCCGATCTGCAATCCTTTTTATGTTTAAGAGACCATTATTAATCATACACCCGGGTCTGCCGGGTTATTCGACTTGTATCTCGTAGAACGTCTTAGCGGAGCATAGACTGACTGTAGGGGAGGTGAAAGAAGGATTGGATAAAACAGTAGTCGTGTGTACAAAATGCGCGAACAAGTTCGAGACAAACTCGCCGTTCCCCAAGACGACGTGCCCGGTCTGCCACTTCAAGACTGACGTAAAGAAAGCGGTAGTGACCGCCTAAACTGCGTGCGTAGCTGGTTTACTCGAAGCCGTGCCACATCCTCTCGAAGACGCGGACAGCCTCCTCCCTATTCATGCTCCTCGGGTTTATGCTGAGGAGCCTACCAATTCTCATAGTCTCGTCGGCCATCTTTGGTATCTCGTCGTGTTTAGCTCCTAACTCCTCAAGGCTCAGAGGGATGCCGAGGTCGTGGTTGAGGCGAGCGACAGCATTAACAGCCTCATACGCCGCCTCGCGCGGGTGCATGCCACTTGTGTCCTCTCCGAGTGCCTCGGCGACGTCAGCGAGCCTCTCAGGTATGGCGAGCATGTTGTACTCCATAATGAAGGGAAGCGCCATAGCGCATGTGAAGCCATGTGGCAGCGACTTCATGACGGCGAAGCCGTAGGCGAGGGCATGTCCACCACAAGTGCTCGAGTTAGCTATTGATAGTCCGCCAAGCATGCTGCCCATCGCCATATGTGCTCGTGCCTCGATGTTGCCGCCCTGCGCGTAGGCGAGGCGTATGTTGTCGGAGATGAGCCTCATCGACTGGAGGGCGACGGCGTCCGCGAACGTGTTATTCTTCTGGCTCATGTAAGCCTCGATGGCGTGGCTCAAGGCATCCATACCCGTGTTGGCCGTGACGCGCTGGGGAAGACTAACAGTGAGGGCGGGGTCGACTAAAGCGGAGTCGGGCATGATGAATGGATGGGTTATCCCCGTCTTCATCTCTTTGTGGGTGACAACCAGCGTTGCCGTGGCCTCGCTGCCCGTGCCGCTAGTAGTAGGTATTGCTAGGAGCGGAATGCCTCTATTCCCGGGTGAGGTGCCCTCGACGTAGCCCCTGAAGTCGCCAGGGTTCACCTTCATCAGCGCGGCGACTTTCGCCATGTCGAGGCTGCTGCCTCCGCCGAGTCCGATGACGGAGTCGTAGTCTTTATTTCTCACGAACTTCGTCAAAGCCTCGCCGACGGGCATCGTCGGCTCCGGCTCCACCTTATCCCATACGTCGACATCGAATCCCTCAGAGTTGAGGGGGCCGAGCACCCTGTCTGCTATCTTGAGCTTGACCACGGTCTCGTCCGTGACCAGAAGCACCTTCTTGCCACCTAGCATCTTCGCCTCGTCCGCTACCTTGTCGACGGCGCCTGCGCCGAAGAGCGTCTTGCGGGGAGCGAGAAACGTCCTTAGAACTCCCATGTCAGCCATGGCTTTCTCAGGTTCTAGCAGGGGCAGCGGTTATTTCTCGTTTGCTAGAGCCCAAGAAGTCGCGCCGCGTTACCGTAGAAAATCTTGTCGACAATGTCCTCCCCGACGCCGATACCGCGCACCTCACGCAGCTGCTCGCGGAGGTAGTCAACGGCGAACCCGCGGGGGAAGTAACTGGAGTCCGTACCGAAGACTATCCTGTCCGGACCGACTGTCTCAAGGCACTTGAGGAAAAGGTCGCGAAGCGTCAGCCTATACGGCATCCATGCCATCCACTGGTTGCTCCCCGAGGTGTCAACTAGGACATTGGGGCAAGCCCAGCAAAGCTGGAGTAACTCGCGGAAGTAGCAGGCGCCGAAGTGAGGTATGACGAAGTTGAGAGTTGGAAAGCTGGCTGCGACTTCCCAGAGGCTCAATGGGTCGAGGTTGTGAAGGCTCCTGGCCGGGCCACCTCCGCCACCGAGGACGCCGAAATGGATGAGGATAGGGACTTCGAGCTTCTCAGCCATCTCCCAGACAGGATACGCAGCCTTATCGTCCACGGGGCGCGTGAGTCCGGAGGCGATGAGCTTGAAGCCACGCAGCCCGAGTTTCCTCACGCCGCGTTCCAGCTCAGAAGCCGCACCCTCGGAGAAGATATCATGATGGGCAAAGCCTGTGAACCTATCGGGGTGCATCTTCACGATCTCGGAGAGATTATCGTTTCCTCCACCCATGACGAAATTGACCCTGCTCAGACCCTTGGCGTCCATATCGGCGATCCAACGCTCGACCTGCTCCTCGTCGCTGTGTACCCCGTTCTCAGGAGGGTCGAACCCCCACTTTCTCCTCCACTCATCCCGGTAGTGAGCCGAGTTCGCCATGATAATCCGGGCGTTCTCCTCACCGTATCAACAGATGAGTGACTGTGTGTAGCTCGCCCTCGAGTCCCCGCCGCGCTGGATAGGGAAGTGGGCGTGAAAGTCTAGCACCCTGAGTCCGTGGAGGTCCAATTTGATCGTTGGATTAAGGCGTAGAGAGTCGATATAGGGCTGACGCCTCAAAAGTGGTAATAACCCGCGGATACCCCTCGATCCACGGGTGTGATGTTTTGAGCGAGAGGATCGAGGCACTAAAGTCATTCGCCAACGCGGCGTTCAGCAGGTTCGATGTCTCAATGAAGGACATCAAGGAGGCTGAGTTGGAGTGGAGGCCAGACGTAGAAGCCAACAACATAAGGTGGATACTCACGCACCTGTCAAACCAGTGGAACGTCGGCTTCCAGAGAACCTTCAAGGGTGACAACAACTACAAGCCGGCTGGGTGGCCCGACGACTACGTCGGCAGCAAAATGATAAACTACTTGAAGCTGATGGACGACCTCACCCGGGGCAGGGCGAGTGTGCTGGAGGGGCTCAATAAGCTCAAGCCAGCCGACCTCGCCATCGAGGTGCAGTCGCCAAGCGGCCCCGTGAAGCGCTACGACAGGCTCATCAGGCAGATGTCGGAGATCATACACCACGAGGGGCAGATCGCCTACATCCGCGGAGTCATCGCAAGGAAAGCGAAGAAGGACTCCCGTTTCCTATCCTAGAATTTTACCTCTGACGACTTTTTCCCCGTCATCTCCCCAACGGCTATCCAGCCAATCGTCGTCCGGCCTATCTCAGTATCCTTGCCTATGCGTGTGAAATGTGGATCGACCTCACCCGTAGGGGAGGGCTTCTCCTGGTTAGCGAAGAGGTACTCCATTATACGCCTCTTCTCCTCAATTCCCTCCGCTAGGTGGACGGTTCCCTCGAACATAGTCGTGACATAAAGGTGGTTGCACTTTCCGTCGACATAGCCGTGGTCTATAATAGCCTGCCCCCAGACGCGCGGGTTTGCCTTCCAGTAATCCATTTTTTTCCCCTCACTGGCACAGTGGAAATAGATGCGTTTCCCGTTGGGATCATATGCATGGCTGAGACTTACTAGGTAAGGGACATCGTCCTTACACATTGCGACAGTGATGTAGTGGGTCTCCTTGAGGACCCTCTCCAGCTTAGCCGAATCTGTTATCTCCCTGTCCATACGTCTTATGTGATACTTCATGGTGTGTCGGTTTCCATTATCAGCCATGGGCGTTAAAAAAGGGCAAGTGTGCGTAGAGACTCTCGGAAGGGTAGCGCGTTACACCTATAGCCGAATCATCCTTAATTATAGAGTGGCGAGAATCAGGAACATCTGAGGTAATCCAGTGTCGGGAGTCGATGGAAGATTCAAGGCGGGGATCGTACACCTGATCCTCACACATGACGCCGAGAAGGCGCTCGCCTCCCTTGCCGAGAAGTACAATGTTGATGCCCCCAGGCTCAGAGTGGGCATTCCCAAGGGTCATGTCACCGTCTCGGGATGCTACATATTAGAAAAAGAGACGATTTACGTGGCGACCAGCGATGGGCTGACTGACCCATTCCTGATACTGCACGAGTTCTACCACCACCTCAGGTCGGTCAGCGGTAAGCACCTTGGGACGGAGAGGTACGCGAACAAGTTCGCCCGCGAGTACATCATCGAGTACCGCGGTGTATCTAGTCCTTAGGATTCACGGGGGGCAGTTCAACTATGAAGGTTGTGCCCTCCCCCGGCTTCGACTCGAAGTATATGCTCCCCCCGAGTGCCTCAACAGCCCTCTTCGAATATGTGAGGCCTAGACCCATTCCCCCCGGCTTGGTCGTGTAGAGGGGCGTGAATATCTTCTCCTTTGCATCATCTGCTATCCCAACCCCCGTGTCTGAGACGGTTACGACGAGTCTTCCATTCTCCACGTTAGCGCTAACCCTAAGTTCGCCACCGGAAGGCATAGCCTCGACGCTGTTCTCAATGAGGTTGTTCAAGACCTTCCTGAGCACCTCGGGGTCAGTCCTGATAGGCTTCATTTTGTCGCCAAACTTTTTAGTCAGCTTCACGCCCTCAGGCAGCTTATGGGTCTCAGCTATCTTACCGATGAGCGTAACAGGATCTATTTCGACGGGCTGTGGAATGACCTCTCTTGTGTTCGATCGCCAGTCAGCTATCATTGTGAGCGATTTAACGGCATTCAACTCGATGACCCTCATCATGTTGCCCTGCACGCTTGGGTCGCGCTTCGACACGTTGACGGCTTGGACTATGGCGCCTAACGGCCCCCTCAGGTCGTGAGCAACCACCTGGCTCATCCTTGTCAGGGCAACAAGCTTCTCCTCTTCGAGAATCCTACGCTTATCTGTCTCATGTTGGGTCACATCTCTCTGAATTAGGCCGAGGTTCTTTCCCATCTTGAAAGCCCAGGTCGAGGCCCAGCCACCCATACCCCACTCGAAGATCACGCGGTGACAATCCTCATAGAACAGCTCCCCAGTATCTAGGACCCTAAGGAAGCCCTTGTACCTCTCCGTCGACTCGATACCAGGTGCGAGATCAGACATCTTCCTCCCGATGAGATCCCTCTTCTGCGTCCCCAGCGGGTAGGCTGCAAGAGCCGCGTTGTTCAGGTCCAAGAGCCTGAGACCCGCATCATAAATGAATATCGCGTCGGGAGCCGAGTCCATGAAGGACTCCAGGCGCTCCTTCGTCTCCCTGATCTCGATAGTCCTCTCGGCTACCCTCTCCTCTAACATATTCACATAGGCCTGAAGTTGCTCCTTAGAGTGCTTGAGGTCATCGTTAGTCCTCTCGA
>JBFYNQ010000156.1:0-14753 GCA_041304265.1 Candidatus Bathyarchaeota archaeon | reverse complement strand
TTGAAAATGAGCTTTAAACTCTAAAAAGAAGGACCGCTGTCTTAGACAACTATCATCGTCAGCGTGCTGCGTACTTTGTCAAGGCGCCTTATCTTCCAGCTAATAATATCCTTGAGCTCCTGCATGGTATCAGTCTCGATGCGTGCGATGATGTCGTAGACGCCGTAAACCATGTGCGCCTCCTTGACCTCTTTAATCTCCTTGAGGCCCTTCAGCACCTCGGTCTCCGCGCCGATCTCCGCGTTGATCAACACGAACGCCGTCGCCAATTTAGTCACCGGTATCTCAATGGTATGATGATATTTAAAACTACAGTTGTAATGTAGAGTAGCTGTTCGGTGGACGGGTGTAATCTGGTTGCCAATTTTAATGGTCAACGGTGAAAAGCTCGAAGCTGAGTTCCTGCTATTCGATGTAGACGGTACGCTTGTAGACGACGAGTACCGCTATAGAGCACTCGCGGCGCTTCGTTTCGACGCAATCGCGAAAATGGCTGGGAAGAGAGCCGCGGAGACGTGGGCGCCTCTAGGCGGGTACGATCCTGCCCACATGGTTTTAGATATGGCTGGCCCGATAGCGAAAGCTGCACGAAAGGAGGACATGGCGATCGCCGCCGTGGCAATATACCGGAACGGTAAAAATTGGCATGAGGCGCGAGCCCTCGCCGAGGCGGCGTACGCGGACGCCGACGCGATCCAGATGCGAGATTACACGCCCAAGCTCTACCCCGGAGTCGAGAAGAGCCTAAGAAGCCTCAAGAATGCAGGCTTCAAGCTTGGAATCGCCACAAACGGCTCGAACAAGATCACATGCGAACTGCTCGGCACTCTCAAAATACAGGAACAATTCTCAGTTGTTGTCGGCTCAGAGGACGCGTCGAACCCCAAGCCTGCCCCCGACCTCCTCATAGCCGCCTGCAGGAAGGCGAAAGTCTCAACAACGCACACAATTTATGTCGGCGACCAGCCGGTGGACGCCGAAGCGGCGCATACCGCCGAGATACCGACATGTGTGATTGTAGGGAGGGCACAAGTTCCAGTCTCCCCCTCCGTCCGACGCGTAGCCTCCGTGGCAGACCTGCGCACCCACCCGTGAGTCTTAAAGCCTCCACGGACAACTGAGAGTTGATCCCCATGCTTCTAGATGAGTACCTCAAGGCACGCGAGATACAGGCTGCCGAGTATAACGCAAACTACTTTGGCGTCTCCAACCTTCTTCTCATGGAAAGCGCAGGCGGAGCAGTCGCAGACGCAGTCGCTGCCAAGGTTAAGCCCGGGGCACGCGTCTTCGTCGCCTGCGGTCTCGGTGGAAACGGTGGGGACGGTTTCGTCACCGCGCGCCACCTCGCAGACCGGGGATACAAGGTCAAGGCGATCCTCGCGGGGAACAGTAACTCTATACGCTCCGAGGAGACCCGTCACAACTTCGAGGTTGCAGAGCTTATGGCGGGTAGCCTTGAGCTAGAGGTCGTGGAAGATTCGACACAAGTCGCGCCCATTGAAGCGGACGCGATAGTTGACGCCCTCATAGGATATACGTATCGTGGCAAGCTCTCATCTGTCACTAAGGCTATCATTAATGCCATCAACGCGTCAAGTGCCTACACGGTCTCTATTGATACGCCTACGGGGCTTGTAGTCGACACCGGTGAGGCGCCCGAGGAATGCGTTGAAGCGGACGTGACGGTCACATTCCACAAGCCGAAGACCGGATTCAGGGGCAAGCCAAAGCAGCTTGGGAAGCTCATCGTTGCCAAGCTGGGGTTGCCCGCCGAGGCGGAGACCTTCACGGGGCCTGGCGACGTGTTACTTGTACACAGTCGGCGCGATCCGGAGGGGCATAAGGGTATGTTTGGGCGCTTGCTAGTCGTTGGCGGGAGCGAGACTTATCATGGCGCACCTGCCCTCGCCACTATGGGGGCACAGGCGACCGGAGTAGACCTCGTCTACACCGCTGTCCCCGAATCCGCTGCCGACGGAGTAGCCGCTATCTCCCCCAGTATGATTGTTGTCAAGCTCAAGGGCGAGAGACTCACTCTCAAGAACCTTGTACAACTCAAGCCATTCCTCGATACAGTCGACGCTGTCGCACTAGGGCCTGGGCTAGGGCTCGAAGAAGAGACGAAGAAAGCGGCGCTCCAGCTCATCAAGGAGGCTGAGGCGAGGAAGCTGCCACTTGTTGTCGACGCCGACGCCTTAAAGGCATTTGGTGAAACTCGGCACAGGCTCAAGGTCCCAGCCGTCTTCACCCCCCACAGCAGAGAGTTCGAGATCCTCACCGGGCGCAAGGCTGAGGGTGACTGGAGGGAGAAAGGCGCAATCGTCGAGGCTGAGGCGAAGCGTCTCGGTTCAATGATCCTTCTCAAAGGCTCAGTCGATGTCGTCAGCGACGGCTCCCACACACGATACAACTGGACGGGCAACCCTGGCATGACCGTCGGAGGCACAGGCGACGTACTCACGGGCATAACTGCGGGGTATATCTCCCAAGGTGTAGAGCCGTTCAACGCCGCCTGCGCGGGCGCATTCATAAATGGCGCAGCCGGCGACGCGGTACAAGCCGAGAAGGGAAATCATATCCTCCCCGAGGACATGATACAGTTTATCCCCTATATAGTAGAGGAAGCCGCCGCCGGGAAAATGAGGCTAACCTAAGGTAGAAGAGGCTGGACATTCACGTCCAACATCGCCCACAGCTTCTCAGGTGGGATCTGCAAGTCACGGTGCGGCGAGTACCTGTTCACGCCCATCAGCATGTCGAGGTAAGGCTTCTGCCTGATCCCCGGGTAGTCAGTGCCGAAAACCAACTTCTGAAGCACGCCCATATTCAACGCCGAGAGTAAGTCCTTCCACAACAGCCACAGGTAGCTCGGGTGGTTGATGTTCCCGTAGGGCCAGCTTATGTCGGCGTAGACGTTCTTGTGCTTCCTTAGAACGTAGAGGGTCTCGTCAACTCGCGGGTAACCGAGGTGGGCGAGCACTATCCTCATCTTCGGAAAGTTCTTGGCGACAACATCTATCTGCGCCGGATCGGTATGGTAGAGGAGGTCATGCGCCTCGGGCATCCCAGCGTGGTGGATGAGCACCGGCATGTCCAGCTCCTGTGCCACGTCATAGACCTCGAAGGCATTCGGGTCGTCAGGGCTGTAGCCGTCGGTGCAAGGATAGAGTTTTAAACCGAAGAGCTCAAGCTCCTCTCTCTGCCTCCTTAGCGACTTGGCGGCACTGCGCAGAACTGGATTGACGTAACCGAAACCCATGAGTCGGTCCGGCGCCTGCTTGACGAAGGTGGCGACCTGCTCTGGAGTAGTACGCATGTCGCTGAGGACTACCGCCTTCTCTATTCCCGCCTCGTCAAGGTCGGCGAGGAACTCCTCGACGCTGACCGAGATGATAGTTGGGTGTGCTGGGTCTGTGTACTCAGTGATACTTATGTGACAGTGGTAGTCGACCTTTGGGAGGCTCGTGAGCTTCCTGCCCTCCCGCCCTTCCCTAAGCTGGACTATTGTATCCATTCCAGACAATTTGGTGACCTCTGAATGATATTCTGCTTCCCTGTAAAAGACTTGTCGAGATTCCGAAGGAGCGCATCAGTCACTCCCTAAACTGGGGCTGGAGGTCCTTGTGCGCTTCAGAGTTCGGTGAACACCTCCTCAATGGCGCGCGCTGCCAATACTTTTAACAAGATAAACCAATTAAACAGGGGCAGCATGAGTTTCAAGGAAGCCTACGCCCTCACATCGGCGCGGAGTCAGCTCATAATGCGGTACAAGAACAGGAAGGGTGAGCGGCTCGAAGTCTTCCTATACGGTCAAACTCTGCTCACCATATTCAACCTTGACAAGGAGTCAATATCCACCTACAACCGTCGAATAGATCCTGATGGATTCGACATGACGCTTACCGTTTTTCTCCTAGCGAACTCCATGACTAGGAAAGATATTTAATCAAACAGGCACGCGCGAGGCGCTCCTCGTCCACGTCGTTCAGTACAAGGTTGGAGCCTTTGTCCTGCTAGTTAACGGCGTCGAGGACGGAATTGTAGCCGAATACGGCGGTTCCAGCTCCGACGAGGACGATGTGGCAAAACCATAGTCCGACGCGGGTAGATACGGTGATAGTGCTAACTGATGAGTCCCGTGTAGAGCATATAGACACCCGCGGCGATGAGAACGATGCCGTTCATCTTTTTCATATAAGGCAGGACACTGAGCAGCCTCTCGTGTATGACTCCCTTCGCGAGTGAGAGTGTAAGCGTGAGCGGAATTATCAGCGCCGCTGCCCCCACTCCGTAGGCGGCGAAGAGTGCGAGAATCTCAGCGAAGTTACCCACCGCCGCCCCTTGGATCACGATGAGAATAAATATAGGTAAGCTGCAGCCGAGACTAGCGACCCCATAGGCGATGCCGTAGAAGACAAAGGACAGCTTGTTCACGTCAAATGCGAAACCGATGCTTGGTAAGCGGTCGAGAGCGTTCGTCCACCCCGACACCAAGCCTAGTACGATCAATCCGCCACCGATCACCGGCTCTGCTAGCCAAACGAATCTCATGAACCCCGAGACTGCAATGGATGGTATCACGCCTATGACGGCAAAGACTAGGAGAAACCCGACGATCATCGCCGCTGACAGGGCGAGCCCCGAGAGTAGTCGGCCTTGACGGTCACTTCGCTCAAGCATGTATGAAACGTAGGCGGGGAGCATGGGCAGGCTGCATGGGCTTAGGAATGCGAGCGCCCCCGCAGTGAACGCTATGAACAGCTGTGCCCCATCCAATTGTCATCACTACGCGTACTCGTTTATCATCTGTTGCAACTGGCTCAGCTCGGTATAGAATCCCCTGTACCTTATGATGCCTTCTTTATCGATCACGAGGATCGTCGGGACGGCGTTGACCTTGTAGTCGATACCAGCTTGCTTGGAGCCGCCGATCTTCCAGTCTAGATCGTAGTATATAGCGAACAGCTGGAGGTCCGAGGTGTTAGTCGAGTCGAGGTTGACTGATACCAGCGTGACTCTTTTATCTCTGGTGATCTGGCGGAGGATATCGAATTCGTCGACGCAGACAGGGCAGCTTGTCGTTATGAAGTCGACGATGACTACCCTTCCTCTTTGTTCACTTAGGTCGAAAGTAGAGCCGTCGGTCGTAGTAAACAGGATATTGAGCGCGCCATCGCCGACTGTTATGCCCCCTACTGCATTGTCCGAGTTAAGGAAATAGTATAGTCCCCCGGTTCCGAGGATGAATATTCCAATAAGTGCGAGCGTTACGCCGATCTTCATGCTAAGGGTTTTCATGAGACCGGGGCTTAAAAACTGAATCCGTTTTTTTACCTTCTTTCGGAGGTGCCCGCAATCGAGATCGATGCGCGCAGCCCGCGGAGAGCACTCGGATAATCGTCGAAGGTGCAACGAGTCGTTTTGCCATCGATGCGCTCCATGTAGGGGAGAAGGCAGACAATATCTGCCATATTCGGTGTGACCCACCTCATCTTGATCTCTACTGGCTCGTTGACCCAGTAGGGGTTGACCTTCCCGATGTCCTCTAGCGCCTCTCTTGCCTTCTGCTTGATGTTAGCGCGGCTCTTGTTCGGGTGTAGACACTTTGCAGAATATCTACCGACGGCCCACTTCACTGGCGCTGTAGTGATACCGGGGACGAAGTTGTCCGCTTCGGCGCATGCCGCGTAGTCACCGGCGAGGAAAACTGCAGGAACGCCGTGCCAGCCCGCGAGGGCGGCGTTCATTCCGAACTCCCCTGTCTCCCTTCCGTTAATGACAACACCGTCGACAGTGCCTCCGGAGATTGTGTGTGCGAGTATGCCGTTTTCCGTCCCCGCCATGGAATGGTAGCCGACGAAAAGCGCCGCGTCGTAGTGGCCGTCGTCGATTCCCTCCATCATGCCGTCCGGTTTTGGGCTTCCCCTTACGAGGTACGCTGCCTCGTTGACGTCCTCGGGTTGGAGATTCCTCATGCCGCCGTGGGAGTCGCTTACTACTATCTCCTTCACCCCCGCGGCGAGAGCGCCTTCGATGGCCGCATTAAGATCCCCCGTCATCATTTTTCTGTAGATGCCATACTCGGCGTGGTTCATATCGACGTGTGTCCAGTCGACCACGCTTGAGATACCCTCCATGTCAATGGATATGAAAACGCGCTCGGGCTTGTTCGCCATAACTGATCAGAGAGAAAGATGCTGATTCTGTTTAAAACGGTTAGGAAACGTGCTTCACATATAGTATCGGGGAGCCACAGTAGAGACAAAGGTTCGTTCTTGGAACGAGTTTACCACAACCTTTGCAGATGACCAAAGGGGATTCAAGAACCTCGGATCGGACTTCCTGAACCTCAATAATGTCTTGAGCCATGCCTATCCGCAGCTTTCACACCTCTTACTACTTATAAGCCAACCGAAGCTGACTGAAGCGGGGGTGCCTGAAAGTGTCCAGCAAGTTTATCTCGAAAACCCAGAACACTAACAGCATGGCTCCCACTCTCATCTACAAGCCCGTTCTAGGGCATCTCATGAGGGTCGCCTGCTTTATGTCTGGCTCCGGCACGAACGCACGCAAGATTATTGAGCGAAGCCACCGGACCGGTACCAGCTACCTAGTCGATCTCATCTTCACCGACGTGAAGGACGAGGCTGTCGACAGGGAGGGTAACAAGGCTTGCAAGGCCCTAGACATAGCCCGTGAGTACGGCATTGCTTACGAATGCGTGGACATCATGGACTTTTACAGGGCTAAGGGGCATACATCAAAGAAAGACCTCAGTCTACGCCCTGACTTTGATCGATTGGTCGTTGCCGCAGTGGAGAAGTATGGTATCGACCTCATCGCCCTCGCAGGATACATGAGCATCACGACTCAGCCCCTCCTCGACCAATACAAGGGACGCATCGTGAACGTGCACCCCGCCGACCTAACAGTCACTATGGGTGACGAGAGGAAGTATGTAGGTATGCACACGGTGCGCGACGCGATACTCGCGGGCGAGAAGGATGTCAGGGCGACAACACACATCGTTAGGGAGAAGGTCGATAACGGGGAATTACTCGTCGTCTCGAGAGCGGTACCCGTGAAGCTGCCTCCGGGAGCTACGCTTGAAAGGCTACGCGATGATAAGGAACTGCTCAAGACCGTTGTCGAGGAGCACCAAGACCGCCTGAAGAGGATGGGGGACTGGGAGATCTACCCTCTGACTGTTCAGATGATCGGCGAGGGGCGATTCGCCCTCGGCGACGGTAGGGTCTATCTAGATGGAAAACCCGGCTGGCTTCACCTCTAGCCACTTATCGTGGCAACGACTGCATTATTTAGCCTGACAACGTCGGCGAACCTGACCTCGAGAAGCTTGTCTCTGCTCCCTCCGCCGCAGTAGAATGTTTCGAACCACTCAAGCTCCTTGTCTACTACGACACGCATCTTCGTCTTGAATCCGAGGCTGGGGGTCCCGCCAGGCGGAAAACCACTTATTGGCTCGCTCTGGTCGAAGGGCATAAGCCTTACGTTTTTTACGCCGAGAGCCTTCGCCGCCTCCTTGAGGTTGACCCTCATGTCCCCCGGAACTATTAGTACAACATGCTCCTCCGAGTCGGTGACTGAGACTAGATTCTTCGTGATCCTGTGGAGATCGATGCCCGTCGCCTGTGAGGCATCAGCTGTATGCACCGTCTCCTTCTTTTCCACGAATCTATGCCAGATATTGTTCTGCTCAAGGTAGGCTTCCAGGGACATCGAGGTGCAGTGTGGCGGCGGCGGGTAAGAATCTTGGGGTGGTTGAAGCTTAGGGATGATGGACGTCATCCCTAAGGGCTTCGCCTAAACGGAGACTAGTCGAAGCCGTGCTCACGTGTTCTTTGCCGTGCTTTAAACTTAATTGTCTGCAACTCCATAAATCAGGGTAATTCCGAGGTCCCTCGTCTAGAATTATATAGATGTGTTCCATTGATCCATTTGATGGATATGAAGACGAGTGCCAGAAACCTGATAGATGGCAAGATAATGAGTGTAGAGACTGATAAGATCATGGGGAAGGTGAGCGTCGAGATTCAGCCAGCAGTTCTCACATCCGTGATCACGAAGGAGTCGGTGGATGACCTTAACTTGAAGGTGGGCGACCGCGTCAAGGTGATGGTAAAGTCGACATCGGTCATGATCGTGAAGGAGTAGCTATCCAGAGAAGCTCAGATAGCTTGTCTACCCTCCCTAACATCTCAAGGTTATCAACGAGTTCGATTGTTTTCTCGATTCTTTCCTCGTCGAGTGTCGGTGTCGAAAGTGCAGCGAATTTTTTCCTTATGAAACTGTATGGGATGGGCTGCTTGTCGTCCTCGAAGGCTGTGTAGTGGTTGTCTTTGGTTATGATCTCGAGGCGTGTTCCAATCTTCTTGGGGAAGATTGCGTCGATCTCGGGGTCGGTGTAGACCTCAGTTTTCTTACCGAGCTCGATTACTAGTGGATCGCGGTAGTCGTCAAAGAACTCCCTCATAAAGACGCGCCTTTTGACTAGGGCGATGGCGACTGCCACGGCGGCATGGTTCTGAGCATGTAAGGGTGTTTCCGCCTCCTTGAGCTGGTTCTCAGCCGTGACGTGGTTGAGTCCAACCCTGATCTTGACGACTTCCTCAGGCTTGATCTCGTGCTTCCTCTGGAGTTCGAGGGCCATCGTTATGGGTGGGCAGAGCTCGTGGCAGCAGGCGTAAGGCTTGAACTTGCATGCAAGTATCCTGTGGTTGGCTCCGAGTCCTTCTGTGAGACGACTCAGGTCGTAGCTGTCGGCATGGGTTGCCATGAGTCCGTATCTACCCTCAAAGATCGTCGAGGGTCCTGTGTAGCCGACGCGTGCGAGTTGCGCTGCTAGTACACCGTTCATCGCCGCCTTCCCCGCGTGGAGCCTCTTGCTCATATCGCCGGAGGTCAGCCACTCTTCGAGGCCCGCCGCCTGTATCCCAGCTAGACCGATGGCGTTCACCATTTGCTCCTCGTCGAGTTTCATCAGCTTCCCGGCTGCAGCTGCAGCGCCAAAGGTGCCAACGACGCCCGTCGCGTGGAATCCCCTGTTCCTCAGCCCCGGGTATAGGGCGGAGTCGATCCTACAGTTTACCTCGTACCCCGCGACGAGGGCGGTGATAAGCTCCTTCCCCGTGGAACGCTCTGCCTCCGAGACCGCATATGCTGCGGGGACTATGCATGAGCCGGGATGAGCCCAGCTAGGCCGTGCACCAGAGTCATCGGCGTCTATGCCATGCGCCATTGTGCCATTCGCAAGTGCCGCCATAATTGCTGGATACCTATCAGCGTGGCCCATAACAGTTGACTGTGGAGCGCCACCGTTTGCCTCAACGAGTCTGGCGACCATACCCGACCAAGGCATGTCGCGCGCCCCGAGGATGTTGCCAAGTGTGTCGAGGAGGTGCATCTTTGCTCTTCCGACAACTTCGTCACCCAGATCGTCGTAGCTCAGCTTCTTTACGTATTCTGCGAGTGCCTTCGAGTACTCCACGGCGTCACCCAAAGAATTGGTCGCATAAGTCTGCTTTATTGCTTGTCTATGCCCGTCGTTGGTGTCCTAGGTGTATCACTGATACTGTCTAGGTACAGTAATTACACCAACGTGCTTTTAAGCAGGGCAGAGTCTGTTGAAAAGATGTACCTAGAGCGGCGGCAACTCAACCACGAGGATGTCCAGCGGCTTGTTATGGGCTCGATGGAATTGATACGTGAGGCTCAAGTGCATCTCGATCTACCCATCTCACCGAACATAGAGAAGACGCGTGAGTGGCTGATCAACGGCGAGTTCTATGCAGACTCTCTCATCAACATCCGCGGTCGACAGTACGGGATGGACTTCGGCTGCTTCAACCCGCCGAACACGATAATGCTCGACAGAAACCTCCCATTCAGCGACCAGCCCCTCGACCTACCCAACCTTGCATCGACACTCACCCTATACACTGCTGTACACGAAGTACTCCATGCCGACGACTGGGCTGGTGGCGACCTCCTACAGAAAGTGACAAAGGTACACATGCTCAAAGAGCACTGGGACAAGCTCGAGAAGGCGCTCGACTTCATCCGCAGCGGCGAAGGCACAGACCTGATAAAGTCAGTAGATGACCTCGCCATCCTAAACGCGAGCCACTACGTCGACATGGTGACCCACTTCAGGAGTTTTCTAGTTATGCGGTATGCCGGCGCAGAGAAGCTCGACATGATCTGGGACAAGATGTCGATCAACTTCTTCCCTCCGTACCTTCTCACCATGATCGAGGCTGAGAAAGGCGCAAAGTACGTCTTCGAGCTTTTCAACAAGAGGGCGGGAAGCTACTGCCTCATAGACGCCTTCGAGGAGTACGACTCGATAGGAAAAAAGAGCGCAAGCACTTACACCGTATAAAAATAGGCACAGTGTTTTAATCGCTTACCGTCGTCTCCTTCACCGATACCAATGCTCTACGACACCCTCGTGGAGACCTATGTTAAACTGGAAGCCACCACAAAGCGCCTAGAGATGACTGCAATCCTTGCGGAGCTTCTCAAGTCGGCGGAGCCGGAGGAGATGGCTGAAGTCATCTACCTCACTCAGGGGAAAATACATCCCGACTGGACTGGTGAGCCCGAGATCGGTATGGCTGAGAAAAGCGTCGTCGAGGCGATAATCAAGGCGACTGGGCTCCAGAAGTCGAAGGTAGAGCAGCTACTCGCCGAGACTGGGGATATCGGCCACGCGGCGGAGGCGGCACTGAAGAGGAAGAAGGTGGCGAGCTTCGGGGGGAGGAAGCCGACCGCCTCAGAGGTCTACAACACCCTTGACGCTATAGCGAAGGAGTCAGGGCAGGGTAGCGCAGGGCGTAAGGTGGACCGCCTCGTCAAGCTCATGGTGAACGCGTCACCGTTAGCGGCTCGCTACCTCGCGAGGACGGTCGTCGGCGCGCTGCGCCTCGGAATTGGCGACATGACTATTTTAGATTCACTCGCCATCGCGCGTACGGGTTCGAAGGACTCCCGCGAGGCACTGGAGCGCGCTTACTACCTGAGCAGCGACCTCGGCGACGTCGCGGAGACTCTTGCCGGTAAGGGGGTAAAGGCGATCGAGGAGTTCGAAATTACAGTTGGGAAGCCCATCATGGCGATGGCGGCGCAGAGGCTCAGCACAGCTAAGGAGATCGTTGAAAAGCTTGGCAAGGTATCCGCCGAGTATAAGCTTGACGGAGAGCGTCTCCAAATACACAAGGATGGGGAGAAGGTCCAGATATTCAGTAGGCGACTGGAGAACATCACTCACATGTACCCAGACGCAGTCAGGATGACGCTGAGCCAAATTAAGGCTGGGCGGGCAATAGTTGAAGGGGAGGTCGTCGCCGTAGACACCGACTCGGGGGAGATGCTCCCCTTCCAGACACTCATGCAGAGGCGGCGCAAGTATAAAATAGAGGAGATGATGGAAAAACTCCCCGTCACCATCTTCCTTTTCGACTGCCTCTATGCCGACGGCAAGGACTACACCCCGGAGCCCTACCCTATCCGAAAGGCAAAACTCAATGAGATTATCAAGGCGTCCGATAATTTTCACATCGTCGTGTCGACGGAGACCGATGACCCGAAGGAACTCGAAAAGTTCTTCGAGAAGGCGATAGCTGACGGCACTGAGGGGCTCGTCTGCAAAAGCCTCGCCGACGAGTCCATCTACCGCGCCGGCGCCCGTAGCTGGCTCTGGGTGAAGCTGAAGAGGAGCTACCAGAGCAGGATGTCCGACCCCGTTGACCTCGTAATAGTTGGTGCACTACATGGTAGAGGGAGGCGGGCTGGGAGTTATGGAGCCTTACTAGGCGCTGCCTACGATCCGGGGTCAGATATGTACCGGACCGTCTGCAAGGTAGGCTCCGGCTTCACCGACGAGATGCTCTCAACTCTCCCCAAAGACCTCGAGTCACTTCGCCATGAGGGCAAGCATCCACTCGTCGATGCGATCCTCGAGGCTGATATCTGGTTTGTCCCTGAGAGGGTCATGGAGGTCCTCGGCGACGAGCTCACGCTGAGTCCGATACACACCGCGGGCGCTGGAGCGATACGAGAAGGCGCAGGGCTAGCCGTAAGATTCCCCCGCTTCCAAAAGTGGCGCGAGGACAAATCCGCTGAGGAGGCGACGACTGTCGCTGAGCTCCTCGATATGTATAGGTCCCAGCTCAAGCAGATCGAGAAGAGTGAAGGTTAACCCCTATTCCCTGCTTCTAATCATTACGGGAAAAAATTGTTTTTCAGCGTAAAGATCCAATTCTCCAAGGGCAAACATTTTACATGCGTCTACTAGGTACACCTTATCCGGTGTTTCCATGAAAGTAGTTCTGAGAAAGGCGAAGTCTGAGGACCGCGATAAGGTCCGATGGGTCGAGTCAAAGTCAACCCCCACCCTTATCTATACACCCTACGTTTACGACGAGTTCCTCAGCGACGGAGGCGAGTTCAGCGTCGAAGAGCTCGACGGTGAACTCGTAGCCTGTGGCAAGTACACACCCCTACCCGATGGCTCGGCATGGATCGAAACTCTCCGCGTCATTCCCGAGAAGCAAGGGTTAGGATTAGGGAAGAAGCTGTATGATCACTGGACAAAACTGGCGAAAGAACAGGGCATCAAAGCGATGAGGATGTACACCGGCGTAAGCAACGTTGTCAGTGCCGGCCTCGCCGAGAGATATGGTCTAAAACTCCAGGGCACGTTTAAGGGGAACACCACACCAGCAAAGGCAAGCGATGGGCAGCAAGGCGGCTTCAAGCAGGTCACCGATCCTACGAGGGCAGCGAAGATCGTTATGCCCCTAAAAGACGACTGGGCTAACTGGCTAGTCCTTAACCGGACCTTCTACAGATTCAGTCCCGAGATAATCGGCTGGATGGCGGGGAAGGGTATGGTTTATGAGGACACCAAGGCGAAGAACGTCGTCATCGCAGGTGCCCGCTTCATGCCACATCAATCGGTACACATCGCATGCTGGGGGGGAGATGCCAACGCATGCATCGCATTCGCCAAGTGGAAGGCGGCTGAGAATAAAGTCCCGACTATCAGCTGCTTCTACGAGGTCACGAGGCCCGAGATAGGAAAAGTGCTCGCGAAGAACGGATTCGCAGTAGATAAAGGCGACTATATAGTAAAGGGAATTGAGTACTAGACAAGAGCCCCGCGGGGAGGCGACTAGTTTTTAGACAGGCCCGCTGTCCGCGACTACAGTGTGCTTCATAACGCCTATGGGTTGTATCTCACACTCGAGTACGTCACCAACGTTGAGGAAGCCCTCTGGGCCCCAGCTCGCAGCTACTCCTGCGCAGGTTCCTGTGGCTATGATATCACCTGGGTTTAGTGTGGTTCCTCTGCTCATGTAAGCGATGATGTCTGGGATCTTAATTATCATGTCCTCAACGGTGCCATTCTGGCGTGTCTTACCGTTGACGCGGGTCACAAGTTTGAGTGGGATTTTATATGGGTCAGGTATCTCGTCAGCTGTGACGATGGTTGGTCCCATCGGGGCGGCGTTGTCCATACCCTTTCCCTTTGTCCAGTTGATGTCACCCTTGTAGAGGCGGAAGTCGACGTCTTGGGGGAATCCTTGGTCGCGGAAGCTGACGTCTATAAGGATGGTGTAGCCGGCTACGCAGGAGTATGCCTCTTCTGGCTTGATGTCCTTGCACTTCTTCCCAATGACGACGGCGAGCTCGTTCTCGTAGTCGAGTTGTTTCGAGACATTCGGTTTGATGATAGGCGCGCCGGTGCCGATGATGAGACTTGGCTGCTTCTGGAAACAGTCGGCGACTTTGAGGTTGAGCGTCTTAAGGCGGGCGATCTCCTTCTTCCTCGCCTCGGGGTCCTTCGCCATGCGCTCCGTCGCGTGGTCATAATAGTTGACCGCCGTGCAGTAGATCTTGCCCGGATACTTTATGGGCGCCTGTATGCGTGCTTCGTCGCCTAGAACAAGCTTTTCCCCTTCGACGCCAACACCGCCTTTCCTCTTCACCACCCACTTGAGGATCTTCTCGGCCTCTTTTTTCGCCTTCTCGCCTCCTTGCAGGAACCCGACCATGTCGGTGGGTATGAGTGCCGCCGCGGCGCGGGCTGGGAAAACCTCGCCCCCCTCCTTGAGATAGGCCGTGTAGGCGGAGTTGAGGTCGACTATTCCCTCCTTAATAACTGCTCCGAGCCGTGACTCGGTGTGAACCTTAAACGTGACGAGTTTCAAGTCTGGTCGCGTATCATTCGCTCACTAGGCGTATATCACGTTTCGCAGGCGACACAGTCCCGCACTAGGTTCGGGTAAGTATTATACCGCTATCACGCGGTATCATGCAGCGACAGCCATGATTGAAGACGCCGTGAAGCACATCGACGACGCCTACACCCTCCGCAAGCTAGAGGAGATGATAAGGATCAACTCTATCGTTCGCAACGAGGGGGAGTACGCAGAGTACCTGAAGAACGAGTTCGAGGCACTCGGCCTCAAGACAGAGACACAGATGGTCGAGCCGGGTAGGCCGAACGTCTACGCCCGCTTAAGAGGGGACAAGCTAGGTAAGAGGCTCAACTTCAATGGCCATACGGACACCGTGCCAGTCGTCGAGGGCTGGGAGACAGACCCCTTCAAGCCAGTTAGGAGGGGGAACGACCTCGTCGGCCTCGGCAGCTGCGACATGAAGGCGGGCTTCGCCTCCATACTCACCATGATCAAGGCCTTCCAAGACTCTGGCCACAAGCTAAAGGG
>JBFYNQ010000155.1:0-2411 GCA_041304265.1 Candidatus Bathyarchaeota archaeon | reverse complement strand
ACCGGCGAACTCGGACACTGATTTGCGGGTATAGACGTTCGTGTTTCCCTCAGGGCGGGTGACTATCATGTTCTGAGCCAGCCCTGGGTGTATAAGCTCCTTGTAGCGCCATACACCGCTGCTGTAAGGCACGCCCATCGGGCAGAGGCGACTATCAACGACGCTCCTGTCCCACTTGATCGGCTCGTGGACGACCTCGAGGAGGCCGCCACACTCGCACCTGAAGACACTGCCGGGCTCGTACTCCCTGCTGCAACGTATGCACCTGAACTTGGAGGGCATTAGACCAGCCTCGCACCGAAGTTGCTCGGCTTGGTAAGGTAGACCTGGGACTTGGTGTCACCGAAGGCCTCAACCATAGCTTTGCCTATCTCCGCCGGATTCTCCCCGACGGCGAAGACGCTAGGCCCGCCCCCTGAGATCGAGCAACCGTAGGCACCGGCTTGAAGTGCCGCCAGCTTAACGAGGTGGAAGTTGGGTATCATGCTCGCTCTGTGTGGCTCGATCATGCTGTCGCATATGCTTTTACCAAAGAGAATTGGGTCCTTCATCGCGACTGCGGCAGCCATGCGAGCCGCGAAGCCGATGTTGCGCACCGCGTCCTTGAGGACGACCGTCTTCGGCAGGAGCTCGCGGGCCATCTTCGTCTTGTTTGCGTACTTCACTTCCGGGACGACAACGACAAAGCCGACCTCCGGGGTCTCCATCCTGACTATGTCGTATCCGTCGCCGACGAGGATGAAGCCGCCGAAGAGGCTAGCCGAGACGTTGTCGGCGTGCGCACTGCCTGCGACAGCCGCCTCGCCTTGGGCCGCTAGCTTCACAAGCTCCCTCTGGGGGAGCATATAACCCATCAGCTTCTGAGCGGCAACTGCAGCCGCGGCGGCGGATGCCCCGGATGAACCCATACCCGTACCGGGGGGTATCCCCTTCTCTATCTCCATCTCGACGCCCACGGATTCGCCGATCCTGTCGAGCGCCGCGTTCATTACTGCTCCGGCGCTGTTGAGCTGCGCCTTTACTGGAATCTGGTCCGCCTCGAATCCCTTAACCTTCACACGGACACCCGGCTCAGAGACCCTTCTGACCTTTACATAGTCACCTAGGCCATCGAGGGCGATTCCGAAAACATCGAATCCGGGTCCGAGGTTTGCGATAGAAGCGGGAGCGTAGACTTTAATCTGTTTGATGGTCACCCATCACTCTTACACCTGGACAGCACATTGGACGTGGCTCACCCTTTTTAACCTTTATGGGATATGCTCGGGTTACACACTGACGCGCCTTGGCCCGGGTGACCTGCCCACCAACGTTTTTAAGCCCCCTCGTATCCACACATTAAGGTGTAAGATTTTGGAGAAGGCAGAAGTACAGAAGGCACTTAACGATGTGCGCCCACAGCTCCAGATGGACGGCGGAGACGTAGAGCTAGTAGACATAGTTGACGGCGTCGTCAAGGTTAAGCTCAAGGGTCACTGCGCGGGCTGTCCCATGAGCCAGATGACTATCAAGTGGGGCGTAGAGCAGTACCTAAAGAAGAAGGTCCCCGGCGTAAAGGCCGTTGAATCCGTGTAGAAGGGAGTAAACCAAAACGATAGCAAGTGACCTGGAATCCTGCAAGGACTACGGGGACATCTTTGCCCTCGTGAAGCGGAGCGTAAAGAAGACCCTAGGTCTGCATAGAGTAGGCCTGATGTTGCTTCTCGGTAACCTACCTATGAACGTTGGGGCTTTTCACCCCATGGGGACGAACGAGATTGTCCTCAATAGACGTCTCATCAAGGGTAAGACTGGTATGAGCGAGCGCAGCCACGTCTATGCTATACTGTTGCACGAGTACCTGCACAGCCTAGGGTATGAGGACGAGGCGCATGTCAGGAAGATGACCTACAAGGTGTGCCTTGAGACCTTTGGCAGGGGTAGTCCGGTTGTCGATGCCGCCCTTACGGGGCCGTGGGCTGATCTGACAGAGGAGGATTTTGAGCAGATCGAGCCCGAGCTTAACCTCGAGTTAGTAAGAAACTTCGAGAGGCCTGATAGCGGCTATATCATCTAAATCGCAAAAGCCTCAGCGTGCGCACTTGCTATATAGTTCCTAAATTTCCGTATACGATAAACCGTTGATACGAAAAAAAGGTCGAACACTTTTAACGGACCCCGTCTTCTATCTCAAGTGGTTACTATGCCGAGAGACCAAGTTGACTCGTTCAAGTATGTACGCGAGATGAACATGCTCCTAAAGGACGGTGGATTACTCCTCGTCGCCGAGGGAAAGGATGGAAAGCCGAACGCGATGACAATCGGTTGGGGCTTCCTCGGCACCATGTGGGCAAAGCCCGTCTTCATCACAGCCGTGCGCCACAGCAGGCACACCTACAAGCTCATGGAGGAGGCGAAGAGCTGGACCATCT
>JBFYNQ010000154.1:0-5717 GCA_041304265.1 Candidatus Bathyarchaeota archaeon | reverse complement strand
AGAGACCCTTCTTGTCCTTCTTCATGGGTGCGCGGACCATCTTAGCGCCGTAGTAGGAGACGGGGGCGAAGTAGCCCTGGTAGGCGGGGTCGAGGAGTATGATCTCGTCGCCCGGGTTGAGGATGGCTCCGAAGGCGCGGAAGATCGCCTGACTGCCACCCGACTCTATGCAGAGTTGGGTGTTAGGATCGATCTTCACACCATACTTGCCGTAGTACTTGGCTACGGCACTCTTGAACTCGGGTACACCCGTGAACTCGTAGTGGGTGTGACCCTCCTTCATGGCCTGGTATACGGCCTTGTTGATGATGTTGGGCTGGTTGAAGTCGGGATCACCAGCGCCTAGGTTGATGAGTTTGGGGTCCGGGGCCACGTTTACACGTGTCGAGGAACCGGCTGCCATTGCCTGCAGCTCCTTCTTCGCGAATTTGTTAATGTCCATATCCACCACTTATCCTTGAAGCAAAGCGGGTTTGTGTATAAAACGTCTTCGATGTAAGGTTCTGTAATGATGGTTGGAGAAAATGTATGGATGATATATAGGAGCTAGCCGACAAGGGCGTTGAAAAACAGCTTGAACGCCGCGTCGCTCTGGGCTCGGTACTGGGGGGCAAAGCCGTAGAGAATTACACGCCCCTTGCCAACTTTTGCCTCGACCATCGCTGCCTTGCGCGCTAGCCTCTCCTCCCCTTGGAGCCAGCCGCTCTCCATGATCCGACTGTCGGGGTAGGTGAGGACAACGCCGCATTCGTCGTTGTGGATGCCTGGCCTCACTTCGAAGGCACCGTGGTTACGGAATATGATGAGCAGGTCCTCCTGCACACCCCAGGCCAGCGAATTCGAGATTTCGACGTTTACGTGCAGCGTCGAGCCGGGGCATATGAACTCAGTCGGCTTGACCTCAGCTAGGACGTTCTTGACAGGGATCTTTAACTCCTCTATGGCAAAGTCGCTCGACTCCCCTAGGCATAGAACGGTGCCGCCGGCCTCGGCAAACTCCTTGAGCTTCCCGACGCCCTCCTTGCCTATGCCGCTCCGGTACTCTGGCGGATGCTTCGGCACCGTCATTATGCCCTGCCACTTCTTCTCATAGTACTCGTCGATGCCCTCGCCTGTGATCATCGCCTTAGCGTCGGTGGGTAAGATGAGAACATCATACTTGTCAGCGAGTTTGCCCCTCTTTACGTCCTTGTCAAATATGGTCTTGAAGGGGAACCTGTACTGCTCGAGAAGCCACCGGGTCCACCCCTCGTCGGTATTACCTCCGTAGTAGCGTTGGTAAATGCCTATCTTGAGTTGCCTCGTCGGCCTCTCAGTTAGGGTGCCTCCGGGGGCCGCGTCGAAGACGAGGTGGAATAACCGTGATAGTTTCTCCAATTCATCTTTCGCGTCTGCGCCGACTACGTGCCAAGAGCCCGCGGGGTACTTCTTGCCACCGACGGTGACGGGCTCGGTCAGCCGCCTTACCTCGACACCCCTCTTCAGGAGCCTATTCACGGCGGCGTAGCCGTCGTTGACTGCGGTATCTAGGAGCCACCCATTCGGGGCGGTCGCTACGACGTTTCCACGTGGGAACCTGAGACTAGGTACTGTCTCGAATGCGCCTTCGAAGGACTTCTCGACTTCCTGGAGCCTAACTCCCATGAACTCGGGTATTGTGTAGGTGGCGAGGTCGTATGGCGTTACAGGTGTGCCGTCGGGCTTCTTGCTCCACGGCCCGACGTGGTAGAAGGTCCTCTTTAGGAGCGAGACGATATATGGCCTGCAAGGCTGGGAGGAGAAGACGACGTGTGTGCCACGAGGGTAGGTGACCCCGTCAGCTGTGAACTCGCGCTGGCTCCTCTGCACCTCGACACCCATGTCCATCAGCGTCTTGAGAAGCTTGTAGGCAGTAAGCTCGTCGTGCTGCTCCGGCTTGACGACGAAGGCGAATGGCGCCTCCCTCTCGCCTCTCTCCATTGAGCGGGTCGCCTTAATGTACATGTTCCTAAGGAGCGTCTCCCTGAAGCGTGCCGCAGCCGTGAGGGTAGCAATGGCGCTTATCTTCTGCTGTTCAACGACGTCGCGGAGTCTCCACCAGCCCCCGGGCCAAGGGTGGGGGAAGCCCATCTGCGTTCTGTACTCGGGTCGCCCCCTGCTGCTGGGCTTCAGTTGGTGATAGTGGATCCAGATCGGGGTGGCGATGCCAGCGCTCGCCGACTCGGTGAGCATCCCGCAGATGTTGTGCCAGCATGGCACGTAATTGAACGTGGGCATAAACTCCCCAGGGTAGGTAGCAGCGGACTCGACGCCAGTCTTCCCTGCGGCTTCGAGCATCACATGCATGAGGCCGCCATAGAGCTCCTGCTCCGTCCAGATGAGGGGGTCGACCTGATCGTCGACTGGGTTGCTGAAGGGGGGCACATAGAAGCGGGCACCGTAGCTGCCCATGTGGTGGTAGTCGATGTATGCTTGGGGGAACCACTCACCATACATCACGCGAGCTACCATCTGGCTCTCAACCATGCTGAGATTGATTGCGTCACGGTTGTTGTCATGACCCGTGTACTTGTGGTAGAGCCACGGCGGACTCGTGCCCTCGTACTCTGTGCCGAGGTACTTGTTGTACCAGTCCGTTACCATTATCTGGCCGTCTGGATTGAAGCAGGGGAAGAGCAGGAGGACGACGTTCCTCCTGATCTCCTCGTACTCGGGCCTTGTAGCGATCTCGTAGACGAGTTCGGGGCTCATCTGGGTGCCGCCGACCTCTGTGGCGTGTATGCTCATCGTCATCGATACGATCGCCTTACCCTCGGCGATGATGCCCTCGATCTCCTTCTGGGTCGCCCCTCTCGGATGAGCGATCCTCTGGCTCATCTCCTTGATCTTGTCGAGTCTCTTCATGTTCTCGGGTGCCGTGATAACGGCGAGAAGGAGAGGGTTGCCCTCCGTCGACTTACCAAGCTCTGTTACCTTGACGCATGGCAACTTCGCCAATTCATTGAAGTACTCGACAACGCGGTTCCAGCGTTCTAACTTCCGGTCCTCACCCATTTTATGGCCAAAAAATGCCTCCGGGGAGGGGATATTGTTGGACATGGTTTGAAAACCCCGTTACCCTATTAAAAACCATCCATTAGCCCCCTAAATTATAAGGCTAATTGGGGAAAAATCCGTTTTAACCCATTCAGAGAACGTGTCTCGACCCGAAAAGTGTTAAGCGTCGTAGCGTTGATCCAGAAAGATACGCGATGCAGGCGCGCCCTGTTGTCATAGAGGATCTCCGCAGGTTCAGGTTCGTCTCCGACCCCCAACTATCCCCAGACGGTAAGAGGGTCGCTTTCGTGCTATCCGATGTGAACATCGAGAAGGACGGCTACGACCGCCACATCTGGCTCGCCGATGTGGCGACGGGGAAGCAGGCTCAGTTCACCTATGGTGAAGGCAGCGACACGTATCCCCGTTGGTCCCCCGACGGGCGGATGCTCCTATTCCTCTCCAACGGCAGGCAGCCGGGGAGGAAGACTCAGCTCTACACCATCGACGTGGCGGGGGGTGAGGCGAGGCTCGTAGCCGACACCGAGCTCGGCGTAACCGCGCCTTCCTGGGCACCAGACTCCATACACATACTCTTCGCCTCCAAGGTCTGGATGGAGAAGAAGCCAGAAACCGATGTCAAACACATCAAGCGGATTAGGTACAAGCTCAACGGACAGGGCACCTTCGAGGGGAGGCGTAACCACATCTTCGTCGTGAAGCCTAGGGCGACTCCGAAGCAGCTCACAAAGGGCGAGTACGATGTGGGTGCCTCCACGTGGAGCCCCGACGGTAAGACGATCGCCTTCGTCACAAACATGGCGCCCGACGCCGACACAAGCGAGGTCACCGACATCTACACCCTCCCATCATCCGGTGGTGAGCCCCAGAGGCTCACGGATAGCCACTTCTCAATAGCCTGCATCTCCTACTCCCATGATGGCGGCAAGATCGCCTTCATCGGCAACGACAGGCCGGAGGAGCTAGCAGTCGATGAGAGCCTCTGGGTTATGCCCTCGGGAGGAGGCGCGCCGAGGAGGGCAGATCCCTCGTTCGACAGGAGCCTCGGCTACGGGGTCGGTAGCGACTTGCGCGTTGCCTCCCCCGACACCGCGCCGGTCTGGAGCCCAGACGGCGAAAGCATCTACTTCTACACCTCCGACACGCCGAATAGCAACCTCTACAGGACACGCCTAACCAACGGTACGACGGAGGTTTTAATCGGTAAGCCCAGCGTCGACGGGTTCAGCCATATGGGTGACACCTTCGCCTACGTGGCGATGGATGCTACGCACCCCAACGAGCTCTACGTCAGGGACGCGAGGGGCGACCACCGCCTAACCCACTTCAACGACGACCTCCTCAAGAAGCTCCAGATGGCCGAGCCGATCAGGTTCAGCTTCACGAGCAGCATGGGCAGGGACGTCGAGGCGTGGGTCATCAAGCCGCCCTCCTTAAGGGATGGGGAGAAGTGCCCCGCTATCCTCGAGATACACGGTGGGCCCCGCGCCCTCTTCGGCGACGGTATCTTCCACGAGTTCCAGGTACTCACCGGTGAGGGTATCGCCGTCGTCTACACGAACCCCCGGGGCAGCGCGGGGTATGAGGAGTGCTTCACGCAGGGCGTCATGCGTAGCTACGGTGTGGGAGACTACGAGGACCTCAATGCGTGCCTTGATGAGGCGTTGAAGAGATTCCCATGGATCGACTCGGGGCGTATTGGCGTCTGTGGTGGCAGTTACGGTGGCTATATGACGAATTGGATGATAACACAGACCAGCCGCTTCAAGGCGGCGGTTACATTCCGCAGTATCTGTAACTGGGTCAGTAAGTTCGGCACATCCGACATAGGTTACATGCAGCCGGAGAGTATCAGCGGCGGCAAGACCTACTGGGGCGAGGATACTCTGGAGCAGATGAGGCGCAGTCCCTTATACTACGTCGATCGCGTAAAGACGCCGACCCTCATCGTCCACAGCGAGGAGGACCTACGCTGCCCCATCGAGCAGGGGGAGCAGTGGTTCACCGCCTTAAAGCTCAGGGGAGTTAAAACGGAGTTCATACGCTTTCCCGGGGAGAACCACGAGCTTAGCCGTAGCGGCAAGCCCAAGCACAGGGAGGAGAGGCTCCGCCACCTCGTCAGGTGGATGAAGAAGTACCTCTAGCGGGTCACGCCGAGCCTTCACTCGAGCCTCTTTACATACTCGGGCGCCGTCCTCACTTTGTTGAATGAGCCACACCAGGACAATCACGCCGCGCACGCTCCGCTTAGGATATAAACCCCGAAACAGAGTAGTCTACGCCCGCCAAGACGACGCGCCATGCAGACGGACTCCGCGGAGGATCACCTGTGAGGACGGGGTTACCCAGTCATGGAACAGGCGGGCAGGGCAAGGGCGTCGGACTCCTCGCGATTTGAGAGAGCTCAGCTGAGTAGAGCGTTGGCTCCAAACCGTGATGCTGTGTGTTTGTCGCGAGGCACAGGGACGCCCCGCCCACCATCACTTTTCTTGTAGTAACCAATAATGAGCTGCCCTCGTCTACTGATAGCCTGGCGGAGCCCTGAAGCCGCCCATCTGCGTGCCGATAGACCCGGCTAGGTCGATTGTAGTGGCGTCCTCAAGGTAGGGACCGACGACCTGTACGCCGACAGGGAGACCGCCCGCCGTCAAGCCGACGGGGGCGACGGTCGCAGGGAGCCC
>JBFYNQ010000153.1:0-6963 GCA_041304265.1 Candidatus Bathyarchaeota archaeon | reverse complement strand
AAGAGCAGGTAGTCGCGAGCGCTCCTGATCTTGATCCCCCGCCTCTGGAGGAAGCCCTTGTAGACCGCGAACTGCCGCTCATACTCCAACTTCTCGGTTGGCGTCAGCGGGACATTGATCGTGTGGATGGTGTAGTCGCTAAGATGTCTTCCCGCGAGCTCGTCTACAGCCTTCTCGTAGACTAGGGGACCGACGAGCTCATCTAGCTCCGATAGAACCGCCTCGTCCCTGCCCAGAGTGGCTGTAAGTCCGAGGCGGTACGGGGCAAGGTAGGCTAGTGCGATACGTGTGTTACTTGGGGCGGGGAGGTGATGCACCTCGTCGAAGACTATGAGTGCGAAGTGGTCCCCGAGCTCGCGCGCCCTGATGGCGGCGGAGTCGTAGGTGGAGACGGTTATAGGCTTGATGTCACTCGACCCGCCACCGAGTGCCCCTATCTCTACGCCGAAGGCGTCGGCGAGTACCCCCCGCCACTGCTCCATGAGAACGATCGTCGGCACAACGACGAGAGTCGCGACTTGGAGCCGCTCCATCGCCTTCACAGCCATTATCGTCTTCCCCGCGCCTGTCGGGAGGACGACTATACCCCTGCGCCCGGCTTTTACCCAGCCCTCGACAGCCTCGGACTGGTAGTCCCTCGCCTCGAAGCGTGAGTGAAGCTGTGGAGTAGGGGGCGCTTTGAGCGCCTCGTCTCGATGCTCGACGCTGCGCGCCTTGAGGTCGGCGATGATAGCGTGGTAATCAATTGCACGCTTACGAGAAATGCCTCCTTCATCCCCCTCGACTACGAGCACCCCCCTGTCGAATCGGAGAACAATCAACCCTTATTGCACCGCGCTATGGCTTTGCCGAGAACCGGTGATTTCTGACACCGCGTCCCTCTATCACGATCCTCCCCGGCGACCCCTCGGAGCCCTCGACCGTAACCTTGACCCCGAGGATGCTCTTCGCCACTTCGACGGCGGTGAGAGTGTGGAGGGTGAGCCTGGACACGGTGAAGCTTGATACCCCCTCGGCGAGTGAGCAGGGCAGGACGAGGTTGTCCGCCGTGTGCATGTCGACGTATGCTCCTGACTTTATCTGGCCAACAAGTCGTTGCGCCGCCTCGGTACCGACCCTCTCCGCGGTCTTACCGCGCTCCCCGAGGCCGTCGTCGCCTATCAGCGCCTCGCCCTCAACCCAGAGGCAGATGACACTCCCAGGCGAGAGGGGGTTTAACGCCTTACCAGGCGTCGCGACATCTATATTGGATTCGTAGCCCTCATCGCTAAGCACGACTTTGGCTGCCGCCGCCTGTCTCTCCGCCACGTGGCGTGGGAGACCACCGCACGTCGAAATTCCCCGGACTCCTCGAACATCGGGCTTCTCGCAGACGATCGCCTTGAAACCATCTATGGGCTGAACATTTGCCTCAACCAGGCCACCGCCCTTCGGGTAGTAGCCATCCTTCAAGGTCCGAAGGACGCCTGAGAAGCCCATCTTCCTCAAGCCGGCCCAGACAACGCTCTGCACGATTGGCATCGGGGGAGACCAGCGGACGGCGGTTCCGCCCTTGACGCTTATCTTCACTGGGCTGTCCGCATAGGCAGCGACAGGTGCGGCACACTGGAGAAGGAGGCTACAGCTCCCCGCGGTTCCAATGTCGAAGTTGTAGACGCCGCCCTTGATCGGCCCCGGGTGGAACTCGATCTCATCGCTGCCGATCTCGAGGCCCTTCGTATCAGCGCCGCAGAGTTCAGCGACCGCCTTCAGGGTATGGAAGTGTTGAGGCTTGAGACCAGGCTGGTTCCTGTTCGCGCGAATCTTTACTATCCTGACCGGCTCGCCTAGTATGGCGCTGTAGGTTGTTGCCATTCGGAGAAGCTGTCCACCGCCCTCCATAAGCGAGCCGTCTACCTCGATCACTCGCGTCACCTCGACAGTACTCCGCCGCTAAACCGGGCGATGTACCCAACGCAGACCGCCTCGGCCTTCTCAAGCTCCGAGACCCCTATGCCGGGGACACCGCAGGTGAGGAGCATGAGGTTGCGCGTAGATGTTGTGACCTTACTGTAGTCAGCGTCCCGATAGGGGTAGACGGCGACCAGCCTCTCGTCGTCTTGTATCACTGCCTCGCCACCGCTCAGCTGTAGGGGCTTATCCATGCCGATGCCTAGGAACTCCTCCCCCGACCTCGCCTCGCGCATAATAGGGATGCCACGCATCTTGTCGGCATCGAACGCGCCGAAGGGTATCGTCGTCGTCACCGATGCGAGGTTATAAGCGTCAACGAGAGTGTTGATAGTCGGCAACGGATTCCCGCGGAGTATACGCCTAACTAAAGCCTCGGAGGCTGGGCGCGTCTTAGTCGGGTCGACCTTGACTTTCCAGAAAAAGTCGCGATAAGATCGGAAGACCTGATTATCCTTTAAATCGTCAATATTCCACTTTTTTTGTGTCTCGGCGAAAACCTGCGTCTTGAACGTCTCCAGTTCAGAGTTCTGAGGGGCTATCTTCATGTCGCGGATGGAGGTAACAATGGCGTGGAGCCCCGGAAACTTGGCGCAGAGGTCAGCGTCGAGCCTTAGGAACATGTATCTAACCTGAGTGGTTTTCTTCGCTCCTGATCCTCGTCGCACCGTCGCTCTTCCCAAGGTCTCGTATACGGCTCTCGCCGTCGACCTCGCAGACTATTCTGTAGACGGGTGTGGGGACGAGCTCGCTCCAATCCTCCCCCTTGAGTATGCGGCGCCTTATCTCGGTCGCCTCGTACTTACTCCTCTTATGCAGGGGTATCTCTTTGACGTTGTACCCAGCCTCAATAAGTAGCCTGCGCGTGAGCGCCTGGTTCGAGTAGACGATGTCGAAACGCGGCGTCTGCGACTCGACGTAGCTAACCCAGGTTCTGTGGCTCGGCGCGTCGGCGATGGGTATGAGCATGTACTTGTTCCGGTCGACCTTCGCGTCGCTGAGCGCAGCCCTAATCATCTCGATGCGCTCCCCGGCTGTGAAGGGGTTGTCGGGCTCGTGGCTCATCTGCGCGCTTCCCACAACGATAATCAGTTCCTCCACCTCGCCAAGTATCGTCTCTATGGCGTATAGGTGACCGAAGTGAAAGGGCTGGAAGCGCCCTACGAATAGTGCTCTCGCCATACTGGCTACACCGGTGTTAGAGGGTATCTACTCCGGGACCTGTTTATCCCTTTCTACACCTCGATGCCCTCGGGTATCCTGCTCTCGCAGGGTACACCGACCTGGCAGAAGCCGCAGCCGTAGCCTTTGAAGCCGTAGTGTTGCTCGACGAAGGCGTGCGTCGTGTCGACGTAGTCGCTGCACCTCTGCTTGTTGTGGCCCTTCCCTGTGATTGCTCCCGCTGGGCACTTCTTGATGCAGGCTCCGCAGGTCCCCTTTGCGTACCAGAGACAGTAGGCATGGTGATCGTTGTAGGGGCGGGGAGTCGGCGTGATGTCGATCTTCGCGATTACTGAGCCGACTCTATGTGCCTTGCCCTTCGCTGTGATGAGGCCGTCGCTTAGACCAAAGGTTCCCAGCCCCGCGGCGTAGGCAGCGTGCCTCTCCGACCAAGACGAGGCGAATAGGTATTTCTCCGACATGTACTGTTTCCAGAGCGGGGACGCCATCGGCGCAACCGCCGGGTAGCCTGCCTTGCCTAGCTCAGCAACGAGGTGCGCCCTAAGCTTCATGTTTACGCCCTCCCCCATGATGCGTGCCCTCGCCCACCGCTCAGAGGGCATGAGCTGCTCCTTCCTTTGATCGTACTTCGTCGCCTTCGTCTGGGGTAGAACCCAGCTAATGACGGTCAAATCGCTGGACTCAGCCTCAACGCCGAGATGCGCTGCCCTGAAGAACTCGATAGGCTGGACATAGAAGTCTCCAATATCCTTCTTGTAGAACGCATAGAGGGGGTCGGCGCCGCTCGAGAAGCCCACGATGGGGGCCTCCCACGCTGGCTCGCCGATGTCGTTGAAGGAGTTTCTGGGCGAAGCTATGAAGCTATCAACAATACCCGTACACAATTCGGCGAGGCCACTTCTCGTTGTCATGTCTCACACTCCGTTGAGGCCGGATATAAACTCCGGCTCAGAAGCGCATCGCGCTTATATTCCACTCACTGGGTAGATTTCTGTATTATCCGGGGACTTGTGGATGGAAAACCTACAGTTTCTGCACTTGTCATGGGATGACGTCCAGGAACTAACCGAGAAGTTAGCGGCCAAGATCGCGGAATCCGGATACGTACCCGATATCATCGTCGCTGTGAGCCGCGGTGGATTCGACCCCGCCAGGATACTCTGTGACCAACTTAGCGTCAGAAGGCTCGCTAGCGTCCAGCTCGAGGCGTACGATGGAATGATTAGACGCCCAGAACCCGTCGTCGTACTGCCCGTGAACGCCGACCTCCGCGGTAGAAAGGCCTTACTTGTGGACGACGTCTCAGACTCCGGTTCCAGCCTCGCTAAAGGGAAAGAACATCTATTGCAGAAGAATGCGGCTGAGGTCAGGATAACGACACTCCACATAAAGCCCTGGAGTAAGTTCATACCCGACTACTACGCGGCTGAGGTCGACAAATGGATCGTCTACCCTTGGGAACTCAGGGAGTGCATCCTAGAAGTCGCGGGGAAGATACGTGCCGACGGCGCCAGTAGACAAGAAGTCATTAAGAAACTGATCGAGTCGGGCTTCAAGAAAAGCGACGTCGCCCGATACCTAAAGTAAGTTTCTAGATGCTGTCGGGCTCTACTTCACCCTCGACCTCTACAGCCATCAAGTCGGACTTTACGACGCGTGTGGCATAGCCAGCTACCTTGTTCCTCATCTTCTTTGATACGCCGATGTTCAGTTCTGTGAGGAACTTTTTGTTGTGATCGAAGTCTGTGTTAAAGCTCTTGTTGTACTTTTCGATGAGCTCTATCGCGACGCGCTTGACCATCTCTGTTCTGACTTTACCCACTTGCATACCACCGGTTATGGTTTTGCCGATGCTGTATGAGGCTTCGGCACTCATTTAAACGTTTACCCTTACCTCACGGGCTCCTTCATAAGGTCATGTCGCCGGCGAAGGTCAACCTGAATCATCAGGGTGGGCTTCGACGAGACATATCTAGTGTGGAAGCTTTAAGCATCCCACCTTATTCGATGCGGGTCGATTAATCTGAACGGTCATCCAAGACGACTCTAGGAATGGATACACATGTTCCTACAACCGTTTATCAGACGCTAGAACCATGGGGAGCCCTAAATCGGGTCCTGTTACCTGAAATGGGGATAAGTATTAAATATTATCTAAATCCTGTTTATAGACTGGGTTGATTCCTGATGACGGACGAGATTAAAGTTGCTCCGATGCACAAGCTGATAAAGAGGGCTGGGGCCGACCGCGTAAGCGAGGAGAGCGCCATCGCCCTGGGCAAAGCGCTCGAGGAGATCGGTGTCAAGGTGGCGAAGGAGGCACTCGACTACGCCAAGCACGCGGGCCGCAAGACGGTCAAGGCGAAGGACATAGAGATCGCCGCCCAGAAGGTCATGGATAGGTAGGATTAATATACGAAAGCCGCTGGCGACTATTTGATTAGTCATGCGGCAAATCGACTGTGACATCGTCGTTGTGGGCGGCGGGCCCGCCGGTTCGTCGGCCGCCAGAGCCGCGGCGGCAAAGGGTGCCCACGTCGTCCTACTCGAGGAACACCCAGTTATCGGATCGCCGGTATTCTGCGCAGAGGGGCTCAGCCTCAACGGTATCAAGGACGCGGGTCTCGAACCCGTGGCGCCCCTCGTCGCTCAGAAGATCACGCGCGCCAGGGTATTCGCTCCGAACGGGAACAACATTGATCTGACGAGTGAGAACTGGGTCGGCTACACACTTAACAGGAACTTCTTCGACAAGGCGATCGGCGACCTCGCGGTCAAGGCGGGCGTTGAGCTACTGACGGAGACGAAAGCGACAGGCGTATGGAGGGAGAACGGTGAGGTCGCCGGGGTGATGGCGGAGAGTGGCAGCGATCAGATCAAGGTCAAGGCGAAGGTCACCATCGGCGCCGACGGCTACTGGTCAATTGTGCGCCGCTCAGCGGGACTCGGCAGGTGGTACTCAGACGTAGTCACCTGCGCCCAGTTTCAGCTCGGCGGTCTCCACCTCGATGAGCCGTCGACGAATGAGTTCTACATCGGTATGAAGTACGCGCCGGGTGGATACGCCTGGGTCTTCCCAAAGAACGAGGGGGAAGCGAATGTCGGCCTCGGCGTCCGCAATATACAAACGGAGCCCGCAATCAACTACCTGCGCAGATTCCTAGATTCCGACCCACGCTTCAAGGGGGCGAAGGTGCAGAGGCGGAACGGCGGAGTCTGCCCGGTGTCGGGGATACTGGACAAGATTGTTGACGATAACCTGATGCTCGTGGGCGACGCGGCGGGGGAGCTCATCCCCATGACTGGTGCGGGGATCCACAGCGGCATAGAGTCGGGAAAGATTGCAGGCGTAGAGGCGGTCGACGCCATCGTCGGCGAGGACACATCGGCGAAGAGGCTCGGCCAGTACCGCACAAAGTTCGAGAAATACTGGGGCAAGAGGATCAAGGACAGCCGCAAGATAGTCGAAATGCTAGACAAGTTCAGCGACGAGGACCTCAACACCCTCTCGACAATCATCACGAACGACGAGATACTCTCCCTCGCCAACGGGGAGAGCACGAAGAAGACGATAGCCAAGATCGTTGCACGTTCTCCGGGCAAGATAATGAAGCTGATGGCTGCATACCTCAAGTAGGCGCTCTAGCAAATCTTAACAGGTTATCGCGCCTTTTTCTCTCGATCTGATTTGATAAAGACTAACAGAGATAGGCTCGTCAAGGTGTCGGTAATCGGCGAAATAGTGAGTCCCGTCATCTCGGACGCGGTCTACAAGATAACGGCGGATGGGGAGCCAGTGATACTCCCCGGCGTGGGGGGAATCACATACAA
>JBFYNQ010000152.1:0-2914 GCA_041304265.1 Candidatus Bathyarchaeota archaeon | reverse complement strand
AGCTGAAAGGATTGGTGCAGTGGGTGTGTCTCGAACCCACGGAGGACTAACCATCAGGACCTGAAACTAACAACTTTGGCCACTCGGGAACCCCTGCCTGTAAAATAGAGTGGCTAGTGCTTTAGCGTCGTAAGGTGCTGTTTATACTTTTCTGCGTCCATCAGTTTCGCGGCGTTGGCGGTCCAGTTGCTGGGCTTGACCTTCGCGATCCAGCCCTCGCCGTAAGGGTCGCCGTTGATCTTCTCGGGGTTGTTGAGAAGCGCCTCGTTGACCTCTACGACAGTGCCGGTGACAGGGCTGTAGAAATCGGATACTGCCTTGACGGACTCGACGGCACCGACGGCCTCGCCCTGCGCCACGTTTGCGTCCTTTTTTGGGAGCTCAACGTAGACTATCTCGTGGAGCTGCGCCTGGGCGTAGTCGCTGATGCCGATCGTTACGACATCGCCGAGCTTTGCCCACTCGTGTTCACTCGTGTAGAGTAATCCGGATTCAATCTTTGTTTCGTCTGTCATGCCTTTACCCTCTTCCAACCGTACTTGGTCTCATCATAAAATGGGTGGTGCTTAACTATCTTTCCCTTTACGAGGTTCGCTCTGATCTTGATCTGGACCTCCTTGCCGAGCTCCTTGTATTCAGGTGGGAGGTAGGCGAGCGCGATGCTCTCGCCGAGTGTCGGGGCGATGCCTCCGCTTGTGACGACGCCGATCTTCTTTTCACCGTCGTAGACCTCGTAGCCATGGCGAGGGATGCCGCGCTCCGTGAGCTGGATGCCGAGGAGGGTTCTCGTGACGCCCTTCTCGATTATACCCTCGAGTGCTTTCCTGCCGTTGAAGTAGTTGGGCTTCTTCATTTTGACGACCCATTTGAGACCCGCCTCGATGGGGTTAATGGTTTCGTCAATGTCGTTACCGTAGAGCCAGAGACCTGCCTCTAGGCGCAGGCTATCGCGTGCACCGAGACCGCATGGCTTGGCGCCGGCAGCGACGAGGTCACTCCAGACCTTTAGGCTCTTCGTCGGGGTAGCGACTGGGTCGTCGAGTATGAAGACTTCGAAGCCATCCTCTCCCGTATATCCGGTCCGGGCCGCTAGGCAGTCGAATCCACTTATCGTAAGGAGTGCGATGTTGAACCTCTCGATTGCGCTGGGGTTAGTGGTGCTGATCTTCGTGAGGATATCAACTGCGGTGGGTCCTTGGATTGCTATCATGCCGACCTTGTCGCTCACATCGGTGAGTTTGACCTTGAATCCCTTGGTGTTCTTCTGCAGCCATGCGAGGTCCTTGGCGCGGTTACCAGCGTTATAGACTACGAGGAACTTTTCAGCGCTAAGCCTGTAGACGATAAGGTCGTCGACTACGCCGCCGTCTGGCTTGCACATGTTGCCGTAGATGCCCTTCCCGTCGGTGAGGGAGGAGATGTCGTTTGTGTCGACGTAGTCGAGGAACTTGACCACGTCTGGGCCCTCGGCGTAGACCCTTCCCATGTGACTCGTGTCGAATATCCCGCACGCCTCGCGGACGGCTTTGTGCTCGGCTATGATGCCCTCGTACCAGATGGGCATCGCGAAACCGCCGAAGTCGACAACGTTGCCGTGCTCAGCGTGGTATTGATAAATATGCGTCTTCTTGAGCTCCAAACCGGATTACCGGTTAGATATGCAATGGAGGGATGGTTAAAACCCTATCTGGATTGCGAGGCTACTTGGCGCTGCAGGGGAGAACCTCGACGCCTTCCGTGCTGAACTTGAGCTCTTTTTTGCACTTCGGGCACTTGCCCTCGTACTTCTTGATGACGTCCTGGGGAGACTTTAGTAGATCCCCTTCGTATAGGACCTCTTTACATGACTTGCATATAATTTTCTGAGGCAAGACCACTCACTGTCCATTGATGCTCTTGGCTTAGTGCATATAAACATCATTATGTTGCGTTCAGTTTCAGACTTCATTTAACGTGTAAATGGTTATATTGCCAGCTCGTGCATCATTCGAGGAAGGAGTCAAAGTATGTCTACGGCAGGCAAAGGGAAAGATGCCCCCAAGATCCGCGTGAATAGGCAGCTTGAGAAGCTTTCAAGCTATGCAGGCGTCGCAATGATAATCATGATAGTCTTCATCTTCGGTGGCGGTATTTACGACATAATCAATAAACCAGGCTCTACGGTAGTAACATCGAGCGGCACATTATCATCAATAAGTCCCTACTCCGGGGAACAAACGATAAACGAGAGCATCGTTAGTATGTTCCTCTACGCCTCGGGCTTCGCCGGGCTCTACCTCGTCTATGGGGCCACGCAAGTAATGTATGACAAGTCGAAGGCCAACCTCAACCTGATGGTCGGCGTCTCACTTGCCCTGATCGGCTTCGTGGGGGCGTATGTCTTACTCGCTTTGAAGAACGCCTGATAACGGAAGCAGTTTTTACGTTTTTAGAGTTTATCCCAAAACTATAAAGTCTTTATACTTATATCGAGTGCAAAGTAGACGATAGCATATGTCATTCTTTGACAAGGTAAAAAGTGGAGCAGGTAAGGTCGCCTTTGAGGCGGACACGGTAGCGGACGCGAAGAAGGTCGAGATGGACATCGGTGGTCTGAAGAAGCAGATCAACGAAATATACACGACGCTTGGCGAGATGTCCTACCGCCGATATGCGGTGACGAACCAGGAGGCCCCCGAGTTCCTTGAGGTGTGCCAGAGGATCCTAGTAGTAGAGCAGAAGATCACAGCTAAGCAAGAAGAGTTGAAGCAGATAAACGCGAGGATCTGGCAGGCACCCCAACCACAGCAGCAATATCAGGACCCGCCACCGTCATACTCTCCACCGCCTCAGCAGCAGTACAATACCACGCCGCC
Organism: Candidatus Bathyarchaeota archaeon; assembly: GCA_041304265.1. GTDB lineage: Archaea > Thermoproteota > Bathyarchaeia > TCS64 > TCS64 > UBA8941. Next base: position 59 of record JBFYNQ010000152.1, on the reverse strand, counting down.
ACCCCCTCCACAACAAGGTGGTAAGTTTTGTCCGAGTTGCGGAACACCCGTGAGTGACA
>JBFYNQ010000151.1:0-2657 GCA_041304265.1 Candidatus Bathyarchaeota archaeon | reverse complement strand
GCGAGGGCGACATAGACGCGTGCCTGGTCGATGAGTGTATCTACATAGACGAGCTCGTTTGGCCCGTGCATGTGCTCGCCAGTGGGGCCGAAGCCTATCGTGGGTATTCCGGCTTCGCGATAGTATGCCCCATCCGTCCCGCCTGCCCACTCGACGAAGAGCTCGGGCTCCTTTCCCAGGGCGGCCTTCACCGCGGCCTTGAAGGCGGTTCCGAGCTCAGTATCTGGGTCGGTGAAGTTGGCAGGGTTGAAGATCCACTTGCCGTGGCCGTCCATGGGGGCGTCTATCTCCCAGCGCCAGTTGGAGTCGCCCCTACCCGCCTCATCGAGGACCTGCTTGACCTCCGCCGCTACTGTGTCGGGGGTCTCACCGGGGATGAGGCGACGGTCGATGCTTATCGTGCACTCGTCTGGGACCTGGTTGCCTGCTGTGCCAGCCTGTACCGCATTGACGCTGAGAACGGGGGCGCCGATCCATGGGTGCCATTTATCGATGTGCTTCTCCAACGCTAGCACACCCTTCGACGCCTTTGCTATGGCGTTGATCCCGTCAACCCGCGCAAAGGCTGTGTGCGACGCCCTCCCTTTGAACTTGATCTTGAAGCTCCAACCACCTCGCTCGGCGACGCGCAGCTTGAGGTTGCTCTTCTCCCCTATAACAACGTAGTCTGGTCGACGCAGATCCCCCTTCTTCATCTCCTCGATCAGCACTTTGGTGCCGTGCGCCGCCCCTTTCTCCTCATCGGGCACAAGGTGCAGCGCCACGCCGAGGGGGATCTTCTGCTTCTTGATTATGCCAGCTACGTGTATCATCACAGCGCAGGCGGACTTCATGTCGCAGCTCCCCCTCCCGGTGAGATTTTTGCCGATGAGCTGCGGATCCCAAGGGTCGCCGCTCCAGGCGTCGAGGCTGGCGGGGGGGACCACGTCAAGGTGACCGTTGAAGGCGACGAGGTGCTTCGCCTCGGGGTTTAGGGTAGCTGTGAGTATTGGACGCGCCTCGGTTCCATAGAGGCGCGTCTCGATCCCTAAGCTTTCGATTATATCGCGGGCTAGGAGCACGACCTTCCTCTCGTCCCCCGTGATGCTGGGGACGCGTATGAGCCTCTTCGCCGTCTCGATGACCTCTTCGCGGCTTATCATCCCGAGTGCCTCGTCCAGTGTGGGCATAATACTTCGAGTTATGGTGCCCGGCTGCGTTTATAGCGTCTCGGGTTCGACTATCGTGGGTCCTGCACCTTTCGCCCACGCACTTATTAGGTCGCTGTGTTGGGCGTACCGCTGGTCGAGGAGCCAGTAGTGGCACCAGTCCTCGCGGCTCCTGATGCCCCTGCCGAGGGCTTGGTTTGCGGCCCGGAAGGCGTCCATCGTGTACCACCTGTGGCCGAGGCCCATGCTCCTCCTGTCATAGTAGGCAATCTGAGCACGGACTAAGGGGTCCCCGTAGTTGGCGTATGGGACACCGACGAGAGCTATACCGCGGCACTGGTCGTCGGGGAAGTTACTCCCCTCCGAATTCCTGCCTCGGAAGACGCATGTCAGAACAGCACCCTGAGGTGTCACTGCCGCTGCCTTGTAGCGTGCGACGGTGTCCTGATTAGCCCTTGAGTCACGCCCCTCCCTGAATAGTAATTTACCGGCGAGGTAGGGCCTACCACCACTGACTTGTATGAGCCCCACCTGCGTCCACGCCTCGAGGCTGTTCTCCATGAGCGTGCGCTGTGGGAAGAAGACGAGCGCCCCATTCGGGACCCCCTTGAGGGCGTCGGCGACTGCCTCCCCTATCTTTTTTTGCATCTCAGGCCCCCTATCACGGTATGTAGTTGTGACGCTGGGGTCTATCGTCATCTTGATCTTGTCACTCGTCTGTATTGCGGGGTAGCTACGCAGCTGGGCCCCGTTGAGCCCGATGACCTCGGCGAAGAGAGGCAGGGGGCTGAGTGTGCCAGACATTATCAGTGTGCCCGCGGCGGAGTCGACGATTGGGCGTATTGCTAGGCTTGGGTCTAGACACCTGTACTCGAGCATGTTCGACCCGTAGCTAGCCTTCTGATAGATGGCGACGTACTTATCCTTCCTGCTCTCCATCAGCAGCTCGAGGAAGCCGAGGACGCCATTCAGGTAGCTGAGGGGTGGCTCTCCAGCCTTCTCCTTCCTACCCCTTATCGCCTCGACGGCGGGTGCGTGATTCTCGGTGAAGGCGATGAGATCTCCGCCTAGAGCGTGGACCACATTGTCGTATGCATCCTCCGCCTTGACGAGCGTGGGCTCGTCCCCGATGACATCGGCGAGGTGGTCCTCCAGCCGCCTCAGAGGAGCCCTGTTCATGCCAACGGACTTGAGTTCATCCGAGGCGGCTGCGAGGCTCCGGTCGCTGAGTGTGTCGCTAAGCGTCTCCTGCCCCACCTGATCGGCGTTGTGTCCCTCGTCGAGGACGAGCAGACGACCCTCTAGGTCGAGTCCGGTCATCATCCTGATCTTGTGGTGGAAGACGTAGGGGTAGGGGCAGACTGTGAGGCTCCGAGTCTTGGCGACGCGGCGGGCGAGGAAGTAGGGGCATAGTCTCGCGCGGCGTCCCGTCGAGACGAGGGCATCCACTGAGAGGACTCGCGGTAACCCGGTTGGCGCGTCATTGAACTCGGATCGGTAGGGACACCG
>JBFYNQ010000150.1:0-3182 GCA_041304265.1 Candidatus Bathyarchaeota archaeon | reverse complement strand
ACGATAATCGGCAATCTTTTAAACCAAACGCGATGACAATCGGTTGGGGCTTCCTCGGCACCATGTGGGCAAAGCCCGTCTTCATCACAGCCGTGCGCCACAGCAGGCACACCTACAAACTTATGGAGGAGGCGAAGAGCTGGACCATCTGTATCCCCGCTAAGGGGATGGAGGCGGCGCTTACATTCTGCGGGACGAAGTCGGGTAGGGACGTCGACAAGTTCAAGGAGTGCAAGTTCACCGCCAAGAAGGGAGAGGTCGGCGCCCCCTATATCGAGGAGTGTCCCATACACGTCGAGTGCACAACTGTCTTCAAGACGGACATGAAGCCCGGTCAACTCGAGGGCGGCATGGAGAAGGAGCTCTATAAGACGAAAGACTTCCACATGCTCTACTTCGGTGAGGTCAAGGGCGTCTACGCCGTCAAGGACGCCGAGAAGAAGCTTAAGGTGGCGTAGATGAAAGTTCTGATCGTTTTCGATACCAGCACTGGTAACACAGAGAAGATGGCGCACGCCGTTGAGGACGGCGTAAAGAAGGCGGGTGTAGATGTCGTTTTCAAGCACGTCGACGAGGCCTCGGTGGACGAGATACCCCAATGCCAGGGTCTCATACTCGGCTCACCGGTGTATTATGGGCTACCTTCGGGCAAGATCAAAAAGTTCATCGATGAGTCGATAAAATACCACGGCAAGCTCGACGGCACCGTTGGCGGGGCATTCGCCAGTGCCGGCGGCACGCACACAGGCGCCGAGACCACGATAATCGCCATCAACGAGATGCTCCTCGTTCACGGCATGATTATTCAAGGCAGCTCCGCAGGCAGCCACTACGGAGCATCATCCGTCGGCTCACCAAATGATGCCTCTCTCGAGGCGTGCAGGAAGCTAGGCGAACGCGTTGGAAACCTTGTCAAGCGGCTGAACAAGTAGAGCCATACTCAGAATGGGGAGTGTCCATATTGAGTAGCCAAATGAAGCTACACTGCATCGACGACCACTACTCCTGTGAAATACTCACGAAGATCCGGAATAAGGAGACAGGACGCGAGGAGTTCCGTTGGGGCCTGAGGAGACTCGGCATGATTACTGGGATAAGGATCGCGGATACTATGGGCTACAGCGACGTGGAGGTCGATACTCCACTTGGGGCTAAGGCGAGGGGCGTATCACTCACCGAAGCACGAGATGTCGTGATTATAAACGTCCTCCGGGCCGCCACCCCGCTCGTTTAAGGCCTACTCGAGGTCTTCACCGACGCGCGGATCGGGATCGTCAACGCAAAGCGCGTCGAAACGAGCAACCTCCTCCCGGAATTCGACTTCAAGATTAATGTGCCATACTTCAACGCCCCAAAGTTAACCAGCGGCGACACCCTGATCGTGGCGGACCCCATGATTGCCTCCGGGAGCACAAGCGTTGCTGTGCTTGACAAGTTACTGGAAAACGGGCGGCCCAAGCGCATTATTTTGGCGTCGGTTATCTCAGCGCCACTGGGACTTGAGAGGGTGCACGCCCACTATCCCTGCGCGGATATATACACAATGGCGGTGGATGAGGGGCTGAACGAGCACGGTTACATAGTGCCGAGTCTCGGCGATGCCGGCGACAGGGTCTGCGGATAAAACCGCCGGCAAACTCCTCCAAACAGCCTTATTTCCAATGCACCTTACAACTGGTGTATGAATAACAGTACATGGGACAATGTGCCAAGGGCAACCATCGCCCCCGGAGTCGACCTCCGACTTATCAATGGCGACAATTGTATGCTGACCTATGTGATCATGCAGCCTGGGGCGGTTGTGCCGGATCATAAGCACCCGCACGAGCAGGTTGGCACCTGCATCAAAGGCGAAGGGGTCATGATGTGTGGTGGCAAACAGTTCAAGACGGTCCCCGGTGCCTGTTGGCTCATCTTAGGCGAGGAAAGCCACAGCTGGCGCAATACGAGCGAGGGGGAGACCATCCTCCTCGAGGCCTTCAGTCCGCCGCGCGAGGATTATGTGGCCAAGGCAAAGTAGCGCCATCATCGGCTCGAGGGGAAACCATTTTCTTTCCAACCCGTGTCTTCTATCAACATGGCTCCAAAGGCCGTTGACAGCATACTAGATGTCATCGGGAACACGCCTCTTGTCAAGCTACAGAAGCTCGCGCCCAAGAATGGCGCTGATATATTCGTGAAGGCCGAGTACCTCAATCCTAGCGGCAGCTACAAAGACCGCATCGCCGTCGAGATGATACGCACTGCTGAGAAGGAGGGTAAGCTCAAGCCTGGATACATGATCGTCGAGGCATCCACGGGCAACACGGGTACAGCCCTCAGCTTCGTCGGTACGCGCCTTGGTTACAACGTCGAGATTTACATGCCCGAGGGTATGACTCGCGAACGCATCAAGATCATGGAGAGCTACGGCGCCAAGGTCCACGAGATGAAGATCGCGGGCCTCGACGCCAAGGGCAGCGTCGCAGGAGCCGAGGTCGAGTTTCTCCCCCGGCAAAAGTGTCTCGACCTAGAGAGGAGTAACCCCAAGGTATGGTGGGCGCGCCAGTTCAGCAACCCCGCAAACTGGAGGGCACACCTCACAACGGGCAACGAGATATATGAACAGATGAATGGAAAGGTCGACGCCTTCGTAGCAAGCATCGGCGTCGGAGGTACGCTCTACGGCGTCGCCAAGGCACTTAAGGCTAAGCTGCCGAAATGTCGGGTCATCGGGCTCGAGCCCGCCTCGGCAAAGCTCGCCATAAGTGACGGTATCATCTCCCCGCCTGGCATAAGCAAGGATATCGCTGGAGGCATCATCGAGGAGATGATGGAGAGTGGGCTCATCGACGAGGTCGTCAAGGTTAAGAACGAGGATGCCATCGCTACCTCGGATCGCCTTGTGAAAGAGGAGGGACTATTCTGTGGCATCTCCGCCGGAGCTAACGTCTACCACTCGATCAAGATCGCGACTGAGTTAGGCAGAGGTAAGCGTGTAGCCACTGTCCTCCCCGATCACAGGGACCGATACCTTAGCGAAAAGAAGTATACCACTTAACTACGCTCAACACTAAGTCGCGTTCTTTCACCCTCAAGCGTTATTCTCTTGGAAATCGGGAATTGTTTGTTATTAATTTATTTATATTTAAGACTTAACTTTGGCTAACCTCACACCCGCCTTCTCGAGCATCTCGAGTTTG
>JBFYNQ010000149.1:0-5482 GCA_041304265.1 Candidatus Bathyarchaeota archaeon | reverse complement strand
GGCGAAAAACATCCAAAGATGGACCAGATCGCCTGGAACACCAAGCTCGTCCAGGAGCACATAAAGCACATCGCCGCAGCGAAGCCCGAGACCCTCATCATAAACCAAGGTAGTTGGACATTCCCCTGGGACAGCGTAGACGCCGTCAAACGATACGCCGCCGAGACGGGCGACATCCCCCGCGTCGTCATGTTCAGCCACAAGGACCCGACCGTCCCTGGCCTAGTTGCTGGGATGGCGGCGGGCGGGGGACTCACGCGCATTGGCGTACCATATAACCACATCTTCGGCGACATTAAATCCGATAAGACCGTTATCAAGCGCCTGCTAGCAATACTCACGTTCAACGAGCGCAGAGCAGTTGAGGGAGAGACTGCGAAGAGGGTAATAGTAGACCTCAAGGCTCAGAAGTACCTAGCCCTCGGAGGCATGAGCCTCAAAATGCCGACGACGACAGCGGACGTTGACCAGTGGCAAAAGCTCTTCGGAATCAGCTACGAAGCCCTCGATCAGAGCGAGCTGCTGCGCAAGGCTCTCGCCATGGTGGAGTGGAGCGGAAAGCCCGGCGAGGGCAGGTACAAGATACTCGACCCCCGCCTCAAGAAGGCCGCCGACCACATCCAGAAACATGGCAAGATCAGCTACGAGCGCCCCAAGCTCAAAGAGTTCGCAAAGATGCTCCTACAACTCAGCCTCTACTACGCGGGCGAGGACATCGTCAACGAATACAGCGTCACGTTCGCGGGCATAAAATGCCAGGACGAGCTGAGCGCGCAGCATTGCACGGCTTGCCTCATGGCCGCCTACCTGAGCAACGATGTCGGACCAGACGGCAAGCCTAAGAAGGTGATTCCCATTGCCTGCGAGAACGACATGGACTCCGCCCTTACACAGCTGATGATGCACCTAGCATCGGGCAAGCCAGCTGGCTTTGGAGACTTCCGCGACGTCGAGAACGGCCTCCTCTACATAGTTAACTGTGGGCAGCACCCGCCCTACTTCTTCGGCGGACCCGAGATGGACTCGGTGAAGAAGCTTGATGAGGTCGAGTATATGGGCCAGGAGATATTCTATGACGCAGGTGGCAGCAGCGTAAGAGGCAGGACCCCCGGCGGCCACGTTATGACTGTAGCGCGCCTCGGGAGGGAGAACCTGCGCTACCGCCTCGTCGCCAGTGTCATCGAGACACAGCCTGTAGAGCCCGAAGAACATGAGAAGTACAACCCGAGCTGGCCCATCATCAAGGGTAAGCTACCCATGACCGATGAGGAGATCATCAGTGTGTGGCCCTGCAACCACCTAGGCTTCGCCTTCGGCGATCTAACGCCCGTCCTCGCTGAGATCGCTCACCGCCTCGATATCGGCTACACCATCTACGACGCCGACGGCAACAAGTACCACAAACCGACGTGACTGAGTTGACCTACCTAGTCGGAACGGATATTGGAACCCTCGGGACAAAGACCGTCGTCGTCGATGCGGAGGGACATATTAAGGGAAGCTCATTCCTCGAATACGGCGTGTTGACGCCGAAGCAAGGATGGGCCGAGCAGTGGCCTAACGTCTGGGAGAAGGCGGCGCAGGCATCCATCAAGTCGGCGATCGTGAAGGCGAAGATAGACCCGAAGGAGATCGCAGGCGCCGCGATAAGCAGCCTCTACGGCGGCAGCGGAATTCCCCTCGACGGGGAGATGAAGCCGATCCGCCCTTGCCTAATCTGGGCGGACAGGCGCGCTACGGAGGAGTGCAGGTGGCTCAGAGAAAACATCGGCGCCGAGGCGCTCTTCAAGGTGACCGGCAACGTCATCGATCCCTACTACGGCTACACGAAGATGCTCTGGATCAGGGGGAAGGAGCCGGAGAACTGGGCGCGGATACACCGATTTGAGACGCCCAACGCCTACGTCATCAGGGGACTCACAGGCATGGAGAGCGTCGACTACAGCAGCGCCGGCAACTACGGCGGATTGTTTGACATCCACAAGCGCGACTGGTCCGAGAAGACCCTGGACGAGCTCGGCGTTCCCCGGAGCTTCTTCCCCGAGAAAATCATCAGCTCAGAGGATATTGTGGGAGAGGTGACCGCGAAGGGTTCAAAGGCAACAAGCCTTCCCAAAGGCACACCCATATGCGCCGGGGGGATAGACGCGAGCGTCAGCGCCCTCGCGGGGGGAGCGATAGCGGATGGTGACCTCGCCTCGATGCTCGGTACCAGCATGTGCAACGGCTTCATCAGCCATACTCCCCGCCTCTCACCGAGGATGATAAACTTCCCCTACGTCGTCAAGGGACGCCAGTACACCTACAGCTTCACCGGGATCGCGACGGCTGGCTTCAGCGTCCGCTGGTTCAGAGACGAACTCGGGCAGAAAGAGAAGGAGGCGCAGATGAAGACGGGCCTCGACGCCTACAAGCAGCTGGACGAGCTGGCCGCTAATGTGCCGATAGGCAGCGACAACCTAGTCTTCCTCCCACACCTCATGGTGGGTGAACGTGCCCCCTACTGGGACGAGCACCTACGCGGCGGCTTCCTAGGGCTCGGCGTCTACCATACAAGGGCGCATATGTTCCGCAGCATCCTCGAGGGGGTCGCCTACGCTATGAGATACAGCCTAGAGGCGGCGTGGGAAGTAGGTATAAAGGTGAACAGGGCGACGCTCGTTGACGGCGGGGCGCGCAGCCCACTCTGGAGGCAGATAGTCGCCGACGTGACTGGAGTGCCGATGAGCTACATCCCAGGAGCACAAGGCGCACCGCTCGGAGATGCGATACTTGCAGGACTCGGAACCGGAACCATAAGGGATCACAAAATCATCGAGAAGTGGATACCAGAAAAGGTACCGATGAAGCCGGTCCCTGAGAACGTCAAGGCGTACCAACGCTTCTATAACCTTTACAAGATGAGCCTCGAGGCGATCCGCCCACTCTTCAGGGAGATGGCAGAGGGATAGTCCGGAAAGAACTGGCTATCAATTCGATTATATTGAGAATACCGAAGCAGGCTGATGAGTTGGCCTTCTTGCCTCTTGGTTTGATTCGGCGAGTAGCCGACATTATTGATAAGAGGCCTCATCGAGGCCAAGGCGAAAATTGTATAATAAATAGAGAAATTGGGTAGAATTTTAGAGGATGATACGCGCATCGACTGCGCGTGCACCCTTCTCGTAGACGAGGAGTGGGTTCATGTCAAGCTCTTTTATCTCGGGGCACTCTATAAGCATCTGGCTGACGGCGAGTAGCGTGTTAACGATGGTCTCCTTATCCGCCTTAGCGGTCCCGCGGGGACCGTCGAGCATCTTTTTCGCCTTGATCTCATCAATCATCTCCCACGCATCCTCCTTGGTTATTGGGGCGAGGCGGAAGCTGACGTCCTTAAGTATCTCGACGAAGATGCCTCCGAGTCCGAACATGATCGTTGGGCCGAAGGTCGGGTCGACGGTGGAGCCGATGATGATCTCGGTTCCCTTCGGCGCCATCTCTTGGACGAGTATGCCGTCGATGACCGCCGTTGGAACGTTTTTCTGGATGTTGGCGATGATCCTCTGATAGCCCTCCCTGATGCCCTTCTCATCGTTAACTCCCACGACGACGCCGCCTGCGTCGCTCTTGTGGAGGACCTGGGCGGAGACAATCTTGAGGACTATTGGGAAGCCGATCTTGTTCGCAGCGACGACTGCTGCGTCCTCGGTCTTCGTCACCTCAATCTTCGTGATTGGTACGCCGTAGAGACTGCAGAGCATCTTCGCTTCATGCTCGTATAGAAACTTCCTGTTCTCAGCCTTGGCGACGTTAAAGATCTGGTCGACTTTTGGGTCCCTCATGTGGGCAACCTTCCTGAACTCTAGTTAGGGATACTGTTTCGGCTTTTAAAAATATGGGGTAGTCAGCGTACAATCTTCTCAGCGGCCTTAAGCCCCTGCTCGAAGAGGGCTATAACCTCGTCTATTTCTTCGCGCGTGGCGCAGAGTGGAGGGCCTATCTGTATGTGGTCGCCACGGGTTCCGTCGATTGTGCCTGCGCCTGGGTAGACGATGAGTCCCCTGTCCCAGCACTCCTTGAAGACCCGCTGGTTGAAGCCTAGCTTGGGGTCGAGAGGCTCCTTGGTCACCTTATCTTTTACGAACTCGACGCCGGCGAAGAGACCGAGTCCGCGTACGTCACCGACGGTGGGGTGGGCGTATAGCTCCTTGAGCCTCTTCATGAGGTACTTGCCCTGCTTTGCGGACTTCTCAACGAGGTTGTGTTTTTGGACATAGTCGAGGCAAGCTGAGCCGGCGGCGCAGCAGAGGGCGTGGTTCCCGTATGTGTGCCCGTGGGCGAACGGACCCTTGAATGCCTCGAAGACTTTGTTGTTGGCAATGACGGCTCCTAGTGGGAGGTAGCCGCTGCTGATTCCCTTGGCTGCGGTTATTATGTCGGGCTCGACATCCCAGTGCTCGATGCCCCAGTTCTTTCCGGTGCGGCCGCAGCCCGTCATGACCTCGTCTGCTATGAAGAGGACGCCATGCTGGGTGCATATCTCGCGTATGAGCTGGAAGTAGCCCTTTGGTGCTGGGACGGTGCCAAGAGTTGCGCCGACGACTGGTTCGGCTATGAAGGCGCTGACGTACTCGGGCCCAGTAGCACGTATCATCGTGTCGAGGGCACGTGCGCATTCGAGGTCGCATCTGTCGGGGTTCTTGTTGTACGGGCACCTATAGCAGTAGGCTGGGGGTATGTGTGGGTAATCGATGAGCATAGGGGCGAAGCGGCGTCTCCTGCCAATGTGCCCGCTCATGCTGAGGGCGCCAAGAGTGTTACCGTGGTAGCTTTGCCAGCGGGCGATGACCTTGTAACGGGTCTTGTCCCCTTTCTCGAGGTGGTACTGGCGCGCCATCTTAGCAGCCGCCTCTGTCGCCTCGCTCCCACCGTTGCAGAAGAAGTTGTGCTTGAGCGTCCCGGGACTGAAGGCGGCGAGCTTCTCGCTGAGCTCCTTGACCGCGTCAGCGACGAAAAAGCCACTGTAGGCGAAACTGACAGCGTCCATCTGGCGCTTTATCGAGGCGATGACCTCGTCAACCCCGTAGCCTATGTTGACGCATAGGGGTCCCCCACTCCCGTCAAGGTATTTCTTACCGTCTGAGTCCCAAATGTAGACGCCCTTACCCTTAACGAGGGTCGGGGTTTCACCGGCTGCACGTGAGAATAGGTTGTGGTCGCTCGGCATATTGATCAATATGGACTGTGTGGATGTTGGTTTAACACTAACGCCGCGGACTCGTGATGTGATCATGACGAAGAAAATATTCAATGATTCTTCGCGGAGATACGTTGATAGGTAGGAGGCTGTTTTCCTGAGAGTCATTGCGCTGGGTCGAGTATGCAACCAACGGCTATGATCTCGATCGCTATATTCGTCTTTACACTGTTCCTCATGATTAAGCAGCCTAGAGGGATTAACCTAGGTACAGCCGCCGGGATCGGTGCCTTGGCTTCGCTGCTC
>JBFYNQ010000148.1:0-6511 GCA_041304265.1 Candidatus Bathyarchaeota archaeon | reverse complement strand
GTGACCACTACGTTGAGCACGACTATCGCCCACGGGATTACGAGGGGCAGTCCCTTTCCCTCGAGGTAGCTGCCGAGGGCGGAAAAGACGACGCCCGTACCAGAGGCTGACCACGTCAGGTAGCCCCGCTGCAGGGCGAGCCTCTCGGCGAAGGCGTCCCGTCCCTCCTCTACAGCTAACGCTATCCTCGTGACCCCGAGAGACCTCGTCAGCCTCGCCGTCGAGTAGTCGACGAGCGCCGCCTCAGACGCGAGCGTCGCTTGTCTCTCCCAGTAGGCTGGGTCGCCCGGCGGGCTCAGGTTCACCCACTTGTCGGGTATGTACGTGGTGCCGTCGAGGTCGGTTAATGCGGAGAAAGCGGCGTCGTCAAGCAACCCGGATAGAGTCAGCACGCGGTCTCGTAGCCTGACAATATCGCCGAGATTGAGCCCCAGCTTCTTAGCGAGGGAGACACTAAGCGCCACCTCACCGGGTCCCGGAAGAGTCCCCGAGGAGAGAACCGCGCCCAGGGGGACGACCTGCGATTCGTTAGCGACGTTCACACCGATAATCGAGTATATCCTGTTCCCAGAGAGTGAGGTGAGCGGGGACTGCTGGGGGACATTCTCGATCTTCACCGAGACCCCCTCCACCTCCCCGTGCCCGAGAATCCACTCTACCTCCGAGTCGACGAACTCCATGAACGTGGGCTCCGCCAACGTCCACGTCGAGGCACGAAGCAGCACACCCTCGTGGGGCGTAAGCGTCGTCGACCTCACGACCATGAGCCCATAGCCCTCCGAGAGCGAGGTTAGTGAAACGAAGCTCATCACAAGTACTGTCAGCGAGACAAGTGTAAGGACGAAGCGCAACCTACGCCTCTTTAAACTCCTCTTAGCTATACTGAAAACCGGGACAAGGACGCCGCCGACGCTCACCCTCCCGTCCCCGCCCCCACCGCCGATTAGCCGGGGGATGAACACCGCCGCCACCACTACCACGACGTAGGACGCAGCCGACGTCAGCAGCAGTCCCTGTAGGGGTGTCGCCCCGACTCCCGGGTAGACCTTCCCTAGGAGTAGCAGGGAGGCGACGTAAATTAACGCACCTAAAGCAATCTGCAGTCGCGTCGAGTCCACGAGCAAGAACCCAGCCGTGATCGAGGCCAGAGCCAGGAACCCTATGATTATGTAGACACTGGACGCCGCGTCTAGTGTGAGGTTGCTCAACTCCCCGAGGGTACTCCTCGCGTCAATGAAACTCCTCTTCGCCAAGTCGAACCCAGCGGCGAAGTCCCCCTCCTCGTACCTCTGCTGCGCCGCCTCGTAGCCCGCGACAGCCCTCGCCAGTATCCCCTTCTCCCTGACTAGGTAGAAGCCCTGCCCCTCCATTGAGAGGATTCTAGCGGAGGCATCCGAGATAGCGGACGCGACGAGGCCGAGGTTATACTCAAGGGTGACCCCCATCACCGGGAACTCTATGAGTGTGCCCGCGCCGAGGGGCTGCTGGACAACCGAAGAGGCGGCCTTCGTCGTCACCTTCGTCCCAACGAGTATCGACGCCCCGATCCAGACCCGATACTCAGCACCCGCAGGGGCTATCACCGTCGCGGCAGGGAGGTTCGGAATAGCGATCGAGTTCGTTGTCTTTGATCCAAAGACGAGTGGGTATCCACTCGGCGAGAGCAGCGTCCCGTTGGCACCCGAAACTTGGTAGCTGTAGGAAACCGGGATGTTGTCAGTGTCCACGAAAAGGAGGTCGCCCTCCATGCGTAGGGATGCGGCGGGGAGAAGGGCGATATCCACTGGGCCCTCTGAGACACCTATGAGGGCGGGGACGTAGTCGTACCCGGGCGTCGAGGGGTCGTCCAGGTAGACGAGGACCTTAGAGACTCCCGGGTCGAGGGGGAGCGTCCACGAGCCATCCGTTGAGGCTGTCACCGTCTTCACAATCTGGTTATTCGCTACGGTGGAGACGTTGGCCCGGAGCGGCTCGCCGCCTACACCAATGACTTTCCCCGAGACCGTATCCTGAGCAGCAACACACGGCGCCGAGAGGGTCATGGCGAGCAAAAGCACCAGGGCGAGTGAAGCGAGCCTACGCGTCAATCCAGCGACCCCAATCCACCCATAATGCCGCGCCTCGGTAAAAAGCTTAAGCGGGCTCTGCAAAATACTGTATGGTGCCCACAACGAGACTCAGGATAATCACGAAGAGTGCCGGCACGCTCACGGCGGAGCTAACGGGCGAGAACCCAGAGACCGCCAAGGCCTTCGTTTCAAAGCTCCCCATAGAGGGCAGAGCGAACACTTGGGGTGACGAGATCTACTTCACGATCCCCGTCAACGCTGGCGAAGAGTCACCGAAACAGGTTGTGGAGGTAGGCGACATCGCCTACTGGCCCCCGGGGAAGGCCCTCTGCCTATTCTTCGGCCCCACGCCCGCCAGCAGGGGCGGGGATATATGCCCAGCAAGCCCCGTCAACGTTTTCGCGAGGATAATAGGCGACCCCAAACTCCTCAAACTCGTCCCTGCGAGTGAGAGGATACGCGTCGAGGGCGGCTAGTCCGCAGTGAACCTAAACTTCTCGGCGAGGTTCTGCGACAGCTCGTCAGCACTGTACCTCACCTGTCAAAGGCACATATGTCAATAAGATCGCGGGCGCGAAATGTCGAGACGACTATCTCAAAGCCCTCTACGCCGCTCCGCTGTTATCCTGAAGGCCTCTACATTCAAGTTGCATCGACGTAGACTAAGTTCTAGGATGGATATTATTTAATATGTACTGAATGTATTCGGGGGATTTTATATGGCGGGTGGGCGTCTGGCTATGCGATGGGCAGAATAGGCGGCTTCCTACGGATAATACGTCCCGTGAACTCGGTTATGCTCGGGGCGGCGATCCTCGTGGGCGTCGTCATGGCTGGTGGTGCTAGCGTTTCCCTATTGAGCCTCGCCCTGGTCTTCCTCACTGGCTTCACCCTCACAGGCGCAGCCATGGTCATAAACGACTACTACGACCGCGACATTGATGCCGTCAACGAGCCAGGGCGACCAATTCCGAGCGGCGATGTGAAGCCACGCGAGGCCATCGCCTACTCGATTCTCCTCAGCGTCGTCGGACTCGTAGCAGCCGGCTTTACGAGCATTCTAGCCCTTGGCGTTGCTGCCCTATCATGGATCCTGATGATGACCTACTCAGCGTGGGGGAAACGGATGGGCTTCTTAGGCAACCTGATGGTGAGCACCTGCATAGGACTACCCTTCGTTTACGGGGGTATTGTAGCTGGTAATGTCTCAACGTCGCTGCTCTTCAGCGCCCTTGCATTCTTATCGAACACGGGACGGGAGGTGACGAAGGGGATAGTCGACATGGAGGGTGACTCATCCCGGGGCGTGAAGACGGTTGCCGTGGTGTACGGCGAGGATAAGGCCTCGCAGGTCGCCTCCACCTTCTACATCATCGCCGTCGCAGCCTCCACGCTTCCGTTGATCCTGAACATCGTGAGCGTCTGGTACGTGCCCTTCGTCGCGGTGACCGACGCCGGCCTCATCTACAGCGCATACACCCTTCTCCGCGATCACAGTCGCGAGACGAGCAGGAGGGTGAAGAATCAGGTCTTGTATTGGATGCTTTTTGGGCTCCTCGCCTTCGCGGCGGGAACCCTGTTATAAAAAACTAGGTTTAACGTGAGGAGAGCGCTACGCGCTCCATCTCGCGCTTACGGCGGACGCCGAAGCTGTTACCGTCGTTCTGTGCGGCGCCGATTATCTGATCAGCGATGATCTCCTCGAAGGTCTTCCTGTTGCCGAAGGTCTGCTCCTTTATGCCCCTCGAGATGAATCTGAGGGCGAGGTCGATCCTTCTCTGCGGGGAAATGTCGACCGCGAGGCGGTAGACGACGCCACCGTAGCCGATGCGCGTCGTGTCCTCGTTGGGGGCGCAGTTCTCAACGGCTCGGACCAGCATCTCGATCGGGTTCCTCCCGCTCTTGACGTTGACTATCTTGAAGGCCGTCCTCACAGCGTTGGTCACGCGTGGCTTATCACCGCCGCTGCTCCCAGGCTTGAGTATGCCGTTCACGAGGCGCTCCACGATGCTCATCTCGCTCTTCTGGAACTTCCTGGCCTCGTGGCGACCACCGGAGTGGGGCATGAAAACGGGGGCGACCTTTAGGTACCTCTTGAGGCCGGGGTCCCGGACCTCTATATTCTCGAAGCTCCACTCGCCGAACAGCTTGATACCCCCTGTCCCCGCCGTAGTGGCCTCGATTGTTACTTCTGGTTCTTCGCTCACTTGGCCGAATCGCCTCGGATTGCAGAGGGGAAGAGTGGGAACGTGAATAAAAGGCTTACCGAAACGAGAACAACCTTTTAACCCCACGTCCGGTCCCACTAGGCGAAATGTCCTTCAAGGACTACAAGTTCTCCTACGTGCTTCTATGTGTCATCGGGCTCGCCGCGATGTTCAGCACGAGCCTCGTAAACCCCCTGCTCTCGATATTCGCGAAGGAGATCGGTGCTGTCGGCGTCATGATAGGCTTCTCAGTCGCCGGCTACTGGATCGCGAGGGTGCTCCTGGAGATACCGAGCGGCTTCATCTCGGCGCGCTACGGCTACTACATGCCTATGCTTCTGGGGCTTATCCTGACTACCGCTGGCACGTTCTGGAACGCCTTCGTCACAGACCCCTACCAACTCATCCTTGCGCGCGCCTTACAGGGTCTCGGAGCACCGCTATTCTTCGCCGTCTCCATGACATTCATCGTCAACATGTTCAGCACTGAAAAACGCGGCGCGGCGATGGGCCTTTTTCAAGGCGTCGAATTCGGGGGCAGCATCCTCGGCTCGACGTTTAGCGGTTACATAATCACGGCGCTTGGCTTCCAGGGAGGCTTCTTCCTGTCAACGGTGCTCTGCGCCATAGCCGTCCTACTCCTCGCCATACCCCCAAATGTGAGGAACGAATCCACGACGATGCCTAAGATTCCCGCCATGAAGCTCTCCTCACTCCCCAAGGTTTTCAAAAACAAGATACTTATCATAGTCTCCTTCGCGACTTTCATGGAGTTCGTGCTCAGCAGCGGCGTCATCTACACTATTTACCCACTCTTCGCTAAGGAGAACCTCGGCATGTCACTTACTGATATCGGCTTAATAATGGGTGCCAGGTCACTCGGCTACGTCATTGCGATGCTGATAATGGGTTCTATAGCTGACAGGATCGGGAGGAAGCCAGTCCTACTCTTCGGCATGGCGAGCACCGCCATTATGGCGGTCGTACTCAACTTCGCCTCGGGAATCATCATAACCGCCGCCGTCCTCTTCTGCATAGGTATCACGACGGGCGCAATCTGGATAGTCTGTCCCGTCATAGCCGCAGAGGCAGTTGAGCCCGAGAACAGAGGCGCAGCCATCGGTACCTATAGAACCTTCTTCGACTTAGGCTCCATCTTCGGCCCGATAATCATGACATATATCATGGGCGTATACGGCATAACGACATGCTTCTACCTCTCAGCTGTTCTGTTGGCGATAGCCTTCGTGCCGTGCCTCAAGGTTGAAGAGACGAAGAAGATCGGAACCGTCGTGGTCAATTAAGAACTAAAACGACCCGTTTTACCGGGTGGGCTTCTGAATCTTACCGACGACCAAGAGGTTGAGCGGCACACCGTTCACTGCGTTCACCTTGTAGCGGACGCCGGGAATGTCGCCCATCGAGCGGCTGCGGGGGCCGCTGATGCCCTCGATCGTGACCTCGTCGTGCTCGTCGACGAAGTTCAGTGCACCGTCGCCGGGCAGGAAAGCCGTGGCGAGGCGTCCGTTCTTGATGATCTGGATGCGAACACACTTGCGAATTGCGGAGTTTGGCTGCTTGGACTCGACGCCGACCTTTTGGAGTACGATACCCCTACCCATGGGTGCGCCCTGGAGTAGGTCCTTTTTCTGCGCCTTGCGTCTCATGCGTAGGACAAAGTCCTTGCTCTTGTACCGCATGTTTCTCCTGTTATTCTTGAGCCTGCGGCCGGCGAACATACCGTTAGTCAAGCGATTCTCCACCTTCCGGTGTCGGCTGGTATGTTTAAACTTTGCGCATTAACGCTTGGACGCTTTCACGAGTGTGCTAAGCCGGGGGGTAAGTTCCGAAACCGCGCGGATCAGTATGGTTTATACATGTGAACCGAACCTTTTTATCCACCATCCAAGTCGGATTGAGTAAGGAGATTAGATAAATGAGCGGAAAAGAGAAGCCACACATTAACCTGATCATCATAGGACACGTTGATCACGGTAAGAGCACAAGCATCGGCCACCTGTTCTACGACGCCGGCGCGATCGACGAGAAGTACGCGAAGGACATGGAGGCAGAGGCGAAGTCCATCGGCAAGGAGTCCTTCAAGTACGCATGGCTCCTCGACAGGCTCAAGGAGGAGCGTGAACGTGGTATCACGATCGACCTAGCCTTCTACAAGCTCGAGACGGCGAAGAACTTCTTCACCGTCATCGACAGCCCCGGCCACCGCGACTTCGT
>JBFYNQ010000147.1:0-10417 GCA_041304265.1 Candidatus Bathyarchaeota archaeon | reverse complement strand
GGGTAGTCGCTGAGACTCAGCCTCTCAATCCCCACGATGGGGAGCCCCTGGCTCACCACCCGCTTGCTACGGCGAAGGGTCTGCGTATCCGCACCTCCTCAATCTCACCAGCCCCCATCTCAGAGACCGGCTTATACCAGTATCCATTCCTCTCAAACCTGCCTACTCCCTCCACCAAAAAGGGGGGGCTGAAAGCGAAACAAGGCAAACCGACCTTCTCCACTATCTTCCTCGCGAGCAATTTACAGCCCCGAGAGTCGGCTAATTTCCTATCCGCGACGATATTGAACTGTGTGCCCCCCGTGTAGAGGGTCTGCAGCTTCTTTTGATGCTCAAGCGCGTCCCAGAGGTCATCATTGTAGTCTACGGGTAAGCAAGTTGAAGCTGTGTAGAACGGCGCTTCCACTCCCGCCGTCTTGATCTCCGGGTACTTCGCCCTGTCCAGCTCCGCTAAGCGGTAAGCTGCCCCATCTGAGGGCTCAGCGGCGAGGCAGAAGCTGTGGCCTGTCACCTCACTCCTCTCCTTGATTATTCCTCGTATCAACTCGAGGGTTCTGTATGCGATTACCTTCCCCTGCATCGAGCCTATGCCCCTGTTGACGAGGTTTTGAAGCGCCTCGTTCACCCCGACGACCCCAACGGCACAAGAGAAATCATCCAACGAGTTGACCATTGAGGACGTCGCCGGCAACTTCCCCTCCCTGAGTTCCTCTTCGAGCCTGGAGCGCTTAGCCTCGAGACCCTCGATCGCCAGCCTCGTTAAGTCACCGACTCGACCATAAAACTCATTCTCGTTCCCTGATTCATAAGCCGCCCGAGGAAGGTTAAGCGTGACCATACCAAGCACACCAGTGCTTGTTTCAGACACTAAGCCACCTGACCAGGGCTCAAATACCTTTGCTTCTTTCCCTCTGTGGATGAATACGGGTGAATATAGTGTGTTCACGGCGTCGAATGCGGTTAGATCGTTTGTCGTCTCCCAGTCGTACTCGTCCGTGAACGCGATCAACGGGAGGACGAGCCTCGTGTTCATGGATTGGAGAAGTGATAGAACTTTCTCAAGTGATTCTTCCCGGGTCTGTTTATCGAACTCGAGGAAGACTTTCGTGCCCCCTTCCACGAGTCGCATGACCGATTCGACTCCTCCCTTAATGAGTGACTCAAATCCCGTGAGCCTCTGGAAGCTTTGCCACTCGCGCGCCGCCTTCGAGACGAAGATTGCGACATCGCCTCGTTTCTCCACGGCGGAGGAGTCCCAGGAAGCCCAATAGCCCCCAGCCTCACCCAGACCGTGCACATGGAGGTCACCCGCCTTATGGGCATCCTCAACCCTCGAACCATAGGCAACCCCAGAAGCCATGACGACCACACCCCCTTACGTCCCCGCAGATTTATAGCTAGTGAAAAAAGGTTCTAAGAATCCGAGTCCATAATCCTATAGAAGTGTTGATTAGAGAGGGGTCTCTTATCTCGCTCGATTCTTCTTGATTACAAAGGCGCGTTTTCTCCCCTATTATCGGGTAATCCAGTCGACTCTAGGTAAGCTGGTTGCCTCACTCGATGATCAGGCAGTTATGGAGTACGTGTCCGATGACCAGATGAGTGTCCCGATAGCCAACACCGACGCTGAGCCCCGTCCCCTCCCCACTATCGAGCTTGGGCTAAGTGACGAGGTTATAGGCATTTCTCTCGTCTACGGTGATGCTGCTTCGCTTAGGCACCTCAAGAATCTCTTCCACCCAACACAGTCAGAGGCACAGCGTGCCTTCGCTGACTCGATGAGGATGCTTCCGGTAGCTTTCGAGACCCGCTTATCTCGGCGTGGGTTCCGGGAGGAGGGCTTCTCCGTCATAAAGAAGTATGTTGCGAGCAGGGTTGACGCGTCTGTGCTTAGGCTCTTAGTTGAGGAGGCCGAGGTGATCAGGGCGGGTGGTAGGAGGACCGTCGATGGCAGGAGCGTGTACGAGGCTCCGGCGACTACGATGCTCTCCCTCCTATTCGTTCAGGTCAAGGTGGGGGACGAGTGTCGTGAGGCACTCACGCAGATGAGGCGAGTCGTCGAGGTCGCTTCAACTATCAAGACGCAGCGGGAGATGATCCATTCTCGGATTTCAAAGCCCGTTGCCACTTCGAGCAAGTACCGCGACTTTATAGAGTTCTTAAACAAGGCGCGCAGCAACTATGTGATATCTGCTGATGAGAGGCGTAGCCTCGATAAGAGGTGGCGCGACGCGCCTGATGAGAGAGATTTAATAGAAGAGGATCTACGGCGGCGTATCGGGGCTACTTGAGGGTCTTAGCGAAGTCCTTGCCCCAGGTCTTGCACTCGGCGAGGGCTTCCTTTTGCTTCGTCTTTATCTCTATGTCGACTTTGACGCAGACCTTGGGGGCAACCTTGTAGCCGAGAGCTTCGATGTAGCCTCTTAAGCGGTCCTCCATGACCCAGGCGCCGTCGTATCCATAGCTTCCGAAGACTGCCGCTTTCCGGCCCTTCATCTTCATCTTGCCAATCTTTACATAGTCCTCAACGTGGCTGAGGAAGTCCTTCATATCGTTCGTGACGTCAGCGTATCGCGTCGGGCTGCCGAAGGCGACTCCGTCGCTCTCCTCGAGCAGTGTGAGGGGGAATGGCTCACCGATCTTCTTGACTGTGACCTCGGCGCCCGCCTCCTTGACTCCTTCGGCGACGGCGGTCGCCATCTTCTCAGTGTTACCTGTTTTGCTGTCGTAGATGATTAGTACCTTCATGTTTGTTCACTTTCGCGCGGTTGTTGTTTCAACTCTTCCCAACGGATTATATATAGGTTACCGGATGGCTGGGGTGATTGCATGGAGATAGGGGAGGTTAGGTGCAAGGGCATCCTGGGTAAGAGCGGCATCGGAGGCATGGAATATGCCGTGAATCCCTATCTCGGGTGCAGTCACGCCTGCGCGTATTGCTACGCACGCTTCATGAGGAGGATGGGTCATCAAGGGGAGGCGTGGGGCAGCTTTGTGGACATTAAGGTGAATGCGGTAGATGTGTTAAGAGATGAGGCCCCGAAGAAGCCGAGAGGCAGGGTGATATTGAGCAGTGTCACGGATGCCTATCAGCCTCTCGAAAAGGAACGGAGATTAACGCGTCGGTGCCTAGAGGTCCTACTTGAGTATGGTTATGGCGTCGATATCCTGACAAAGAGCGACCTTGTCCTCCGTGACATTGATCTCTTCAAGAGGTTTGACGATGTGGAGGTCGGATTGACCATCACCTCATTGGACGATGGGGTGAGGAGGGTCTTCGAGCCGGGTGCGTCGGCGATCCCCGCTCGGCTTGAGGCTTTGAGAAAGTTGAGCGACGAAGGGATACCGACATATGCCTTTCTGGGTCCAATGCTACCCTACCTGAGCGATGACCGCTTGGGGGAGTTGCTGAACGTGCTTGTGGACAGAGTCGGTAGGCTGCTTGTAGATCGACTGAACATCAAGTGCGGGAACATGCCAGACATCCGAAGAGTATTGAATAACAATTACCCGGATCTGAGACCGATTTTTGAGTCGGCGCTGAAGGCGGAGTCCCCGTATTACAAGGACCTTAAGACGCGCGTCGTGAGGCTCTGCGAGGATCGCGCTATACCCGTAAGGGTCATCTACTAACGGGTTCTGGCTACCAGCTCCTCGACCTTTTTCTTGGCGCAGCCTATGATGTCTTTGCCGTGTGCGTAGAGGAGGTTGTCGAATTCGTAATTCAGGAGGCGATCTATCTCCTTCGCCGCCTGATTGGCGTCAAGGCAGTACTTTTCCGGAGGTGTGATCAGGTTGCTGTTCTCGTCGCCAAAGATGGTATCCCCGGCGATAATCGTATGCTGGTTCTTGAGGTAGTAGCTGGAGTTTCCCTCGCTGTGGCCTGGGACCCAGATGAGTTGAATTCCACCGCAGTAGGGGAGCACGGCACCATCCTCGAGTGGCTGCACTTCGACGCCGACCGCCTTCTCGATAAGAGGAGCCTCGAGTCTGTGTGCTTTGATTGGGGCACCTGTTAGCTTCTTGAGCTGAGGAAGGTTCTTGGTGTGGTCTCCGTGTTTGTGAGTGACGAGTATTAGCCTGACGTCTCCCCACGTCCTCTTCATCGCTTTTAATTCGGCAGCGATGTTGTCGATGTGCTGAGGAGTCATCCCGCCGTCGACGAGAACGACGCCTTCAGCGCAGTCGAGTGCCCAACACTCCATGCCGTGATTCTTATTCTCGGAGTTGTCTATTGTGTAGATTCCTCTGAGTGTCTGCATGATAATTGCTGGGGCATGTGAGTATAATTTACTTTAGGCAGGGATGGGAACTGGTACCAGAGGCTGGGCGTATTCACCCGCAATGTACCGGTTGTAAAGCCTCTCACTGACGCTATTATTTAGTTGAAGTACCATCACGTCGCCCTTCTCCACCTCCGTGCCGAGGTAGACGAAGCCCATCTTCAGGTAGAACTGTCTGAGCTTCCGTTCCTGCTCGTCCTCCTCCTCTGTGTACAGGGTGACGTGGCTGTGGGCGATGTTCTTAGCGTGAATGATTATGAGGGTTGCAAGTGTGTGCCCGATGCCTTTCCCCTCGACCATGCTAGCGAGTGTGTCGAGGAAGAATCCGCCGTCGGGCTCGTCGTATCCGTAGACGATGCCGAGAGGTTGCCCGTTTGTCTCCGCTGTAATGAGTATAAACCCTGGATTACCGCTATGCTCGATTACCTCCTCGCGCCTATAGCGGAGCTCTTGCCTGAACTTGTAGGCATCCACCCTTAGGATCGTCTCTATCAGGTCCTCGTTAAGCGACTTATGGACTTTTACCGTGCAGGCGGGGTCGATCGTCTGGCGCAGCTTAGTCTGGGCCGCTGCTGTCGCATCGATGAAGGTAAGCGCGGCGGACATCTGCTTAACGGATGTCACATCCCCTAGATATTCTTGTTCGATGGTTTTTTTCGGTAGGATAGTGGATTAGGTTAATAATCTATTTGAAATTAGGCGGTTTTAACGCTTCTTTTCGGTTATGTCGTTTAAAACGTGTCAATTTTACTTGCAACGGGTCGCCATTTTTACAACTCCGCAGCACCTATGTCGAAAAGTATTCTCTTATAACGGATGTTATATATCGCCGTATTTCCATTTTTAGTCTGTTATATGCCTTATTTTCTGGATTTTTTTGGTTGGATTTAGAGAGTGTTGCATGTTGCGTTGTTTTGTGGTTTTCGCCACATACACCATAATGTTGGACCGTCTGGGAGATGTAATTCGTCTGTAGTCTGGAAGCCATGGCGGTGATAGAGGGGGTTGTTTCTAGCGTTGCTGGACTCTAAGTAGGCGGGTTCGCCTCGCGAGTCAAGGACTTTTAGGGTGTGGCGGAGGAGTGCTGAGGCGTATCCCTGACCCTGTTTATCGGGATGGACTCCTATGAAGTCGAGGTAGTGGTGTCGGGTCTTAGGCCGCTTAGCCTCGCATAACTCGCCGAATTTGAGCCATCTCCCGAGTTTGGCAACTCCGCACCAGTTCATGTAGCGGGGGAGCATGCGTAGAGTGTATAGTGGTGGAGGGTTTTCCAGCATGGATTCTGGGGGTAGCCAGACGGCGCAGGCTTGCAGATCCTCGGTGGTCGTTACTCCGCCCCACTTCAGGTCTCCCTCGAGGCAGTATGTGTATAGGTCGATGAGGGCAGGGAGGCGGCGTTCGTCCTCGCGTGTCGCCCACCTCATTGTGGGGTCGTCGTAGAATGCCAGGGATAGGACCTCGGCGAGGCGTGGTATATCTTGCTTCTCTGCGCCTTTAACTTTGGTCCCCGGCATGTATATTGAGTAGTCCGGTTGTCAGATAACCCTTCCCCAACTAGAACATTGGCTTGCGCTGGTTCTTGTTCACCGGCTTTGCCTCGGACTGGGCGAGCGGGAAGCGTCTGGGTCCCTTGTCTTTCGTGGCGTCCTCGTGTATGGCTGTCGCTTGTGGTGGTATGATAGCGCCGCAGAACACGCATGTGTGCTCCTTAGCTGCCTCGGGGGGTGTGATGGGGTTTAGCTTTCCGCATTTAACGCATCTAATAGAGGTGGACATCGTATGAAGGATGGTCTGGGTGGGAAAAATAGGTTTGGGGCTAGAGGCTGAGTCCCTTCTCCATGATCTCGACGGTGTGCCCGTCGGGGTCCTTTAAGAAGGCGATGTGTGCGCCTTCACCCATTGTGACCTTGCGCAACTCGAGTCCCTTTGCCTCGAGCTTTTTGACCTTGTCGGTGAAGTCGGGAACGTGTATTGCGAGGTGCGTCCAATTGCCCCCTGGAGGTGCCCCCGGTGATCCGGAGCGATGCACCAGCTCCATGAGCCCATTGCCCATGTCGAGAACGGCGATCTTTGCCTAACCACTTGTCCAACGCGTTTTCTCATTCCAGCCGAATATTTCTTTGTAGAATGCTAGGCTATTCTCGATGTCTTTTACGTAGACTCCGCAATGGTCGAGATATGACATGTGTGTTTGTGATGTATTTCAGATTTATATGGGGTTATCGGGTACTACCACATGTTTAGAGAAACATTGAAGATTCAGCTATGTATCTGTGGGGTGATGTGCGTTGGCGGACAAGTCGCTCAGTGAACTCGTCTCTTTAAAGGGGCGTCGCGCTCTCATTACCGGTTCCGCAGCTGGAATAGGGAAGGCGATGGCCAGTCGCTTCGCGGAGGCAGGCGCTGACCTTGTAATCGTCGACGTTGACGCTAAGAAGTTAGGTGAGACGTGCGCCGATTTGAAGCGGTGGGGAGGTGACGTCGAACCGAGGAGGGTCGACCTCTCAAAAAAGCCCGAGATAGACACCCTCTGGAATGACCTCAAGGGCAGCGAGCCTGACACCCTCGTCAACAACGCGGGCATCTATCCCTTCAAGGACTTCCTGGACATTGACGAGGAGTTCTTCCAGAAGGTCTACGCTATCAACCTAGAATCCGTCCTCTGGATGTGCCAACGTATGGTAGAAGCCCGAAAGAGGAGGGGTGGCGTCATCATAAACGTCGCCAGCATCGAGGCGATACTCCCCTTCAAAAAGGGCATGGTCCACTATGACATCTCCAAGGCAGGCGTCATTGGTCTCACCCGGAGCCTCGCACGCGACTTCGGAGATAAGGGCTTTCGTATAAACTGTCTACTACCCGGGGGTATAGTAACCCAGGGTACGAAAGGCGCCGCGACGGAGTTCTTTAAGGGAAACATAGGCCTCGCCAAGACAGGGTATGACTTTCTCACGCGAATACCAATGGCGCGACTCGGCGAACCTGATGAGGTGGCACGTGCCACGCTATTCCTCGCCTTAGACCTATCAAGCTACGTCACAGGTGCGCTGCTGGCGGTGGATGGAGGCTTCCTCTCCGCCTAACCACTTTCACCCGACTCCCCCATCGCTATATGTGCGCACGCGTTATAAGCGAAAGTGGACCCAACCGAAACGATCAAGATGGCCGAGGACGTCGCGAAGCAAGACCCGATAGAACTAGACGGTGTATCAAGCTCCACAATGGCTAAGCTGAGGAAGGCCGGACTCAGCACCTACGAATCCATAGCCATCACCCCCAGCCGCGAGATAGAGGAGCTCACGGGTATGGGTGCGGACACCGCGCAGAAGGTCAATCAACTTGCACGCGGTAAGGTAGACCTCGGCTTCATCCCCGCTACTGAGGTCCTCGAAAAGAGAATGCACATGATGAAGTGCAACACGGGCAGCCCCGACCTCAACAAAATACTCGGTGGAGGCATAGAGACAGACGCCATAACCGAACTCATCGGCGAATTCGGTAGCGGCAAGACCCAGATATGCTTCACCCTCAGCGTCCTCGCCCAGCAACCCGTCGAACAGGGCGGCTTCGGCGGCAAGGTCTGTGTCATTGACACCGAGGGCACCTTCCTCCCCGAGCGCATCAAGCAGATCGCCGAGGCACGTGGCTACGACGCGAACACCATTCTCCAGAATGTCCTTGTCGCCCGCGCCTACAACAGCGAGCACCAGACCATCCTAATCAAGAACCTCCCAGTTGTGGTGCAGGAGCATAACGTCAAGTTGGTGATTGTCGACTCCATGATCGGCCACTTCCGCGGCGAATTCATCGGCAGGGGTACCCTGAGCGACCGCCAGCAGAAGATAGGCTCATGTCTAGCCGCGCTGCTACGAGTAGCCGAGGCGTTCAGCCTCGCCGTAGTTCTCACGAACCAGGTGCAGGCCAAACCCGATACTTCCTACGGCGACCCAAACAAGCCGACGGGCGGCCATGTCATGGCGCATGCCTGTACTCACCGCGTCTACCTCAGGAAGGGCAAGGAGAACACACGTATCGCGACGATAATAGACTCTCCATACTTACCCGAGGATAAGGCGCGCTTCGCTGTCGACGCCGCCGGCGTAGTTGGCTGCGAGCAGTAGCTACCTGATGAGCTCGAAGGGGCTCTGGAAACCCCTGATGCCCAGTCTCTTCCTGACTACTTCCTTTAATGCGCCGATGCCCTCGTCTGTCCTTGCGCTCAGGGGGAAGACGGGGATGCTAGGTCCGAGCCCCTCCTTCAGCGCCTCGACGTTGTCCTCTATGTAGTCGCGAGGTCCCTTGTCTATCTTGTTCATCGCGACGAGGACGGTTATGCCTAGGTCGCGCTTGAGGAAGTGGACCATCTCCACGTCAAGGGGTATGAACCCCTTCTTGGCGAGGCGCATTTCCGTTTCGAGGAACGTGCTAATGTTTACGACGTGGACGGCGAGGGCGATGCTTCCAGCGTTAAGCTCGAGGAAGTCGAGTATGTCGTCTTTCGTTTCCTCCTCCTTCCCACGGCCGCCGCGTAAGCTCCTGCCGTAGCCCGGCATGTCTATGAGGGTGAGCCCCTCAGCGATGGGGTACCTGTTTATCCTCTGCGTCGTGCCGGGGTCCTTGCCGACCTCGACCTTGAGGCCCGTTACGGCGCGTATGATGCTGCTCTTACCCGCGTTGGGCCTACCGGTGAAAACGAGGAATTGGTCACCCATCAGGGTCACCAACTAGAATGGGGGGTTGGATAAAGACTTAGAGGCTGACAGTGAACTCGAGACGCTGCGCGAGTTCCTTGTAGCGGTTCCTGATGGTGACCTCGGTCACCTGTGCCTCTTTGGCGATCTCACCTTGTGTCCGGCGCTCATCTGTGAGCTGGCTGCTTATGTAGATGCATGCTGCGGCGATGCCGGAGGGACCCCTGCCGCTTGTTAGGCGGAGGCTGGATGCCTTCTTGAGTATGCCCATAGCGAGCATCTCCGTCTCACCTGTGAGTGAGAGCTTGTTCACGATTTTGCTAATGTAGCCGTGTGGGTCTACCTGCGGGACATCGGGCTGCAGCTCGCGTAAGAGGAAACGGTAGTTCCTCGCGGCCTCCTTCTTGGTAATGTTTGCGGCGACCGCGACGTCCTCGAGCGTCCTGATTACGTTGCACTGGCGACAAGCCATGTATATACTTGCGACAGCGACGCTCTGGATCGTACGACCCCTGATTAGCTGCTTTTGGATGGCGCGGCGGTAGATCATGCTTGAAGTTTCGATGACGTTGCGTGGAAGGTTGAGCTTGTAGGCGATTTTGCTCATCTCGCTAAGTGCATGTGCGAGGTTGCGCTGTGTGGAGTCTGATACCTTGCTGCGGCGCTGCCACTTGCGGAGGCGATAGAGGCGCGCACGCTCCTCGGGGCTCAAGCGTCTGCCCGAGGCGTCGCGGTCCTGCCAACCGATGGTAGTGCTCAGTCCCTTGTCGTGTATTGTCCAGGTGACAGGGGCGCCTACTCTTGGGAGCTTGTCACGCTGCTCTTGGTCGAAGGCGCGCCACTCGGGTCCCTGGTCGATCAGGGTGGTTGAGAGAACGAATCCACACTTCTCGCAGACTAGCTCACCGGAGTCGTAGTCGCGGAGGAGGTTTGTGCTGCCGCATTCGGTACACACTGTCTTGCTTCGTAGCGTCGCTGCCAAAGAACCACTCCGAAAGACTAATATAGCGAGTCAAGACGTCATTTATAACCCTTTCTAAAAACCCTGAGAGGGGGCTGAAAGTGGGCTCTTTCGGCGAAACTGAGCAAAATATCGGACTTATTCTGGGTTAAACGCATTTATTGAGGCTTATATCCCCCATTCTCAGGTTTTATTGACTGTTAACACGTTGATTTGATGTTTGGGGTGAGGGGTAAACTTATGTGTAGCCCACAGGGAGTTTTCTGCATCTGAGAGTTGACACCGATGGTAAAGCGCGTCTACGACTTCTCCGAGGGCAATAAGGACATGAAGGATCTGCTGGGTGGCAAGGGAGCTAATCTAGCGGAAATGGTCAATATGGGGCTCCGGGTTCCGCCGGGCTTCACTATCACGACGAAGACCTGCGCCGAGTTCTTCGAGGGAAAAGACAAGTTCCCCTCAGGCCTCTGGGTGGAGGTCAT
>JBFYNQ010000146.1:0-3018 GCA_041304265.1 Candidatus Bathyarchaeota archaeon | reverse complement strand
ATGACCTGCTTTTCACTCCGGATGGCATGGGCATGGCAGCAAATGGGGTCACGGACGAGTCAACTAAGTGCATCATGGTCATCGACTCGAGGCTCCCAGTCGGGCTCAGTGTGAACACCGCCGGCCTTCTCGGTGCGACGCTCGGGAGAAGGCTGGAGAAGATAATTGGACCAGACGCAATCGACGCCTCAGGGGAGAAACACACCGGCATACTCAACATACCCCTACCTATACTCTCTGCAGATGCCGACAGCATCAAGACGATAAGAGATAAGGCAATGAAAGCGGAGGACATCCTCATCGTCGACTTCACCGAGACAGCGCAGAAGGAGGTGCGGTACGAGGACTATACAGGCAAGCTGGCAATGACCCCCGCCGGGGAGCTGAAGTACCTAGGCGTCGCCCTCTACGGTCCGAAGAAGTCAGTAAACAAGCTCGTGGGCAACCTGCCACTACTCCGCTAGCACCGCTTCCTCTTTATCATCTCGGCGACGATGCTTACACCTATCTCCTCAGGCGTCTGAGCGCCTACCTCGAGACCGATGGGTGCATACATTGCGTCGAGAACTTTCTCGTCGAATCCCTCAGACTTTAGCTGCTCCTTGTGCTTCCTCGCCTTGTTGCCACTACCAAGCAGGCCGATGTAGGCTGGCTTCGCCTTCGCCGCGTGGCGGAGGGCAGCAAGCTCGAATGGAGTCTCCCCGTGCAGTACAGCTACGTAGTCGGAGGGTCGCACTTCGACCATTTGGAGCGACTCGGGGTACTTGCCGGAGATGACCTTCATCCCGGGAAAGTACTCCTGCTTCGCCGTCGGGGCGTCGTCAACGACTATGACCTCGAATCCGCAGTCCTTCGCGTAGCGGGCGACGGCCTGGGCTATCCAACCGCTGCCCATGATTATGAGGCGTGGATCAGGCTTGATAATGTCCATGAATATCTTGACCTCCCCGCCGCACTTCGAGTCGATGGCGATCATCCCCTCCCTCGGCGGTATCCCCATGGCGAAGTGAAGCGTCCGCGGCTTGCTCTCCGCGAGCGCACCTAACGCCTGCTCAATGATGAGCCTCTCCATACCCCCACCACCGATGGTGCCGAGCGCCTTTCCGTCGGATGTCACGAGCATCTTCGACCCCGGCTCACGGGGGCCCGAGCCCTCCTTGAATGTCAACGTACAGAGCACCACGCTATCCCCCCTAGCTATGAACTCGTTTACACGGTGGAATATCTCGGGGTCGCTCATCAAAGGGGATAGTCGCGGCGACGGCTTAAAACAGTTAATCCCGCCTCACGAGGAGGGGACGCATAGGTGAGAATGACTCGTAGAGTCGCAGGATTGCCTGTTTCTCCTCCTCGGTACATCCGATGAGCACTTTGATCTCCGAGTCCCTCTTGACGAGGTCGACTGTGCAGATGATCGCATCTATCTCATCCCCGGGGTCGGAGCCGACGAAAACGTCGATGCCCTCGCCATCCATTGCTGAGGTGCCCTCTAGATAGCCGTAATCGACGGGATAGACAACCGTATCGCACCCGCCGTCGTGGGTGCCGCGAGGGTTATCGACGATGATCCGGCTACTCGCAACAAGGCAATCCAAGTGCCCCCAGAAGCTGCCATCCATCATGTCCTCCAATACCCTCGTGATAGGATAAGTACTGCCCAAAGAGGGGCTAATCGGGGGCTATTTTCTCCGCTGCGTCGAGAATTGCCTCGATTATGGCGACGTAGCCCGTGCAGCGGCAGATGTTCCCCTCGATGGCCATCTTGACCTCGTCCTCCGTGGGGTGCCTGTTGTCCCTAAGCAGTGCGTAAGCGCTCAGCAGCATACCAGGAGTGCAGAAGCCGCATTGGACGGCGCCGTTCTCCATGAACGCCTCCCTTAGCTCCTTCATCAGGGGATTGTCTACGAGGCCTTCGACTGTGCAGACGTGGCGCCCCTCGACCTGAGGCGCGAGTATGATACAGGAGGTCATCGGGTATCCGTCGATCAGCACAGTGCAAGCCCCGCACTCGCCCTGCTCGCATCCCTTCTTCACGCTCTTCACGCCGAGCTCCTCGCGGAGCATGTCGACGAGGGTCATTGTGGCCGGCGCCTCGACGTAGACGTCAGCGCCGTTTAGCTCGAAATTCACCATCAGAGGACACCTCCGGCGCGGCTCCACGATTCACGTATTGCACGCTTTACGAGCACGCCCACCATGTCCCTGCGGTACTCGGCGGTGCCCCTGATGTCGTCAATTGGCTTGGCTGCATCGATGCAGCTGGCGGCTGCCTCTCCAATAAGTTCCTCACTCATCTTCTTCCCCTTGATCTTGCTCTCGACTGAGGGCACGCGTATGGGAGTCGGCGCGACGCTGCCGAGAGCGATTCTGACCTCCTTGAGCCTATCGCCATCCCTCTCCACGTAAGCCGCCGCGTTCACGACGCTTAGCGTGAAGCCTCTGCGCCTGCCTATACGCTGGAAGCTGCTTCCTACCCCCCTGACGAGGGGAATTCGTAACCCGCCGAGTATCTCGTTCTTCTCAAGCACAGTCATCTTCGGCCCCTTGAAGAGTTCCTGGAGAGGGATCCAGTGCCCCTCCTCAAGGCTGACTATGTGCGCCTCAGCTCCGTGCACGAGGAGTGGGGGTGCTGAGTCCGCGGCGGGGGATGCGTTGCATAGGTTGCCCCCAACTGTTCCTCTGTTTCTTATCTGGACGCTGCCGATCCACCGCGCCGCGTCGTGGAGCGCCGGCACAGCCTGCTCGATGAGTTTTGAGGACAGCAGCTGCGCGTGTGTCGTCGTAGGCCCTATGAGCACGTAGCCTTCCTCCTCCTCGACGCCGCGGAGCTCGTCGATGAGCCCGAGGTCGATGAGGTGGACCTGTTTCGAGCCTAAGTCGCGGAAGGTGGGGATAATGTCGGTGCCCCCGGCGATGGGCATCGGGTTTGCGAGTGTACCCATCATCTCTAGCGCCCCCACGAGTGTTGGCGGGCGGAGCAACTCGAACCCATTCAGCGGCTTCATATCTTGCCCGCCT
>JBFYNQ010000145.1:0-13434 GCA_041304265.1 Candidatus Bathyarchaeota archaeon | reverse complement strand
TGCTCTTCCGATCTAGCCTCTTGTATGCCCATCTTAAAGTCGACGACGTGTAGTATCATCTGCATAACCGCTACTGGGATGTTGCGTCCGCCCGGCGCGCCGGCTGCGAGAAACCCTTCGCCATCCTTCAGTAGGATAATCGGGCAGACATTCTGAATCCGCCTCTTCCTCCCGTCGATTGAGTTAGCGTGACCCGGCTCGGGGTTAAGCCCGTACATGGCGTTATTCATCGTAATGCCCGTCCCTGGAACGACGACACCTGAGCCAAAGAGATTGACTAGTGTTTGGTTTATGCAGACCATGTTCCCCGCCTTGTCCCCGACGGCGAGGCTGGTCGTGTGGTCGGGTTCGAACGGCCACGGCTTCCCAAATCCTATCCTCGACGCCTTGTCAACGCTGAGCCTCTTCCTTAACTCTTCGGCGTACTTCTTGGAGACCAACGCCTTTTGTGGGACCTTGACCCAGTCGGGGTCACCCATAAACTCGAAACGGTCAGCGTACGCGAGTCCTATAGCGTCTCCGACTAGGTGCAGGTACTCTGGGGAGCCGAAGCCGTAGCCGGCGAGGTTGTATCCCTCGAGGATGTTGAGCATCTCGACGAGGGTCGTGCCTCCATGTGTCGGGTCGTAGACTAACCCGCATCCCCTATAGTAACCTGGCTCGGGGCTGCTGATGATAGGCTCGTACATAGCGAGGTCTTCACGCGTGATGAGACCGTTGTGCGCCGCCATCTCGTCGGCTATCGCGTCAGCTATCCACCCCTTGTAGAAAGCGTCCCTGCCACCCTCCGCGATCGCCTTGAGTGACTTGGCGAGGTTCTTCTGGATGAACATCTCGGGCTTCTGCATATCGTAGGTGAAGGGTATGTAGGGGTACTTGCCGTCGTGGAGGAACTTCTTGCCCCACTCAGGGAGGTGGGCGAAGGTCTTCATCCTCTGGAAGATGTAACCTGCGGTCCACCAGCCGACGGGGAAACCCTCCTCCGCGACGCTTATGGCAGGGGCCAAAACGTCCATGAGCTTCATCGTGCCATAACGATCCAGTGCTTCGGTGAGTCCCGCCACTGTGCCAGGTGTGACGCAAGCCTTGTGTCCGATGACGTTGGCGTCCCTCTTTACGGCGCGCCACCCCATCCAGCCCGGCTCCTTAGAGTCGGACAACTCGAACATATCCGGTGTGCAATCCTTCGAAGGCCTGCCAACATAGTCAATGATGACGTTCTCACCAGTGTTGAGGTGTATCGCCATGACGCCCTCTCCTCCGATGCCGTTCATAGCGGGCTCAACGACGCAATCCATGAAGCCCCCAGCGACAGCGGCGTCCACAGCATTACCGCCACGGCTGATCATCTTACACCCCGCCTCCCCGATCAAGGTGTGCTTCGATGCTACCATCCCGTTCTGGGCGACACCGTCGTGTCTCCCCGGACCAGCCCACCGCCGCAGCTGGTAGACAAACAGAGAATCAGACATAATATGAAGTTGTTAATCCCGTTTAAACCACTATCCCCCATAGGGCTAAACTTGAATACCGGCACAGTGTAGCCATACACATGTCCGAGAAACTACAGGAGTTCCTAGCAACAGGAAAAGACTGGGCGAAGGTCAAAACTACCATCCCTGGAGTCTTCATACAAAAACTACCCTCATACCGCGGCCAGCCCGCGCGACTCGCCATAGAGGTAAATCCCGTCGACGCCAGCGGCGCCCCAACCAAGCGCAAGGGCCTCCTTATACGCGACGTCTCCGAGTACGAGGAGTTCAAGGAGATACTAAGCAACAGCAAGATGGAGACCGTATTCGAGATGCTTGAGAAGGTCAACCCCGCTACTCAGAAGAAGCAGAGGGGAGGTCTCGAGGACGATATCATTGATATCTAGACCCAAAACCTCTTTTCCCCAACAGTCACCCCTTCCTTATGAGTGGCAAAGACTCGATTCTAGACCTATTCTACAGACTCGTTGAGGTTCAGGCTCCCTCAGGTTTCGAGGAGCCTATGATGAGGACGTTCATCGACGAAATCAAGCCATACGTCGACGAGGTATACGGGACGCCCCGCGGCAACGTGATAGCCGTCCAGAAGGGAGGGGACTCCACCGCACCCAAGGTGGCGCTCGTCTCCCACCTAGACCAGATAGGCTTCATAGTATTCAACATAGACGCGACGGGTTTCATTCGTTTCAGGAAGATCGGAGGCAGCGTCACGCGCGCCATACAGGGGCAGCACCTACAGATACTCACCGAGAAGGGGCCAATCGTCGGCGTCGTAGGGATGAAGCCGGGCCACATAACCACCCCCGCTGAGGCGAATACAATTCCACCCATTGAGGAAATGTATATCGACATCGGCGCGAGAAGCAGGGAGGAGGCGGTGGCCATGGGCGTCATTAATGGCACACCTATCACCTACGCAACATCTCCGGTCAAGCTTGCGAACGGCCTCATAGCAAGCCCGAGCATCGACGACCGAGCCGGCTGCGCCGCACTCATAACCATCGCTAAGATGTTCGCAAACAAGCGAGTCAAAGCAACAGTATATTACATCGGCTCAGTCGAGGAGGAGATAGGACTCCGCGGCGCCGAAACGTGTTTACACGACATCGACGTAGACATGGCCGTCGCCATAGACACCTTCCCCTCAGGCTTCCAGCCAGACGTCAACATGCGCGACTTATTCTACGAGGTCGGCAGAGGCGCAGGGCTCCACGTTGGCGAGCAAGGGGACAGGGTGAGGATCCAGAGCCAACAGGTCCACAGATGGCTCCGTCGCACCGCGGAGGCGCATAACATACCCCACCAAGTAGGCATCATGAGCGGCGGCACCGATGCCATGACTCTCATGCAGACCCGCGGAGGCATACCCGCCTGCACAATAGGCATCCCGCGCCGCTACAGTCACAGTCCTGTCGAGGTCTTCGCCCCAAGCGACCTAGAAAACCTCATCGAGATTGTAGCGACTGCCATAACGGAGCTCGAGCCGGGCTTCAACACAACCCGTCCCGGCGTGGGTAACGTTTTCATTCAAGTTAGAAAAGGAAAAACAATTTAAAAGAAAACGAATTGTATCTTAGACGAATACTTATCCATTCAATCAGCTTAATCTGAATATGATAACATCCCATTAATATCTCGCACACAATTTAGACAGATTTTTTCAAATATAACTAGCCACGATCATATAGGATACTTTAAGCCAACTTCTTTTCCTAGGCACATGAACAATATGCACATCAATCCAGAACGAAGATCACAATGTTGCCCTAAAAATAATACTCTTAACCCGTATCGTCATCCATAGTCACCTTTAAAAAAGGGCTACGGGCAGAATCAATTATGACCCGAGCCGCCCTGCTTCTCGTAGACGACGACGAGATGAGCAGCCAGATCCTTGGCTACATCCTAACCGACGAGGGCTACGAGGCAGACACAGTGACGACAGGCGCCACTGCGGTTGAAAAATTCACGGAGAAGAAGTATGACCTCGTCCTTCTCGACTATATACTCCCAGATATGAAGGGGCTCGAGGTGGCGAAAATGCTCAAATCGATTAAGCCCGAGGCCAGGATAATCCTTCTCACTGGATATATGAATAACGACGAGGCTGGGCACAACCTCTATGACAGGGTCCTGCTGAAGCCCATTCCTCCGGACATCATAATTAGGACAATCGCTGAGGTACTCCCGGACAGAGTTCTTTAATCCAGAATCTCCATTCGTAAATGATAGGCTTGACAGATAACGAGTTACTCAGAATGACTGGGTACAAGTTGAATGAGGCTTTCTACGACAAGGCAATTCTTCCAATAGGTTCAACCGAGTACCACGGCGAGCACCTACCGCTCGGTACTGATTCGCTGGTTGCGGACAGCCTCGCCGCGGCTGTGACGGACAGGGTCGAGGGAATGGTTAAGCTTCCCCTGCTCCCTTATGGCGTGAGCAACCACTACGCGCATTTCCCCATGGTGCTAACTCTAGATATAGAGACATTGACTAGGGTGCTCAAGCAGATCTTTGCCTCCCTCGACATGCATGGCATGAAAAGGCTGCTCATAATAAACGGCCACGACGGCAACATCCCAGCAATCGAAGCAGCAGGGCGAGAATTCCGTATCGAGCACCCCGAGATGAAGATAGCAGTCCTCGAAGCTTGGTGGGAGACAGCACCTAAGCTCCTCCCAGAAGGCACATTCGAGGCGTGGGGAGGCCTCGGCCATGCAGGCGAGGGTGAAACGAGTATGATGCTGAGGGTCGCCCCGGAGCTCGTTAACATGAGCAGGGCGAGAGGCCATATACCCGTCCTCCCCGAGCACGTGCAGGTCAAGTGGCTCTTCCACGAGGTCGCCCCCTACGGCGTGACCGGCGATCCCACGAAGGCAACATCAGAGAAGGGTATAATGATGTGGGACGCCCTCGTCGACCACCTCGTCTCCTTTGTCCACGACATGGACAGGGACAGTTGGGAGGTCGACCGGCAACCGGCTAAACAGTAGGAGTTTTATCCACAACCCGTGTCCCCCTACTCGGGATAATAGATGAAGGTACTCGTCCTAGGCACGGGCAAGATGGGCTACGGCCTCTTAAAGGACCTAACGGCCCAGAAGGAGGTTGATGAGATAGTCGCCGCGGACGCTAACGTCGAGGCGGCGAAGGCGACGGTGAAGAGGATCGGTAGCGACAAGGTCAAGGGTGCCGAGAAGCTCGATGTCACCGACAAGAAGGCAACTGTCAAGCTCATCAAAGGCTTTGATATCGTCGTTGCCGCGATCCCGAGGACGTTCTGCGACCAAGCAATCAGCGCCACCATCGAGGCGGGGGTCAGTTGGGCCGATATCGCTGCTGACTTTAACACTGTATTCTCGATGAATGATGCCGCGGCGAACGCTGGCGTCACTGTCGTCCCACACATCGGGCTCGATGTGGGCACAGACCGAGTCCTACTCGGAGTCGGCTCCCGAAAGCTCGACAACGTCGAGAAACTCTACGTCGCCTGTGGCGGTTTCCCACAGAAGGGAACACCAGGCTACTATAACCCGATCAACTACAAGATCAGTTGGAGCTGGCTTTTCGCGATCGGCGGCAGCGTCGGCACATGCAAGATACTACGGAACGGTAAGACGGTCGAGGTCAAGGTTCTCAGCGACCCCTCTCCCATCGACTTCCCCGAGCCTCTCGGCCACCTTGAGGCTTTCACAAACAGCGGCCTCATGGACGTGGTCAACCACCTCGGTCTCAAGGGTGTGAGGAACGCCTATGGGCAGACGATCAGATGGCCTGGCCACTGCGACATGTGGAACAAACTCAAGGACCTTCACTTCCTTGACAAAGAGCCCATGAAGGTAAAAGGTGCCGAGATCAGTCCGATGGACTTCTTTGAGGCGTGGGGCAACAAGTACCTCCAGTACGAGCCCGATGAAGGGGATGCCATCTGCCAACGTGTAATCGTGGAGGGCAAGAAAAACGGAGCAAAGGCGAAGTACACATACGAGTTCGTCGAGTTCCAGGACTTCAAGGCTGACCTCTCCGCGATGGCTAAGACCACCGCCTTCCCGTGCAGCATCGTCTCCCAGATGATAGCTAAGGGTCAGATGAATACACCAGGAGTCATTCACCCGGCGAAGATCGGTTACGACGAGAAACTCAGCGACACCTTCTTCGCCGAGATGGCGAAGCGCGGCATAAAAATAACCGAAAGCTTCGAGAGCCCCTTCAACTAGCCCTTAGACAGTTGTCGGTGGGGTAATCGACACCCATCGCCTACCTTTTATCAGTGGTCGTGGAAGCTACTGCAAAGAAGAGTGAAAGGCATGGTATCAAGCAGGATTTCAGGATTCTACAAGATGCCGGTAGACGAGAGGGTGAAGATAGTAGCTGAGCAGGTCGGATTAACCTCGGACGAGGTTAAGACCCTCAAATCCGGCGGTGGCTTGATGATCGACCAGGCCGACCACATGACGGAGAACGTCGTCGGCACAATCGCGTACCCCTTCAGCGTAGCAGTCAACTTCATGCTAAACGGTAAAGACCAGCTAATCCCTATGGCAGGTGAGGAGCCCAGCGTAGTCGCTGCAGCCAGCAATATGGCGCGGATAATGAGGAACGGCCTAGGGATCAAGGTCGTCAGTAGCCTGCCTATCATGATCGGGCAGATACAGCTCACCGACATCCCAGACATGAAGAAGGCCATCGCAACCCTCACGGAGAAGAAGCAGAAGATACTTGACATGGCGAACGAGGTCGACCCAGTACTCGTCAAGTTCGGTGGAGGCGCCAAGGACCTAGAGCTACGCCCGCTGGAGACGACTGCGGGACCCATGCTCATCTGCCACCTGCTTGTCGATTGCCGCGACGCCATGGGCGCAAACGCCGTCAACACAATGGCTGAGACACTAGCCCCAATGCTAGCCGAGTTGACAGGCGGCAAGTCACTCCTACGCATCATTAGCAACCTCGCTGATAGACGCACCTGTAAGGCGGAGGCGGTCATTAAGAAGGAGGACATAGGCGGCGAGGACAAGGTGGATAGGATCGTCAAGGCGTGGGCCTTCGCTGACGCCGATCCCTATCGGGCATCTACCCACAACAAGGGTATAATGAACGGCACAATCGCCGTCGCCTTAGCCTTCGCGCAGGACCACCGCGCATTAGAGGCGGGAGCACACGCGTACGCCGCAAAGACAGGTAGGTATCGCAGTCTAAGCAAGTGGAGTAAGAACAATGATGGGGACCTCGTCGGCGAGCTGGAGATGCCGATGGCCGTCGGCCTAGTAGGCGGCGCCACTAAGAGCCACCCAATGGCGCAGATAGCCGTCAAGATACTCGGCTGCACGAAGGCGCAGGAGCTCGGAGAGGCGATGGTCGCCGTGGGGCTAGCTCAGAACCTCGGCGCGCTCCGCGCCCTCACTCAGGAAGGTATACAGCAGGGCCACATGAGGTTACACGCTCGGAACCTCGTCGTGATGGCCGGCGCGACGCCTGAGATGATGGATGAGGCAGTAAAGCAGCTCGTCGAGTCTGGCCAAATACGCTTCCCAAAGGCGCAGGAGATAGTCACCAAGCTCAAAGGTCAGTAGCTTGACGATACTCATAGACGACGCCGGGACCGGCGACCTTCTCTGGGGGGTCGTCATCGGTGCCTACCAGCCGGAGACGGGCACCTTCCTCTACGACATAATTGATGTCTCCTTCTTCAAGCCGGGTGCATTCGAGGAGAAGGTCCACTACGAGGAGGCGTCCAAGATAGCCCTGCGACTAGTTGAAAGGCTCAGCTTGAAGCCTGGCGAGAAGATCAAGGTCTGCCAGGGGGATATTCTCAACGTCTCCGCTGAGAAGCTCAGGGAGAAGTATGGCGAGGACGTCATCGAGCGTGTTCACGTTGAGGGAAGGGCACAGGAGCTAATTGAAGGTGCTTATACGGACGAGATACGCAACCTCGGTTACGAGCCGATGCCGGATCGAACAGAGAGGTGGGGCAAGAGCTTCTGGCATATGTACGACTGGGTCAAGAAGGACCCACGGGGGCGAGTGAAGTGGGTGAAGACCGGCTTCCCAAATCTGAAAAAATTCAAAATTTTCCAGTTGCGCTGATAGCCTCATATATTGGGTTCGTGCCCAGATTCATCGAACAGCATTGAAGCCGTGGCTCCTCAACCTACTCGCATGCCCCATCGACAAGCACCACCCACTCGAGGCCTACATCTTCAGGTGGGAAACTGAGGACATCGAGAAGGTCGCAGTGGAAGCTGGGAAGCCCAAGAAGGGGTTAGATGACAAGTACAATATCCTCAGGAAACAACTTAGAGACGGCACGGTGAGCCCACCGGCGATTGCAGCGATACACGACCATACGGAATCTAAGGCCGCCGCCACACTCTATGCAAAGGCACTCAATCTCATGGGTGGCAAGATTGAGAAGGCGGAAGATCTCGATACACTCTATAGCTATATGAACGCCCTGGAGCTTGCTGAGGGGCTTCTCTTCTGCCCCGAGTGCAAAAGGTGGTACCCCATCGGCAGCGCGGTTGATGGCATACCCGAGTTGATGCCCGACGAGTTGAGGGAGGAGGAGAAGGATCTCGCCTGGCTCAAGAAGTGGAAGAAAATCTTACCAGACTCTGTTTTAAAAGACTGTAAGCCTTTCACGCTGGAGTAAACGTTGCGGGTGTTTCCGGAACCTGCGGTACAGGCATTGCCTTGTAGCTCTTCCACGTCGTCCAAACGTACCATGCTGAGACAGCAGCGAAAGCCGTAACGACTATTTCGGATTGTATTATACCCCACTGGGTTGCGTAGACGGCAGCGAAGTTTAGGAAGAAGTGCGCGCCAACCGCGACGCCGACGTACCACGTTTGCTTCTGCCTGAAAGACTCAAGGACGAGGACACTCATGGCGATATGGAACGTCATCGCGGCGAGGCGCTCCCAGACACCGATAAAGACCACCCACTCGGGCGTGGCGCTGATGGCGGTGAGCTGCGCCTCTGTGAAGGTCTGGGGGTAGAAGTAGGCGAGTATAGCTGTGCCTAAGACGTTAACCCCGACGAGGAGCATCGACTCAAAGCCGCCGTGCCCCGCCCCGTACATCAGCCCGTTCTCGAGCCTGTGATCCTTGATCGCGAATCTGAATGCGAGCCACCTCGCCCCCTCCTCAAATATCCCAGCAGTCAGTGACGGGAAGGCGATGCCGAGGTAGATGAGTGAGGCGCCACTGAAGTTGCCGATAAGCCAGAGAGAGAAGGTAGAGTTAATGGGCATTCTCACTACGAGGGCGACGAGCCAGAGTGCTCCGCCAATGATGAAGTAGACCCACTTTGTCTTCAGCCTCGTCCAGAGCAGGAGACCCAGGATGACGGGCACAAATACCTCGAGGAACCCAGAGACGAGCATCGAGGCGAAGAGCGTGAAGCTGACCATGGATAGGGTACAGGGGAGGGGCGTTAAGACATTTACCCCATCCCTATTAACACGCGAGTTAGTCCCATTTGGACGTGTATTGTTTGATTAACTTTTATCATGATAAAAAGTGGATCTAATTTCCTATAAGGGGAGATCATCGCCATCAAAGCGGCCGGGGACTATCTCAAGAAGCGCGTCAAGGTCGTTATAGAAAGACCGAAACCCCTTTTTTCCTGCATTCATTTCTAGCTTCACCTGAGTGGGTCTACCATTTGGCAGACAAAACGAAAACACCCTGGCACACGCTTAATGTAGAGGACGTTTTCAAGAAACTCGAAACTAGCAAAGAAGGCCTAACACCCGACGAGGCGAAGAAGCGTCTCGATATATATGGGCTAAACGTGTTGACGGAGAAGCATAGAATATCTCCCTTATCTATCTTCTTAGGCCAGTTCAAGAGCATACTCGTCGTCATACTCGCCATCGCGGCGGCCGTCTCGGGTTACCTCGCCGTCGTCGAGGGGGAACCCCTGACCGACTCGTATGTCATCATCACCATTCTCGTCCTGAACGCGGTCCTCGGCTTCGTGCAGGAGTATCGGGCGGAGAAGGCGGTCGAGGCACTGAAAAAGATGGTCTCGCCAAAGGTCTTCGTCATCCGTGGAGGATTTGAGGAGGAGATCGACTCCTCGGAGGTAGTGCCTGGGGACGTCATAGTCCTTCAGGCAGGAGAAAGGGTACCGGCGGATGCGCGCATCTTTGAGGAGTTCAGCCTAGAGATCGACGAGGCTATCCTCACGGGCGAGTCGATGCCCGTCTCGAAGAAGACGGCGACGCTCCCCGAAGGCGCTGAGGATAAGTCGAATATGCTCTTCATGGGCACCAGCGTTACAGGTGGCCGCGTACACGCCGTCGTCACCACGACGGGGATGTCCACGGTCTTCGGTGGGATCGCCGAAATGGTCACGACGATCGACGCGGACGAGCCACCCTTAAAGCACAAACTCGAGGTCCTCGGGCGCCAACTTGGAGGTATCAGCCTCGCCCTCTGTGCTTGGGTTTTCATCGTCGGCGTCGTCTTCTACAGCACCCCCCTCGAGGAGACGCTAATGACAAGCATCAGCCTCGCAGTCTCCGCGATACCCGAAGGGCTGCCCGCCGTCCTCACGATCACTCTCGCCCTCGGCGTCTCAGCGATGGCGAAACAGAAGGCAATAGTAAGACGCCTCGCCTCCGTCGAGACACTCGGCAGCACCACGGTGATCTGCACCGATAAGACGGGCACAATTACCAAGAACGAGATGACAGTCACTAAGCTCGCCCTGAGAGGGAGGGAGTTGGAGGTCAGCGGCGCAGGCTACGAGCCGAGGGGAGACTTCAGTGAGGCCGGCTCAACAATCAAGCCGCTCGAAGACAAGGGACTCGCGCTCGCGCTGAAGATCGGGGCTCTCTCAAACAGCTCAACCCTCAACGAGCATGACGGCGTATGGAGCATCCACGGCGACCCGACAGACGGTGCACTCTTAGTCACCGCCACGAAAGCGGGGTTTGCCATATCCGCACTGAAGGAGACGCTCCTACAGGAGAATTCATTCGACTCGGGTAGAAAGCGCATGAGCACGATCTACCGGCTCGAGGACGGGACACGAGTCTCCTATGTCAAGGGAGCCCCTGAAGAGATGCTTGATGACAGCGTCTCTATCTTCGACGCGGGCCGTGAGAGAGAGATCACAAAAGCCGACAGGGCTGAGTATGACGCCACCATGAAGAGGTGGGCAAACGAGGCGCTCCGCGTCATCGGGCTCGCCTACAGGAAACTCCCTCAGGGCAACAACGAGGTTGGGTTAAAGGATGCGGAGAAGGGGCTGACCTTCGTCGGACTCGCCGGCATGATCGACCCACCACGTGAGGAGGTAAAGGAGGCGATACGCGTCGCCACCCAAGCCGGGATAAGGACGATGATGTTGACAGGGGACCATAAGATAACTGCGGTCGCCGTCGCAAAGCAGGTCGGCATACTCGAAGAGATTAGTGAGGTGACAGTCGCTGAGGGCTTTGAGATTGAAAAGCTCAGTGACGCCGACCTCGATAGACTCGTGGAGAGCCTCAGGGTATGCGCTCGCGTCTCCCCCGAGCACAAGATGAGGATAGCCTCTGCGCTCAGGAGGAATGGGGACATCGTCGCCATGACGGGCGACGGCGTAAACGACGCCCCTGCCGTGAAAGCCGCCGACATAGGAGTCGCCATGGGGATAAAGGGAGCCGACGTGACACGCGAGGCCTCCGACATGGTCCTCGAAGACGACAACTACGCCACCATCGTCCGCGCCGTCGAGGGTGGGCGAACCATCTACGCTAATATAAGTAAGTACGTTAGGCTGATGCTATCCGCTAACTTTGACGAATTCCTCATGATACTCGTCTCCATCTCGATGGGACTGCCACTCCCCTTCCTGCCCATACACGTCCTCTGGGTCAACCTAGTCACAGACGGTCTTCCCGCGGTCGCGCTCAGCGTCGACCCCGCCGAGGAGGGGCTCATGAGGCGCCCGCCCCGCAACCCAAAGGAGGGGCTCCTCTCAAGGTACTGGTTCTTCATAATAACCGCGGCCTTCATAGCCTTCGCCGCGGACTTTATCACATACTACCTCGTCTACACCGAGACAGGCGATGTAGCCGTGGCTAGGTCTGCGGCGCTGACGACCATCGTCTTCTTCGAGCTATTCCTAGCCTATATGGTGAGGTCTGACGATAAACACCTCTTCAACCAGGGGTGGAAGGGTCTAATGGGGAACAGGATGCTCTTCGTGGCGACTGTCGCCTCGATGCTTCTCCAGCTCATGGTCGTCTACTGGGCGCCACTTGAGGACATCTTCAAGGTGTCACCCTTGACGCTCGGGCAACTGCTCCTTTGCGTCATATCTGCAATGAGCGCCTTCCTCTTGGTGCCGCGCATTCTCATTAAACAGGTTAACTCGAAGAATTGATGGGATACGCGCGATATATCCACAAATTGGCGGTTTTTATCCGCCTGAACGGCCTCTGCTCTTTG
Source organism: Candidatus Bathyarchaeota archaeon (assembly GCA_041304265.1). GTDB lineage: Archaea > Thermoproteota > Bathyarchaeia > TCS64 > TCS64 > UBA8941. Next base: position 1,492 of record JBFYNQ010000145.1, on the reverse strand, counting down.
TCCGCTTAGGACGGAGGTTCTTGCTATGGCACTTTCGGCATTTTACCGCTGCCTTGGAGTTGGTGGCACCGCACTGCCTGCAGACTGTCTTGACTAGGTTTGCTTCTCGGCTTAGTTCTATTTTAAACGGGTCACGTAGAGACATATCGATCCACCTTTCTAACGGGCTCTGAAGCTATACGGCTCGGGGTATATTATCTTTACTCAAAGTGGCGAGATGCTGTAGGCGATGGCGAAGTAGCCCATGAAGTAGATAAAGAGGTATAACATTATTCCCCAACTGCTGTTCATGAAGGCGAACATTATCCCTAAGGCAGTGTAGACGAGCATAATCATCTCCAGCCACGGCAACTCACGTAGTGTGTTGTAGGAGATGTCGACGCGGTCACCCTTCTTGACTATGTTGAACTTGGGGACCCTCTGGTAATTGCCCCCCTTTTTCAGAAGGCCTCTAAGCATCTCGACAGAGACCTTCGCGGAAATACCGTAGCCGATGAGCGCGAGGAGCCCGATGTATGGTAGTTTCTTCCTCAGGCTGAATCCCTGTCCCCTTATCGCGGAGTAGTAGAGGGCGAAGCTACTCACCGTGCAGAGGCTCAACAATCCCACGTACCAAGGCGCGGTGACGTATGGAAACTTGTTCAGCGCGAGTAGGGGCACGGTGACGACGAGACAGAGGAACATCCAGAGGCTCACCATATAATAGGTGAGGTGGAGCGTCGACTCGACTTTTTGCAGGGGGGTCTTGTCGCTTAACCAGAGGGGGAAGAGGAGCTTCTTAGCACACTGGACGCTGCCACGCGCCCATCTTCCCTGCTGGGTTCTGAAGGCGGACATCGTTGGGGGTATCTCACCCTTTACCGTGAGGTCTCGCAGGTAGAGGCTCTTCCACCCTTTAAGCTGCATCTGGTAACTGAGATCCATGTCCTCGCTTAGCGTGTCCCAGCTCCATCCCCCGACGTCATTGATGGCGTCGACTCGCAACAACCCAGCGGAGCCGTTGAAGTTGAGGAGGAGCCCCGAGGCACTCCTCGCCGACTGCTCCACGACGTGGTAGCCATCTATAGCGAGGCTGAAGGCCTCCGTGTACATACTGTACGACCTGTTTATGTGGTCCCAGCGAGCCTGCACAAAGCCAAGCTTGGGGTCAGCATCCATAGCTGCGACAGTCCTCTCTAGGAAGTCGCGGGGGGGCGTGAAGTCTGCATCAATTATTGCGATGTACTTGCCCCGCGTCTGCTGTAGGGCGTTCTGCAGGGCACCCGCTTTGTAACCTTCGCGATTCCCCCTGCGTATCGCCCTGATGTCGATGCCGCGAGCGCGCTGCTTCTCAATCTCCACATCGATGAGTCCGTTGGTCTCGTCGGTGCTGTCGTCTAGGACAAATATCTCTAGCCGATTCCGTGGCCACTCCATGTCGCAAACGGAGTTGATCAGTCTCTCCACGACGTTCTTCTCGTTGTAGACAGGAAGCTGGACGGTCACGAAAGCG
>JBFYNQ010000144.1:0-5616 GCA_041304265.1 Candidatus Bathyarchaeota archaeon | reverse complement strand
GCGATCGCCGCTCGTTACTCGATGGAGAGGAAAGGTATTAAGGGAACTATCAGGTTCTTCGGCACTCCCCCCGAGGAGAGCGGCAGCGGTAAAGTCTGGATGGTCCGATCAGGAATATTCGACGGTGTCGACGCCGTGCTGAGCCATCATCCGGGCGCCATGAACTACGGCGGTCTCGGCAGCAGCCTCGCAAACAATAGCGTAAAGTTCCACTTCTACGGGAAGACGAGCCACGCGGCTGGGAGCCCTGAGCAGGGAAGGAGCGCCCTAGACGCCGTTGAGCTGATGAATGTCGGCGTCAACTTCCTCCGCGAGCACGTTGTCCAAGATGCTCGCATGCATTACGTTATCGAGTCCGGCGGTGGACAGCCAAACGTCGTACCCGACTACGCCCGCAGCTGGTATCTGATCCGCGCCCCGGAGCGGGATCAGGTTGACTCCATTTACGCACGAGTCCTCAAGATAGCAGAAGGTGCCACGCTCATGACCGAAACCACCCTAAAGGTCGAGTTCCTCAAGGCGGTCTACAACAAGATCCCCAGCAAGGCGCTTAGCGAGCTCATCGCCGATAATATGCGACGTATCGGAACCCCAAAGTACACGCATGAGGAGACGCAATTCGCCGAGGAGCTCTCCTGCAACATCCCAACGGAGCAGAAGAGGGACGCCCTCAGGAAGTCGAAGCGCCCCGGTTGGGAGAAGTTGGAGGGCGTAGTGATGGACGGCAGCGTCCCCGACGCGTGGGACGAAGGGGAGGTCAGCCACGGTTCCACTGACGTCAGTGACGTGAGTTGGAAGGCGCCCACGATGGAGTTCTCGACGACGACCTGGCCACTCGGTACCCCGGGGCACAGCTGGATAAACGTCGCCGCCTCGGGAACGGGCATCGGCCACAAGAGTCTCATATTCGCCTCTAAGATCATCGCCACCTCAGTGATTGACCTAGTATCGAAGCCTGAGTTGCTCGCTAAGGCTAAGGAGGAGCAGGTCAGAAGGACAAAGGGTAAGATATACAGGAGCCCGCTTCCCGCCGACGCCCAGCCACCCCTCAACATGTGGGGAAAGACTAGCTGAGAAGCGAAGATCCGATAACTATGGATTGTAAATTTCGCCGGGTTTGAGAATGACAACCTTCGTGGCGCTTTCTGCCTCGACCTTCTTCTTGAAGACATTTGGGTCGGTGTCCCAGAGGTGCATCGGCAAGGCGACTTTCGGCTTGATGGCGAGAGCAAGCTCTGCAGCCTCGTCATTGTCCATTGTGTAGGTGCCGCCGGTGGCGATGAGCATCACATCGATTCCCTTGAGCATCCTTATCTCGGGGACAGCCTCGGTATCGCCGGTGTGGTAAACGATCTTCCCATCGACGCTGATGAGGTAGCCAACTCCGAAGCCCTTGGGGTGGAAGGGGACGCCGGGGCTTCTCATCCTCACTGCATTGTAGGCCTCGACTGCCTCGACCTCGACGTCACCGATCTTGATCTTGTCTCCGGACTTGAGGCTGGTGGGCTTGATGCCGACCTTGGCGCAGTCGGAGGGAGCAATGAAGGTCGTCTCGGGTCCGACTGCCTGCTTGACCTTGTCCTCCTTGCAGTGGTCCTGGTGAGAGTGGCTGCAAATTACTATGTCCCCCTTCTCCGGATATTCGCCCTCGTAAGGGTCGATGTAGATCGTCTTACCTGCCGTTTTGAGCATCCAACTCGCGTGGCCCAGCCATTTAATCTCCAATAGCATTCACGTGGTGTTGGTCGCTACAGGGGTTTATCTAACTTACCGTGGAAGGCTTAGACTCCCTGATGCCCAGGAAAGCGAATCCAATCGTGAATCTGAGGAAGGCAGTGAATAGGAGAGCCATGCTGATAGCGGAGTAGTCGGTGGAAGCTATGAAGCCTTTTGTCACCATCCCCATGGTGTAGGAGCCTAAAAAGTTAGAGACGCCCATCGCCGTCATGCTGGCCGCGAGGTAGGTCGCCCTGAGCCTCGGCGGCGCGATGTCGATTATGTACGTCGACTGGCTGCAGGCCCAGGCAGCGAGCTCGATGCCGACGAAGGCTTCGACAGCGACTATCTGCCACCAGTCGGTGGCGAGGGCGTAGACGACTGTGGAAGCGGCCATGCCAACGCGGCTGAAGACGATAACGGGACGCCTCCCCACCTTGTCGATGATCCTCCCGAAGACCCTCTGACTGACGACGCTGAGGGCGAGGTTGGCCGCCGCGGTGGCCGCTATCTGCCATATGTTCATCCTCAGCTTGCCGACAGTGATGAAGGAGAAGAAGGGGGAGGCGGTTGCGGCGCCGAAGCCGAAGACGAAGCTGACTATGAGAAACTTCATCAGGTCGCGGTCGGCTAGGAGGGAGGCGAATTCGAGTTTACGTCTACCCTCCGATGTTGGTGCTCTCTCCTCGGTTAGGGAGATGAAGAAGGCGGAGGTGAAGCTGGAGGCGGATGCGAGGATGAGAAGCGGTGTGAAGGAGGCCATGCTCATGGGTCCAGTCTGGGTGAGTGTGATGAGGAGAGCCGCCATCATCGCGGTGAAGCCCCCGATCTGGGCGACACTGTTGATCCTTCCAATGATGGTCCCCCTTCGCAGCTCTCCCGCGTAGTCGCCGACGAGGCTTCCCCAGGCGGGCTGCGCCATCGCTATCGAGACGCTGACGGCGACGACCATGGCGAGCAGCCAGAAGGGGGTGTTAACGAATGCTAGCGCCGCGAAGGTGATACCGCAAAGGACGCGTCCCGCGATGATAAGTCGCCTCTTCCCGATCTGGTCGGCGAGCCCCCCGAAGAATACTTGCGGAAGGGTGAGTGCTAATTGTCTACCGCCGTTTATGAGCCCCGACTCGGCAACGTTCGACCCGACGGCGACCGCCATCGTGCTTGTGAACCTGTCGATAATGGTGTCAGGAACCGACTGGCTCGCGCCGGCGAGGTAGAGCGTCTTAGACTCTTTGAAGTGCTCCTCGTCGGCTCCCATGGCTCCATGGGTGTGAGTTATAGGTTATTTGAAGCTATGGTTGTCTCTTCGGCCTGGACTCGTAGGCGGTGACGAAGGCGAAGCCGAGGGTGAACCTGAGAACGGCGGAGATGAGAAGTCCCGTGGTGATCGCCTCCAAGCCACCGCTTGAGAGCACGTGCTCGGTAACGTAACTACCGAGGAGGCTACCAGCGAAGCTGGCAAGGCCGAAGGCGGTGGCGCTAGCGGCGAGGTATGTGGCGCGCAGTTCCCCCGGTGCGAGGTCGATGGCATATGTACTCTCCGAGCTCATCCACGCCCCCATGCCCATGCCCAGGAACACCTCGGCGACAACTATATGAAGCCAACTAGTCGCCAGTGCATATGAGAGCGGTGCAAGGGCCATTATCATCCGGCTGAAGATGATGACCGGTCTTCTCCCCGTACCGTCCATGAATCTCCCTGCGAACCTCTGCGTCATGAGGTTCGCAGTGGTCTCCGTGATCGCTAGTATCGCGACCTGCCAGACGGGCATACCCAGCTTCTCGGTTATTATGAAAGGGAACAGGGGCCAGGCGAATGCCATCCCGATGCCGTAGGACGTGTTGAGCAGGAGATACCTCCGAAGCCTGATGTCGCCGATGAGCTTAGAAAAGTCGAGTGTCTTGCTAACCTGAGCGTGATGCTTCTCTTTTGTGAAAAGCACGAGGACGCTCGAAAGGAAGCTGGCGCCTGAGGCCATAGCCATAACGGGGAGGTAGCTGGCACGTGTGCTTGGTCCGTCCTGGGACAAAGAGATCGCGAGTGCTATTAGCATCGCTGATAGTCCGCCGATCTGCGCCAGTGAATTTATGCGCCCGATTACCTCCCCACGCCTACCCTCAGGTGCATAGTCGCCGAGAAGGCTGTTCCACGAAGGGAGCGCCATCGAGACGAAGATAGAACACAGTACTATGAGTGGTATCAGCCACTCGGGAGCCTCGATGAAGATCACGGCAGCGAGGATAACGCCGTTAAGGAACCTTCCGATCGCTATAAACCGTCTCTTCCCATACCTGTCCGCCATCCTCCCGAAGAGTATCTGGAAGAGGTTGCTCGCGACACTCTTCACGGCGTTGAGGACGCCGAGCTGGTCTACAGTGGCTCCAACGGCTATAGCGAGGAGCTGTATGAAGCGGTTGTAGAGCTGGTCGGCGAAGACCTGGAAGCCTCCAGTCAAGACGAGCGGCTTCGATATCTTGAGCGGCTCCTCACCGGCCTCCGTCATGGGCACTCTGTCTCCGGTCGGAGCTATAAACACAGACGGCTCTGGGTATAGCTTTTAAAGAGGACTCGTTTCTAGTTAGAGGCGTCGCAGGGGTTCCCGAGTGGCCAAAGGGGTCAGGCTTAGGACCTGATGGTTAGTCCTCCGTGGGTTCGAACCCCACCCCCTGCACCATTCTACTAGTAAAAATAGTCTTTAATATCGAGTTCTCGTTGGTGCGCATAATGTCCTGAACCGTTAATAACCACGCACTCGTAGATATCATGAAAGAGTGAATTGAAATATGCCAACGAAAAGAATGACGAAGAAGAAGGATCATAATAGAAAACCCCATAAAAAGGAATTGAAGGGAGATAGGCTTCGCCACGCGCCTAAAAAGGTCGAAGGTGCCCGTATAGCACCATAATTCTAGAAATAACTATTTTAATAAAAAAAAATAGCGCGCACACGTGGGTTTACACTGCAAAGGTTGATGCCCTCAACCCTATTCAGGCGTGCCCGGAACTATAATTGACAATCTTTCCTACTAGATGATACGACTCGCGCGCGAGGCTAAATTGCGCGTTGGTTCGTTCCGCATTATCCTCAGGCAGCCTTAACTACACAGGGGTGCATCTTTATCACTACACTGAGAATTATTCACTTATGTCGACAAGGATACTCCCGGCTATAATTGCCTCCACCCAAGAGGAACTAGACGGGATGTTTAGCTGCCTCGAGGGAAAAGTCGAGTGGGTCATGCTAGACCTCATGGACGGGGCTTTCGTCTCCACAAAAGCGCTCATGTTCCCCCTTAGCCTCAGGAAGGGCTTTCGCTATGAAGCGCATCTCATGGTCAAGAAACCTCTTGACTACCTGCTCGCCCTCAAGGGCAAAGTCGAAGCGGTGATAATCCATGTGGAGTCAGACAACTTTCTTGAGGCGCTCACTAAAGCGCGTAACCTCGGATTTGAAGTAGCTGCAGCTATTAACCCCGGTACACCACTACAAAAGCTAGAGCCACACCTCGAGGAAATCGACAGGGTCCTCGTCATGACCGTCGAACCTGGAAGATATGGCGCATCCTTCGTCCCAGCCGCGCTGGAGACAGTAAAGAAGCTAAAGAAAATAGCTCCTAGGCTGCCTGTCGAGGTCGATGGAGCCATGAATCCCGAGAATGCCAGGAAGGCACGTGTAGCCGGTGCCACAATCTTCGCTTCAGGGAGTTACCTCATGAAGTCATCAGATCTAAAGGCAGCATTAAAGACCTTGAATGAGGCGGTAAGTGAAATAGCCAATAATTGATCCTTACAGCTGAAGTAGTTTGTTACTTTGTTGAGTTTCTGGTTAATATTGAGTCTACGTTATCGTTTTGACAAAATATGCTACGTTTATACGAGAGACTTGAAAAACGGCTCTT
>JBFYNQ010000143.1:0-14763 GCA_041304265.1 Candidatus Bathyarchaeota archaeon | reverse complement strand
CAGCGCTCCTCTGATTCGTCCCCCGTCTGGACGTTGGGCATGTGCTTCTCGGCTTCGCGTCTGAAATCCTCGGCAGGTATCCCATACCTTTCTTGGATAAGCCTGTACGTGGTCTCGTTGCTCCACTCTACGGCGACGCCGCCGAGGTCGAAGATGGCGCCCCTCATAACTTGCCTTCGACCGCCAGCCTGACCTCGCGGTCAAAGGCTTCCCTGTCGCCGAGTCCGCTAACGATGGGTGTACCTTTTACTATCAGCCACTTGTTGGCGAGGCTGAGTGAGACCTCGGGTTTTTGCCACTGGTCGATGAGCCAGACGGACAGGTCCGGGTATAGACTTAGAATCGCGTCCCTCATACGGATGGCTGAGGCGTAGGACCACTCACATGTAGGATTGTAGATGATCGTGGCTGCGTCCTTGTTTGCGTGGGCTGGGTTCCACACGGGTCTTACAGGCGGGGCGTACCTGCCCTTCACCTCATAGACCATCTCTTCACCTCTCCTCGTGAAGCCGTTTGATGCGTAGAACTTCTCCATAGGAGTTCCCTCTCCGGTGTTAAAGGGCTCGGAGGCGATGAAGTCGCAGGGTACACCCTTCATGTACGGTGGGTCGCCTCTGCACTCATCGATCAGATCCTTCACTAGAGCCGTCGAAGCGCCCTTCCCACGCGATTCCTCGAAGGGATTGTAGACGCATCTGAGGAGGGCTACTCCCCTACGCGGGGCGGGGAGATACTCCGCCGCCTCCTCGGTGTAGAACAGGAGGTGGGCGACCGGCTTCTCACCGAGGTATGCAATCTTCACACAGCTTCCGTACTTCCTTAGCATTTCGCGTATCCAGTGACGGCGAATCTCGATGCCCTCCTTCTGGAGTGGATCGTCGAGCTTGGAGTGGCTGCAAACCCGGAAAATGTCCTCGATGCTTGCCTCGGTTACGTCCCTTACAGTGATCTCGCCCATCGAGGGATAGATATTCGTGAGCCGGGTATCAGGTTTCCGCCCTATAGAGCGGTGAATCCCTCGACGGTCTTCTCGTCAAGCCTCTTGACGAGCTCCATGACGAGTCTTACAGTGTTCTCGGTATCCTTGAGGCTGAGCAGCCCACTGTGGCTGTGTATGTGGCGCGTGGGAACGCTTATGACAACGGTGGGGCAGCCCGCTCTGCTCATGTGTATGGGGGCGCCGTCCGTTCTGCCGCCCTTCATCTGGCTTAGCTGGAGTGGGATCTGGCTCTGCCTCGCCACCTCGATCACCCACTCCTTCAGTGGCTGGTTCGGGATCATGCCGGCGTCGAAGGTGAGCATGCTCGGACCCTTTCCCATCTTGGCCTGCGCGTCCTGTGGTTTTATTCCAGGAACGTCGCCGGCGATGTCGACCTCGAGGATTATGGCGACGTCTGGGTCAACGACATGTGCTATGGTCTGTGCACCTCTGAGGCCCACCTCCTCCTGGACAGTGGCTACGCCATATAGTGTGTTAGGGTGCGTCATCTTCTGCTTCTTCATCCTCTTCATAGCCTCGGCGAAGACGAAGGCACCAATGCGGTCGTCGAACGCCTTGCCCATCACCACCTTACCGTTCTGAATAACCTCAAACATACTGTAGGGGACGACGGGGTCGCCAACCTTGAGCCCGCACTCCTCCGCCTCCTGTCTACTCGTGGCTCCGACGTCAATGAACATGTCCTTCTTCTCAACGACCTTCTTCCTCTCCTCTTCAGGGAGGATATGAGGCGGCTTGCTCGCGATGATGCCATGAACGTCGCCCTTGCTGCCTCTGATAACGACGCGCTGCCCGAGGAGCACCTGGTCGAACCAACCGCCGAGCTGGTTGAAAGTCAGATAGCCCTCATCGGTAAGACTCGAGATAATGAAGCCGACCTCATCGGTGTGCCCCGTGACGAGAACGCGTGGGCGGTCACTCGTGCCCTTCGCGACGAAGCCGACCGAGCCAAGCTTATCCTGTATGACCTCATCCGCGTAGGGTGTCATATGCTTCTTGAATAATTTGTTAACCTCTCTCTCGAAGCCGCTTGGACCGAAGGCCTCCATCATCTCCTTCATGAGCTTCATGGATTCTTTGTCAAACAATGCTGTCGATAATCGTTGGTTGCGAGTGTGATTTAGATTTATCTAATCAATCACATTTTTTGACTAGCATATTCTCGTACCTATATAGATTCTGTGTTACCAATCCATCGTACACTGTTTGCTTCCTACTTGAAACTGAACCAGGGGAGACCCCTCATTATTTCGTGTTAGGTGTCGTTATGATGAACCGTCAGAGGCTTATCGTAGAACCCCCTATTTTTGACTCTGATCAGTCAAAAATAGTTTCTAACACGCAACAACATTGTGCGTTATCGCTATTACTATGCGGAGTGGGGGTTTTATCCGTATGTCATCGGGGCTTTAGAAGTAAGGAGCCGCGCCGCGTCAAACGTCGTTCCGCGTTACCGTTGGGGCGGCCTCCCCCTTGGGCAAGTAGAGAGCGCAGCCTTACTGTTCCTTGGAAGCCCGTTGCCCGCGGCTACGGCACCTTTTAACTATAATTATATCAACGTAAAAGGTTATTCTCTCATGTAATAAGAATAACCCAATATAGTTGGATTGTCCCATATTATTGAGAATGTTATTAATCATCAACCCCGGACTCGAGGTAGGTTAGTTTCTTATCCAAGGCGTCCAGTCTCGCTCGTATACCTAACGGGACACTGGCTATCGGATTTGTGTGACCCACATCCACCCCCGTCACGACCGGGAACTCATACTTACGAAGGCATTCATCCAGGATCATATCCAGCGAGTCGCCCTCCTTCAGACCAGCAACCGTGGGGATCCTCCCAACCATAAGTCCCGCGATCTCATCGAAGGCACCTGTCTGCTTTAACTGCCTCATCTCGCGCGCTATCCTGCCCGTCGGGCCTCCCTCCTCGTCCTCCTCGATGAAGAGTATCCTTCCCTCTAGCTCTGGCCAGTAATCTGTGCCCGCGAGGGAGAGCAATGTGCCGAGGTGCCCGCCGATAATCGTCCCCTCGACTATACCATCCCTAAAAGTCTTCCAGCCGGGGTTGGCGACTGGTTGAGGCGACTTCTCTAGGTGCTGCCAGTAGTATGGGTCGTCAATGTATGTGGGTGCTGCCTCGAGTATGCGTGGGACAGTAGTGGTCATCGTTGCCCTCTTGAAGTCCTCGACCTCCCAGTCCATGAGGTGTTGGTGCGTCCAAGTGATAAGGGCAGGTCCCTGGAAATTGACTAGCCCAGCCTTCTCGAGCAGGGCGACATTAAGGGTGGTTATGTCGCTATAACCGATGAAGACCTTGGGATTACTTCGTATAACAGGGTAGTCTAGGAGGTCTATGACGTCGCTTGAGTTCCAGCCTCCCCAGGCGCAGATTATTCCCTCGATACTCTTGTCCTTGAAGGCACTCATGAGACTGGCTGCCCTCTCCTCAGGAGTCCCAGAGGCGTGACCGTGCCGACGCGTCGCGTGAGGACTTATCTCGACCCTAAACCCAATCTTCTCTAGGTTCTCCACGCCCCTCTTAACGGCGCCAGTGTCGAGGATGTCCATACTACTTGCTGGTGCGATGATTCGCACCCTAGCTCCGACAGATAGGCGCCTCGGCTTGACTAACTCCATGAACCAGAAGAACTTCAAAGGGATAGATAAATTAACTAGGGAATAATCTTGCGCGCAGTGGTGAGATAGCCACTGTGCCCTATCATAAGTGTCTCGGGGCGAGTCTTGTTCTCCGCTACGGTTATTCGGCGCATGATGAGCTCCACGGTCTCAACCTCTATGAAGGGCTTCGCCTCGAGGGCATAAGTAGTCTTCATCACCTGCTCTATCGTTGGGCTAAAGCTGAGGAAGACGCCGCTCCCCGCGAGGGCGTTCCATGCGTGGTCGATGACAAGCCACGGGGTCGCTAAGTCAAGTGACACGGCGTCAACTCCTCTCTCCTCGATCCCCTGTGTTATGTCGCCGAGTTTCATCTCCACGACGGGGCGTAGACCCGACCTGTCGATATTGCCCGCAGCGATCTTCTGGCTCCTCGCATCGATCTCGTATGTGTAGACCTTACCCTCGGGCCAGACCGCGTTCGCCAGAGACATAGTGAGCGCACCACTGCCCGTCCCCGCCTCAACCACCGTCGAACCATTACCTATCCCAAGCTGGTAGAGTATGTAGCCGATATCTTTCGGATAGAGGACCTGTGTCCGTCTATCCGTCTTTAGTACTCTATCCCTGATTAGAGGGCGTATCGCGTAGAAGCTGATGCCGAGGCTACTGACGACGGTTGAGCCGAAGGGCTTACCGATGATGTCATCGAGGACGATGAAGCCTTTATGGGTGTGGAACTGTTCCCCAGCCTTGACCCTTAACTGGTAGGTGCGCTCCCTATCGAGATAGAGGAGGACGTCGTCACCCTCGGCTATTGTATTCACGGCGAAGCAAAGACGTGAGGCGGAATAAAACCTTCACCCTAAGTGGCAGGGTTTTTAGCCTCGCTAGGAGAAAACCACGCCTATGAAGAACCTACAGGAGTACAACGAGTTCAGAAAGGAGATGAACGAGCGCATACTCAACTGCGGGCACCTAGGCCTCAAGCGTTTCTGGGCGCTCGACAGCAGGGCATACGAGGAGGGAGCGCTCGACGAGAAGACGCTTGAGCTTCTCGGATTAACAACGAGCATGGTTCTACGTTGCGACGACTGCGTTACCTATCATCTTGTCCGCCTCTTACAGCTCGGCACAACCGATAAGGAGCTCTACGACGCGCTTAACGTGTGCGTTATAGTCGGCGGCTCGATCACCGTTCCCCACATAAGGCGGGCGTTCGAGACGATCGACAACTGCAGGAAGCTCGAGAAGACTGACCCCGGACTCAAGAGCCTCCTCTAATCCTCCACCTTGGTTTAATATTCAATATTTTCTGTCCTTCATCCTTTTCAGGATCTGTTTATCGCACACGAGCTTGTTGATTTCGTTGGAATGTTTAAAGTGGCTAATCCACCACAGAACGATTAGTATGGATACCGAGGTCGTCTTCTCAGAGGTAAAATGCATCTCGCCCAACTTTCTCGTTGTCATACGAGGAGTCCGTGATCAAGGTCTACTTCGTCAACTCATAGGGCTTTACGAGATTATCGGTCAGGCAGTAGAAAAAGTTCTTAAATAGTGTTTCAACACTGTATTTTTTCCATGTCAACTGTCACCCTAGATGAGAAGGACCGTGATATACTCGGACTATTGATGGAGGACGCGAAGATGTCCGCGAAGGACATCAGCATAAGGATAGAGTCACCGATCACGACGGTCTACAGCCGAATCAAGAGACTCGAGGATACCGGCGTTATACGCGGCTATAAGCCGATACTCGACGCTGGGAAGCTGGGGCGCCCCACAACGGCATTCATCTTCGTCAGCTTCACATACAGGCCCTCAGGGGCGGATAAGGACCTCAACCAGAGGGAGGTCGCCAAGATCGTCGGCAAGTACCCCGAAGTGCAGGAGGTACACATAATCACCGGTGACTGGGACTTTCTCATCAAGGTCAAGGAGAAGGATGTAAACGCGGTGGGCAGGTTCGTCGTGGACAAGCTAAGGACTGTGCCAGGCATTTCGAAGACCCTTACCATCATGGTTTTCGACCCAGTTAAGGAGAGTATGGACGTCCCTCTTGAGCCCTAACCACTTATAACGGTCAAGCCTCATTTTACCCCGTTGATTGGTCATGGGGTCACGCTATAAGGAACTCGGCGTTGACGTCAGGAAGCCGGGGATAGAGAAGTTCAAAGGCGCTATAGAGAACCTGTATCCCGGCGCTTTCTGCGTAATACAGCGTGACCCGATCGACGCCTCGATTGGGCTGGTATTGCACACAGACTCAGCGGGCAGCAAGCCAATTCAGGCGTACATCATGTACAAGGAGACGGGAGACGCGAAGTGGTTCCACGGGCTGGCGCAGGACGCCCTAGCGATGAACATTAACGACGTACTCTGCGTCGGCGCCACCCCAGTCAGCTTCGTCGACTACGTCGCATACAACCCACTGAATATCGACAGGGTTGCTATGCTCGGTGCCCTCGCGGACGGCTTCGCCGACTGCAAGGAAACGCTTGAGCGTGAGGGTTCCCCGGTCGCCTTCGCCGGGGGCGAGACTGCAGACCTCCCCGATCTTCTCAGGACGCTGGACGTCTGTGTCACAGCCTATGGACGCATCAAGTTGAGCGACGTCGTATCGGGTGAAACCGTGAAGCCGGGCGACGTTATCGTCGGGCTCCAAAGCGGTGGACCCTGCAGGTTCGAGAGAACCTACAATAGCGGCATTATGAGCAACGGGCACACCCTCGCGAGGACCTGCCTACTCTCGCCGAAGTACCTAGAGAAGTACCCTGAGATCTCCCACCCGGCGCGTGGCAGGTACACTGGCCGGTTCGGGCTCGATGATGAGCCGGAGGGGTTGGACGCGACTGTCGGGGAAGCTCTTCTTTCCCCCACGAGGCTCTTCTCCCCCGTCGCAGCCGCCGTTCTGAGAAAGATAGGCGGAGCAGCCCACGGGATGATCCACAACACGGGTGGCGGGCAGACGAAGTGCCTACGCGTCGGTAAGAACATCAAGTACGTTAAGGACAGCCTCCCCGAACCCGACCCAATCTTCCACCTCATACAAAAAGAATCGAGCGTCGAGTGGAAGGAGATGTACCAAGACTTTAACATGGGCATCGGCTTCGAGTTCGTCGTAGCCCCAGGCTGCGTCGACGATGTTCTAAGCGCTGTAGAACGGTTCGGACTTGGTGCTCAGGTCATAGGCCGGTGCGAGGAGTCGAGAGGTGCCAACGCACTAGAACTAAAGTCTCCCTACGGCAAGTTTGTCTACGACTAGATGAGGTATAGGCGGGTCTGTCTCCCACTTAGCCAGCGTAACCCATCCGCATTCAATACCGCGTCCTCCTCGAGGCTCATCCTCACCTCCTGCCCACCCCACTCTGGCACCTTCTTCTTCGCATTGAGCTCGATCGCGTAGCAGGTGTCGGAATGGAGCGGATAATCCCCATTACCGGGGACGCCCTCTTGCTTGTCCCAAAGCCCTATCGTTGTGCCGGCGGCGTGCCCGTGGGTTCCGAGGGGGTGAGTGTATATGGAAGGGTTGATGCCATCGGCGATCGCCTTTTCCCTCGTCGTCTTGAGGACATCGTTTCCAGTGCGCCCTATCCTCATCTCACCAGCGAGTATGTCTTGCAGCCGGTTAGCGTCCCTCAGTGCCGCCTTGAGGCCTTCTGGAGCATCTGTCTCACCATCCATTCGTATGTAGACGTTCCTTTGGACGTCGGTCGCGAGTCCAAGGTAATAAAAACCAACATCACAGTGTAGGAGGTCGCCGGGGCGTATAATGCTCCTACTTGCAGGCTTGTCATGGGGCTGGTCGCGGGACTGGAGATCGACCGTTGGCGGAAACCAAGGCTCCAATCCCAGATCTACCATCTTCTGGCGAAGCCACCAGGCTACGTCCTCCGTCGTCGTAACCCCGGGGTGAATGACACGTGAGCTGAATGCCTCCTCGACGAGGGAGTGAGTAATGGCGACTATTCCAGGATAGGCGTCAAGCTGTTTTGCCGTCCTATGTTCGAGCCAACCTACTGCCAACGTCTCGGCGCCTACGAGCTTTCTCGAATACCCTGGCCCGAGAGCCCTCACGAGCTGTTTATACTCTCCGTGGGTAAGACCATCTCCAAAGGCCGTCGTCTCGGAGACGTTGATACCAATCTTCCCGGGTCGGCGCTTCCTTATTTCCCGTGCAAGACACTCGTACTGCTCCTCCTTGTCAGGGTCCCATAGAGTCTTGTAGAAGTCGCCCATTCCATAGCGCGCGAATGTAAGGCGTTCGACGCTCCCGTCCTTCCTCCTCACGAAGAGCAGGATGGTCCTCCTGCGGGCGTACATAAATGGCTCCGGGAGCAAAGACATGATGACAGGATCCTCGTTGTACTCCCGCGCTATCACTACCCACATGGGGAATCCCGCTCTCTCCATGAGCTCGGGTAAGTAGCTGTCAAGGCGGTCTCTGAGCCACTCGTTCCTCAGCGCCGCGCGGCGCCTCAAAGAGAGGATACTAGGTTTAAACTCATCAACGCTCCTGACGGAGTCTTCCGTATATGCGTCTGGCATTACACCACTGCAGGATCGGCGTTTCTAGGGTTCATAAGACTTGTCTAGTCGGGGAGGATGACCTCGGGGCGGAGCATCCTCGTCCTTATCTGAGTCGTACCGTCTACGCATGCGAGCCGGCCCTCGTGTTCTCTGAATAAGCGGAATGCCTCCTCATCGAGGGGTTCAATGCCGAAACCTGAGAGGGAAACAAGAGTAAAGCCGATATGCTCCCTGCCTGTGTCTCCGAGGTTTAACTCATGACCGAGGAGCCCGCTTAGGTCCTTCTCATCTACACCACCGACTACTAGAGCGGCTACACCCACCGACCGTGCCTTTCTCTGTGCCTCGGGTGTAGCGGTCGCCCCGCCGAGGACTACCTTTCCGGTGTGGCTCTTTGTGATCGGATCCTCTGTAAGCACGTCGCCGGGTCCGTTTGCGAGCACCTCGAGTAGTCCCCTCGCCTCTCCGCCGACACCGACGGCTCCCCTCGCGATCGCGCCTCTGCACTCGACGACACCCCCCTCGAGGGGTAACAGTTCTGTCACCCTCCCTGGGATGTATGCGTTGACCTCGATTTGTATGGGGAGACCCCTTATGAGCAGTTTACCCGATGTGCGACTAAACGCCTCTATGGTACCTTCGAGAGGGGCCCTGAGGATCTTGGTCGAGCTTCCGAAGAAGGAGCGACGGAGGGCGATGACCTCATCCTTCTTGACAGTGTCCCCCTCTCTCTTGAGCATATAGGGAGCGACATCCATAGCGTCAACTCCTAGCTTTTGGTCTACTCTAACCTCGACGAGCTCGGTGTTCCGGACCTTCCCCCTCGCGATGGGCGTATCCACCTTTACCCTTTCGCCTATGTGTACGAGGACCTCGCCGGGTGCGGGGAGGCGCCGCACCTTACTGATGACGACGTCCCTCTCGACTATCGGTTTGGTCATGTTACTCACCCGCCGCTTCGCACGTAAGCGCCTTTGACCATTTAACTAGCGTCGCCTTGTTATCGGGGACTCTCAATGGTCTGCCCCGCGCGTCGACTATGAAGCCGAGTGAGCCGCCTGTCACCGTCGCGTCGATGCGCTTTGCCTTACCCTTTCCCAGGCTGAACCCCTTGCCTGCTTTCGCCTCAATTTTGCAGTTTTCTCCGTCGAGTAAGGGAAGCGCCTTGATTTCCCCCGATTTGACGGTTTCAAGGATGGTCTTGCCATCCTGTCGGGTAAGCGTCAAGCTAACCGAGTCTCCGTCGCCGTTCCCGTCGGCGCAGAGGCACGTCCCAAGTCTATGCAGCGTCTCGCTGGTGAAGAGGTTGAAAGCCGCCTCAGGTGCCTCACCGAGAAGCATGCCGGCGTGGGGAACAAGCCCCGCTCTGTCTATGTATAGCTCTGTGATATAGAGGGGTTCGACTGAGTCTAGAAGTAGTGCAGCCGACTCACCAGGTGTAGTGAATGCTGAACCCATGCCAATCAAGACCTGGGTGTCGCCGGGATCGAGGTAGGTCGACTCGACGCTCTGAGTGAATGTGTCCGCGATTGTCCTCTGTATCTGCACTCCCTTGAGGCGGCTCGCGAGTTTCTTATGCTCCTCGACCCCAAGCTTTATCGCCTCTCTGGCCAGTGCGCTAAATACCATACTCTCCTCATTCGAGTATTTTAGGGGGCGACGGACCATGAGGTTACCGATGGTGTTTCTAATAGTCCTCTCATCCATGGGCTTAGGAAGCCACCTTGAGACGCCTTCTGCCCCTGTTTTATTGAGTATAGTCAAGGCGCCATACTCAAGCCCGACATCTGCGTCGAGTGACCTGTTGAAAACTCCTCTATAGACTGAGTAAATGTCGGTTGTTGAGCCACCCGCGTTTACAGCGAGGAGGTTGATGCGCCTGCGCTCAGCGTAAGCGTAGAGTATCTTCCCTATCGCGGCTTGAGCGGGGAGTATTGGACGTGTAACCCACTTGGCGAGCCTTTCGTAGCCGGGGGAGTGTGTTATGACGTGTTCCATATAGGAATCGTAGATAGCCTCCTTTGCGGGACCGAGGTTCTCCCGCTCGATAGAGGGTCGGACATTATCGACAGCTTTCGTCGCGTACTCCTCGGTGAGTGTCTCAGCTATCTCCTCCCGAGCCTCGACGTTACCGGCGAAGATGACTGGGAGCCGGTAGTCGCCACCAAAGCGGGGCTTGACATCCGCCTCCTTAATGACCTCCGCCATTTTCTTGACCTGTTGGACGGCTCCGCCATCTGTTCCGCCGGCTAAGAGGAATATGTCGGGTCTAGTGGCGCGCATCGTCTCGACAAGACGGTAGTCGGGGCGAGGGTCGTCGACGGAGAAGGTGCCAACGAGGTGAGCACCCGCACCGAGTGCCGCCCTCTGTGCGCTCTCGCCGCTTATCATCCCGATGACGCCGGCGACCATCATGTAAAGTCCGCCGCCGTCGCCGCTGGAGCAGAGGAGACTGACTCCCCTGGGCCCATCTCTACCAATGAGCGTTTCGCCGTCCAGCTTCTCCGCAGCGCGCCTGATGCCTATGGTGACGTCTAGTTCCGGCGCCTCGATAGTGGTCTCAGCTTCCCCGATCCCTGCGAGCCTATATGTTCCGTTCTCCCTCCTAACGAGAACGGCCCTCGTGAACTCCCCTATGTCAACTATCATGTATGCTTCCTTCTCAGCCATCCGTACTCCCTCAAGTGTCGATTAGCAGTAAATTCTTATATCGCTTCCGTTTTAACATTAAAATGGGATTTTAATGGTGGGCGATGCTGATGCTAGTGAATCCCACAGGCTCTTGAAGGCGATAGACGAGAGGGCGTTCACGCTGCTGGAGGACAGGACGCGGCGCAGGATGCTGCTACTCCTCCGGGAGAGCGAGCTTTCAGCAACGGAGATCGCTGCTCGCCTAGTGATGACCCCCCAGAACGTCTACCACCACTTGCGGAAGCTCGTGGAAGCGGGACTCGTCTCAGAGACTTCCGAGAAACGGAGTGGGCACATCATCGAGAGCTACTACACAGCGACAGCAGACACTTTCGTCTACAAGGAAGACGAGATACCCGAAGACGACAGGCACAGGTTCATCGAAGTTCTAAACGGTCTCAACGAGCTCGGGGCAGGCGTCGAGGTATCCGAGGCAAACGCCGAGGTGCTCGCAGAGCTCGCGGGCAAGAAATCAAGTTTAAGGAAGACGCCGGTGACAACCCCCGACGTCTGCTCCTTCTGCGGCTCATCCGGCTACTTCACCAAGTTTGGCCCGATGGACCCAAGTTTACTAAACAGGGTGATCCAGTACAGCTCACTTCTCTCCATGAGCGACGCGGAGTTCGAGGAGTCGCTCGCGTTGACGAGAGAGCTCCGGCGGCTGCTCTTTTCAATGCGTGGGTGAAAGCACAACACAATCACCCATCATAATAGAAAACGATCCAAGAATTCAGCAGACCGATCTTCAGCTTTTTCGATTGAAGAACTTCTTCAAAAGCTCCCAGTAATAGTCCTTCCACCCCTGCGCGATGTCCTCGGCCGCTTCTTCAGGCACCTCGGAGTGAGTCATGGTCAATTCGGTCCCACTTTTTACCTCCCCTAAGATAATCTCGAGCCTCGATGGGGCCGCCCCCTCGGGGAAGTCCGACGACGTCCATTCCTGAACTATCTTCTTTCCAGGCTCAAGCCCGATATACTTGCCCTTGATGTAGCCATTCCACGCAGTGAAGCCGCCCCCCACCTTCAGGGTCGACGTAGCTATGCTGCCAGTGAACTCCGCGTGCTTCTCCGCATCTGTATACACCTCGTAGACCTCCGCCGGCGTCGCGGAGATGGTCGCCTTCTGGATTATAGTAAGGGTCTTCGCCAATCGTCGTTACCTTGTGTTGCCTCGGGGTAGCCCGATTCATTAATCTTGAGAAAATCGATGCTGACATCTTCGGGATAAGTTACTTATTGGGAGTCAGATACCCCATTTCTTGTTCCCCATTGACAAGTAATACCCGATCAGAGATCGTCGAGAAGCTGATACAATCCTGCAAGGCTCTCTACAGAGAGGTGCCGTCAGTTCATAACCCAAACCCGATGGGCCACTTCAGCGCTAGGTTGCCGGGAACTGACAAGGTCTTGATAAAACCGCGAGACGTGGGCTGGAACAAGGTCACTGAGGAGGACCTCGTCACATACACACTCGACTACCACAGGGTATCTGGGCCAGACTACGAGGTCGTGGAGATACCCATCCACATCGAGATGTACAAGGCGCGCCCCGACGTCGGCGCAGTGGTTCATACGCACCAGACCCACGCGACCCTCTTGGGAACGCTAGGGCTCCAGCTAGAGTTGCTCGATCCGAGCACACTCGCTTTCACGAACGGAGTCCCGACCTACGATGAGGTCGATGACCCGACCTACTTCTCTAAGGAGGTTGGGACGCTGATTCGAAACGAGAAGCAGGGGAGTATTGCTGCGAGGAAACTCGGCTCGGCGAGCGCCATCATACTTAAGGCGCACGGCCCAATCATCGTCGGAGGCAGCGTCGAGGAGGCATGTATGCTCACGATAGCTCTGGAGAACGCAGCGAAGTCCCAGATCACGGCTGCCATGGTCGGGGGATCGCGCCCACCTATCATGAGCCTCGGGCTCACCCCTCGAAAACTATCTGTCAAACTCTGGAGTGCGCTCATAAAATCCTATTAGAAGCCAGCGTAGTCCTGTACCCATGGGGCTGAGCGGACGAAACATAGCAATCCTGCTTATAATAGGAATTATTGTCATCGCGGCGGGCGTCTGGTACTACATGGATGCGTCCACCCGAGTTGACGAGATGTCTGTGCGCATCTACGCTGACCCCGCTGCGGAGAACATCTTGGCTTCTATCGATTCCGGAGACCTCGCGAGCTTCACGAGAGACATGGACACGGCTATGAAAACCGCCTACACGGAGGCGCAGTTCAACGAAATACAGGACACACTTCACGCCAAGGTCGGCAACTACGAGGGCAAGACATTCACAAAAGCGGAGCGCTCCGGCGAGTACATCATCGCCTACTATAATGCGGATTACTCAAACGAGCCTTCGGGCGTGACAGTCAGAGTAGTCTTCACCGTGAACACGAGTGGTCCATCGCAGGTGTCCGGGCTCTGGTTCAGCTCACCAAAACTCGCCTCATAGAACTGGATGTAATTAACTACGCTCGATCTCTACGTTGAAGAATTGCGCGATGTCTGTTTCCCATCTAACGCGTGCGCGGGTGATGCCTGATGGACTTACTTCTATAATGCTCCTCGACCTTCACCCTCTCCCCAATGCCACATTTTCATTTACATTTTTCGTGACAGAGATCCACTTCGCATGAAACGCGAATCAGCCACGTACCACTCATATGTCAACGACTAATACAAGCCTCATACAAATTCCCAAATTTTTTCAATGACCCGCTTCCCATGTAGAACACCTGATAATGATGTTATTGAATGCAAATGCGAGATAATGAAGCAAATCATATTGTAAATGCTGTTAATGACACAGATCATGGGAAAGTTCTCGTGGAAATGGTGTTAATGGGAAAACTTCACGTTAATATTCGCGTGAACACTTCTACGCCGAATATCATATAAGAGAAATAAAAAAACAGAATATAGCGAGTCGACATGTCGGACTCCGACGACAAACTGAGAGAAATGATCCTCGACTTCATGAGAAAATTCTACACAAAAAATAATGCCGCTCCTTCCATAAGTGCTATCTCAAAAAAATCAAGGGCGCCAACACACGAAAATTCTACCTGATATTTCCAGGAGGCATAAAAGAAGCATGCATAGAAGCCGAAATAGAGCCGCCGAGAAAATCGATCGAGTCAACGGCACATGCAAGAAAAGGCAAATCGACAAAGGCGGCGTCCACTGACTCAAACCCAATAAAAGACACCTATACCCTCACCGAACAACAAATGCAGAGGCTCAGAACAATAAGCCACTTAGAAAAGGGAAAAGCCCCAAGCAAGGTCATAGACGAACTTCTCGAATACGATAGCAGCCTACGACTAAAATTCAAACTAAAAAATGACGATCTCAATCAAATAAATGAGTTCATCAAGTCAGCCTCTCGCAGAGGTTGAGATAGAGATAGCTTACTCAATATGATTACAAAAATCTGGAACGCCGGATTCAATCGGAGCGACTATAATAGCGAAAAATTAGAACACTTATCCGACGTACTTTATTATTTATCACCTAAAAATTCCATAGATAATATAGATGAAACAATCGAAGGATTACTGCTAATAGATTTTCAATCACTAACACCAGATGAAAAAGTTACATTTAAAAATATTATTCTTGAAATCAACAAAAATAAAATAGATAGCAGAAATTTCCTAAAACTAGGCAAATCTTACAAGGAGACTATTAAAATCGCGAAAGAATACGTGGATAAAACTATTGGTCTAGATGAGGCAATTAGGAGAATAAATAAGGTATGAGTTTTTACAGATTTAAAAAAATTTAAATTAAAAATAATTAATGACTTAAAATTGCGAGATAATTTAGTACCAATTAACCAAACACAGCAAAAAAAATTTATACCCATGATAGATTTCCTTGAATATGAATGTGCGCTGAATAGATTCTCTCAACAA
>JBFYNQ010000142.1:0-4464 GCA_041304265.1 Candidatus Bathyarchaeota archaeon | reverse complement strand
TGCCTCCCTCCACCGGGATTTCTAAGGCGGAGTCGGGTGGGAGGCCCCACTCACCCGCCGACAGGAGCCAACATGCACCTGAGATATAACCTTTCCCAGAGGAGGCACCCAAAGCCCGAATGGGACAGTATTTAACTCACCCGATGTTAGAGAAGGGAGAAAGTATCGGGATCCGCCATGAAGTTCAGCAAGCTCGCCATCAGTAAGGAGCTTAAGAAGGGGCTCAAGGAGATCGGCTTTGACGATATGTTCCCCATACAGGAGAAGGCGATCCCGCCCATGCTCGAGGGAAAGGATGTAATAGGTCAAGCGAAGACGGGCACCGGCAAGACCGCCGCCTTCGGCGTTCCCATGATACAACTCCTCGAACCCGAGAAGCATCTCGTCCAAGGGCTCGTTCTCGCTCCCACCCGTGAACTTGCGCAGCAGATAACCGAGGACATAAACGACTTCGCCAAGTATACGCAGGTCCGCGCTACAGCCGTCTACGGCGGAGTCTCAATCGACAAGCAGTTTATTGAGCTCAAGAGGGGTCCCGCCATCGTCGTCGGCACCCCGGGGAGGATCATCGACCACCTCAACCGCGGCACCCTCAGCCTCCACAACATCAAGATGCTCGTACTCGACGAGGCAGACAACATGCTCGACATGGGCTTCGTCGAAGATATCGAGTATATCCTAAAACGCACACCGAAAACCAAGCAAGTAAGCCTCTGGAGCGCCACAATCGACGACCGCACCATGAACATAAGCAGCCGATACATGCACGACGCTGAATTCGTCAACGTAAGCCGCGACGAGATAGGCGTCTCCAACATCAAGCAGCACTACATACTCTGCAACGAGCATGAGAAGGAGGAGACACTTAAGCGCATCATCGACTTCTACAAGATTGAACGCTGCATCATCTTCTGTAGGATGAAGATAGGCGTCGACGATTTGTACGCGATGCTTAGTAGATCCGGATACAGCGCCGAGGCGATACACGGAAACTTCACCCAGGCGCGGCGCCAGCAGGTGCTCGACGGCTTCAAGCAGGGGAAGTTCAGTATAATGATAGCCACCGAGCTCGCGGCGAGGGGACTCGACATCGAGGACGTGCCGTGGATAATCAACTACGACATCCCGATGGATCCGAATATGTACTTCCACCGCGTAGGCAGGACGGCGCGCGCCGGGAAAGCGGGGAACGCGATAACGCTCGTCACGCCCGAGGAGGAGATCGAGCTTGAGAGGATCAAAGCGATGACCAAGATCCCCATATACAAGCTGACGCTGCCCCCCAGTTTCCTCTTCTAAATCCGTTCAATTTCTCGCGGAACTTTGTTATCTTGTACTAGATTATTAGGTCGTCGATGCCGAGCATCAACTGGCGACGTCGGTAGCATATGCACCACTGCCTTCTTCACCTTAAGCAAATTCAGGCAGACGCCATCCGGGCATTCACGCAAGCCGACTGCCCTGAGATCGTGGTGGAAAAAGACCCTTTTCCTAGATTGGGACGAGTCCGAAAAGGTTGAAGCTGAAGACGATGTTCCCGACGATTAGGGCTAGGAACGCGTATGTCGCTAAGTTCTGGAGCAACTTACCAGAGGGCGAGTGTTCGGTGATCGCCCTCCACATCTGCCCACCGTCCAACGGCCCTATGGGCAGCATGTTCATGATGGCGAGGTTGATAGAGACGAAGTAGAGCCAGCTAAAAAAGACCCCCAGGGTGTCGGGCATTACACCATCGAATACGATCATGATTGGGATGACGGCGAGGCCCGTGATCAGGTTGACTATGCTGCCTGAGGCGAATATTCTCATTCTCGTGAGAAGGCTTGCCTTGTTCATCTCCTCCTCCTCGGGCTCGACGGCTGCGCCGAAGGTTATCACGGCAACCATGAGTGCCGCCGACTTGACCCTGACGCCCTCGATCATGCACTGGATACCGTGGCTAAGCTCGTGTACCAGTATTGCGAAGCCCGCCGCGAGGAAGAACCAAGGGAGGCTCGACATGCCGATGGTGACGCCGGGTATCAATGGCTGGACGGGTGTCGCCGTGTCGGGGCTGAAGAAGAACTTTAGGAGGTTGTTTAGGAGGAGCCATGAGGCGAACGTCGCCTGCCCTATTGCTCCGACGATTCCGACGTTGCCGAGGACTCTCCACATCTTTGGGTGCCAAGCCGCGAGGCGGGCAATGAAGCCGTTGAGCCTCGTCGATTTGTAGAGGGCGTATAAGGGGCTCACCTCGAGGTCGTCGCGCTGT
Organism: Candidatus Bathyarchaeota archaeon; assembly: GCA_041304265.1. Taxonomy (GTDB): domain Archaea; phylum Thermoproteota; class Bathyarchaeia; order TCS64; family TCS64; genus UBA8941. The sequence goes on along the minus strand of JBFYNQ010000142.1, from coordinate 2,213 downwards.
ATCTTGAAGATCTTGATGGCGGCGTAGAAGGTGAACCAGGCGCCGACGATTATGGCTAGTGTGGTGAGCGAGTCCATGCTTCAGTCCTCTTTTTTCACGTGGATGCTGCAAATATAAAGAGACCGCTGCTTATAGGTTGGTGGATCGGCGGTGTCTGAGCGGGTCGAGTTAGTCTACAACGAGGCTCATTGGGCGCGTCTGCACTCTCTGCGTGGCGAGGCGTCGATCCTCATGAAACCGCTCGCATCCGTCCATATTGAATGCATCGCTTACGGTAGCCTCGCGCGGGGCGACGTGAAGTCGACGAGCGATGTCGACGTATTCATACCGAGTCCCCCCGCTCCGGAGCTGGTTGAGGCGGCGCTAGAGAGGAAGGGATTACGCGCCTCTGAGAGGGTGATCATTCAGGCTACGCCCGGTTACGCAGCGAAGGGTTACATCTACACGGGGGAGAAAAGGGGTTACAGTTTCCCGCTTGTCACACTGCTTCCGGCGGAGCGCGACTTCTATTGCTTTGCCGGGTCGGTCACCCTCCAACAACTCGACGTCGGCGTCCGCGTGCCCGGAGTGAATAAGAGACTGATGCTCATCGAACCGACGCCTCGAGGACACATCGAATCACAGGTGACGGGTAGGGAGGGGGAGGTGGCGCGCCTGCTCGGTGTGGACACACGGATAGTCGCCGAGAGGGTCAGGACTCTTGAGCGCCGACGCTCGGTCGGGCACACCGGTGTCTACCTGAAGCACACGCTGGAGCCCGGTGAGGGATTCGGTGAGGCTCTCCACAGGCTAAGCCTTAGGAGGCCCGCCGTGAGAAAACGGCTGGGGTAAAAAAAACTTAGGATAGGTCCTTGAAGGCCTTGATCTCCATCCCCTGCGGGATGCGTATGCCCTCGGCGACCCTGTCGCCGACGATCACCTTGACGCCCTTTGACGCTGCTGCGTCGATAAGACGCCCCGTCACGATCCCGTCGAATACGACCGCTTTGATGTTCTCGGCGGCTTTGAGCTTCTCAACGAGCTCGGCGACAGGGAACCGCGGCGACTCTGCGTCGTCGGTTCCTATGAGGGTCGCTTCGAGTGTGCCCCTGAAGCCCTCAACGAGGCCCGCGTATTGCTTCGCAAGGCTGGGTGGGGGCGGGGGTGCTGCGACCTCAGGTGGTCTCTGACGCTGCGGGCGCGGTCCCCTCCGCGGGGGTGGTCCGCGCTCCGTACGCTCTGGTGCACGCTCGAGAATACGTTCGGGTACACGCTCTGGCACACGTTCGGGCACCGCCTCGGGCTGGCGCTCCTCGACCTCGGGCTGCGCCTCGACCCCGCTCTGGAGTGCTGCCCAGGCCTCCTCGAAGGTGACCTTGGCTTCCAACGCTGCCTTTATTTGGTATGGGTCGAGCTCCTCAACCTCAGAGCCTCTGGGGGCACGTGCAACGTACCTAGGTCTTGCGACCTGCGCGAGCTCCCTGAGTATGAGGTCGCCTCCGCGGTCACCGTCGAGGAAGGCTGTGATCTCCTTCTTCCTGGCGAGCTCGCGGATTGTCTTGGGTACCTTTGCACCCTCGACAGCGATGGATCCACTGATTCCCGCCCTAAGAAGGTTGATGACATCTGCCCTGCCCTCGACGAGGATTATGTCGTTGCGGGTGCTGATGTCGGGTGTGGCGGTGAGTCTCTCGCGCCCGTAGTGTACAGGCTCGATCTTCTTACTCTCCAGCCCAACCTGCTCAAGCATGACCTCGATGTCGTGGTGCTCCTTGACGTGCCAGTCGCGCATGAGCTCCTTAGCGCGCTCCTGTATGCGCTTGAGCTTGTCTGCGCGCATGTCCTTGATCGCCTCGACGGCGATCTTGGATTCACACGGGCCGACTCTGTCGACGGTCTCCATAGCCGCCGCGATTATGGCGGTCTCAGGCCTGTCTAGGCTTGAAGGTACCACGAGTGTGCCTGTGGTCTTGTCGTTCGCGGACTTGAGGTCGATGTCGATTCTGCCGATCTTGCCTGTGCGCTGTAGCTCGCGTAGCTCAAAGTCCTTGGGGAAGAGCCCCTCAGTCTGGCCGAAGATCGCCCCGATCACGTCGTGACGCTCGACGACTCCCTCGATTATGAAGCGTGCATGTATCGTATACTTGACGCCTGTGTAGCTGTCCTTATCTCCCATTGCTATATGCAACTCTGTTCGTTGTTGTCCTGATTCACACTAGCCGCGGTGCGGTCCC
>JBFYNQ010000141.1:0-8066 GCA_041304265.1 Candidatus Bathyarchaeota archaeon | reverse complement strand
GGCTGGGGCAAATAAACCACACACGCGAATGCGCACGCGGCTTCATACGCACAATTTTCGAATAAACATCACAACATGCATACGCGCGCCACAGCCACACAAATCGCCACATACAACGCATCAGGCATCCTTGAACCATATCCAGCCCTCACCACAGAAGAGAAGACGAACTTAGAAAGAGGTTGAGCTAGAACTCCTCCATCGTTACCGGTTTATCCCGGCTATGGAAGAGACGGTCAAGCCTCGAGACTAGGGAGGGATCAGATACCATGGCAAGGCCGTAGGTATGCAGAGGGCGTAGGTCTACAACGCCCATGATTAGACTACTGAACCACTCCACGTCAATCTTTAACTCGACATCGTGTCTACCTTTATCCAATACCTTCGCTTCACCGCCTTTGAACTGAATAAACGTGGAGCCGTCGTTCACAGGGAGGAAACCGTCCCGGATGGTGAGCTTTAAGCGAAGAGACTCGCCGCCGAAGTTATGGCTACCCAATGCCTCGAAAAGACGGGGTGTGTTTAGGACGCGGTACATAACACCGGTCGCTTGCCTGTTGGTCTCCCAACAAGTGTAGAACATCGCCTGCTCACCATCACGGGGATCGAATGGGAGGAAGTGTAGATCATCGTCGTGCGTCTCAAAGACTATTCGTTCCACCTGGTCGAGCTGGCTGCCGAGGAAAGATATGATAGCGTGTAGCGCCTCGGGGTTCTCATAGACGAGATAGTTGACGACTATATTCTGGAGGAGAGGGTTGTCAGGGCGTACCCTGTCAAAGTGAATTTTAACGAGTGCCTCGATCCTGTCACCATTCCGGTAACCGATCACCTTGCTTCTTTGAAGAAGACGTGTCACATTCGCCTCGGGTTTTATAAACATGCCATGCGTGGCACGAGCGTACCGGTTGTAGCAGGCAGTTGCAGCAGCTGCATAAGCGACGGTGAGAAAATCTATCCCCGTCTTGACTCCTCGTGGCAAATCACAAGGCCTGATCCTGTACTGGTTTAGCTTTCGCCCATACCCATAACCCATCCTTCGATAAAAGTCCGGGCGGAAGGGATAGAGAGCTGCAATGGAGGCGCCCTGCGATCGGTAGTGAGCGTGGAAATGCTCCATCAGTTCCTTTGCGACATGTTCCTTCTTATGGAGAAGATCAACGAAAACGTTTGAGACTCCGCCCGCTTTGATGATGGCTCCGTGGACGTTCAAGTTGAAGTCGTGGTAGCGGGCGCCGCCGATCATCTTTCCCTCTCGGAAGACGCCGTAGCTGTGTGATGGTCCGCCTTCCTCCTGCGCCTTTTTCATACGCTCTATCCACCCCTTCCTATGCTCAGGGGTGACATCTTCCATCATCACAGGGTAAGCATCTAGACTTTGACGGGCATACTCCTCGAATTCCTCACCCTCGATAAGACGGACGATACTCATGGCTGAGAAGCATCCCTTCAATAGATAAATTCACTTAAATTGACTTTACGCGCGCGTCTGAGACACTTTCAGGATATCCCCGGGGTAAAAGCAGAACCTCACCTAAACTAGGCAAGTGCGCGCGCGTTGGTCAAATCAATACACCTCAATTCTCTATTTCTTTTAAATGAGCCACCGCGCTTAATTCTTCTACGTTGAATATGGGTTTATCACGTTGTATTTTCCACGGTTTTATGTCGGCTCGTGTCCGCGCGCGCGTCGAGCACGCGGTAGATATGAGGCGCGCATACCTCAAATAAGCTCAGGCGTCTATATCATTGGATCGCATTGGGTAACGCGCTTTTCATAGTGGATGTCTTCGCTGAGGCGAAGTTAGAGGGAAACCAGCTCGCCGTTGTCGTCGATAAAGAGGGCTGGTCATCTGAGCAGATGCAAAAGTTCACAAGAGAGATGAATTTCAGCGAGAGCACATTCGTCACCGAGTCGGATGTCGCGAAGCGGGTCTTCAAGGTCCGCATCTTCACCCCGGTGGGGGAGCTCCCGTTTGCTGGACACCCGACGCTCGGTACCGCTTACGTGGCAGCGAAGGAGATAATCAAGAAGGACATTCCTGACCTGACACTAGACATGAGGGCGGGGTTAATTCCTGTATCGTTCCAGACTGCAGAGGATGGGAAGACACTTCTCTGGATGAAGCAGCTCAACCCCGAGTTCGGCGCCATCCACAGCGCAGAGGACGTCGCCCCCATGTTCGGGCTCAAGGCATCTGACATCGACACAAGGTTCCCGATACAAGAGGTATCTACCGGGGTCTGGTTCTATATGATACCCCTCAAGAAGCGTGAGGCGCTGAAGCGGATTAAGCTGAATATTGAAGCATTCAAAGCGTACTCGATGAACAACAAGGCGAAGTGGCCCCTACTATTCTGCCCCGAGCCAGAGGCTAAGGGCAACCATCTCAAGGCGAGGATGGTGACAGACTGGACGGAGGACCCGGCTACTGGGAGCGCCAACGGGTGCCTAGCGGGGTACCTAGTAAAGCACAGGTACTTCGACTCAGCGAAGATCGATGTGCGCGTCGAACAGGGGGCGGAGATCAGCCGCCCAAGTATACTCTATCTACGCGCTGAGGAGGCAAAAGTGGGCATAGACGTGCGCGTCGGCGGCAAGGTCGTGATGGTGGCGCGTGGCGAGGTTGCCTAGAAACCCTCTTAACGGGTTGCCACATCGATTTCACCCATGAAGGTCAGCTTCGGGATTAGGGAAGCAACCAAGAAGGACATCACAACCATAATGAGCCTAGCGAGGCAGCTCGCCGTCTACGAGAAGTCGCCGGAGAGCTTCGTCGGGACACACGGCGACTTCGAGAAGTGGGGATGGGGACCAGACTCCATTTTCAAGGTGCTGCTCGCGGAGAATACGGGGAAGGAGGGGCCCGAATACGTCGGGTTCGCCCTTTACTATTTCACTTTTAGCACGTGGACTGGTCGTCCGACGCTCTGGCTCGAGGACGTGTTCGTACCAGAGGAACTCCGTGGTAGCGGTGTTGGCTCAGCGCTCCTGGGCAGGTTGGCAAAGATCGCGCTGGAGAAGGGGTGCGCGCGGATGGAGTGGACTTGCCTCGACTGGAACGAGCCAAGCAGGCAGTTCTACTTCAGGCTCGGGGCGAAAGCGATGGAGGGGTGGACAACGTTCCGTCTCACATCGGCTGAGCTTGAGAAGATGGCGAAGTAGTCTACCTTGTATGAGATAGTGTACCCTTATTCACTTTTTACGCGTGTGTGTGTTTGAGTGGCTCGAGCCTGAGGTTTAAATATCCGCCACCTTATCGATAAGCAGGCAGGGGCTAAGTATATGTCACGTGGAAGAGAGTATGACGAGGCTATCACGATCTTCTCCCCGGAGGGGCGCATCTATCAGGTCGAGTACGCTTTAGAACTTGTGAAGCGTGGGGCACCGGTCGCCGGCGTCATCTCCAAGGAGGGCGTGGCCCTTGCCGCCGTGGAGATTCTCCAGAACAACCTAGAGGATCCCCGCTTCAGCAAGAAGCTATTCGAATTTGACACGCACGTGGCCGCAGTCATAGCGGGTCTTAGCCCGGACGCACGCGTACTCGTGCGCGAGGCGCGTTATGCTTGTCAGAGTCACAGGATGACGTATGATGAACCGATCGGTATCGAGGCGCTTGTCAGTAGCATAGGTGATACCCTTCAGCAGTACACTCAGAATGCGGGCGTCCGCCCGTTTGGTGTAAGCATGATCGTGGCAGGCGTGGACTCGTCAGGTCCCCGCCTAATCACGACGGACCCGAGCGGCAGCTACCGCGGATACAAAGCGGCGGCGCTCGGCATGAACAGTGAGAAAGCGAAGGAGCTCCTCGAGAAGGAGTATAAGGCAGACATAGGCCTTGACGACGCCGTAGCCCTCGCGGTGGAGAGCCTGAAGGTGGCTTACTCAAACGGACTCAAGGCAGAGAATGTTAACGCCGCCATCCTCCTGACTGAGGACAAGAACTTCAGAAAGCTCGACGCCGACGAGATAGTCAAGCATTTCTAGGCAAGTTTTATCCCATTCCCTCTCCGGGGATCACCCATGGAGAGCCGTTATCAGGAGCGAGTTGACGAGGAGACATCGCGTTGCATAATCTGCCCACGCATGTGCACCCTCAAGCAGGGACAGCGTGGCTTCTGCGGCACTAAGGAGAACCAGAAGGGCTCAATAGTCAGCCTCACTTACGGCCTCCTCAGCGCTATGGCTGTAGACCCCATAGAGAAGAAGCCACTCGCCCACTTTCACCCGGGTAGCCTCAGCCTCAGTATAAGCAGCGTCGGATGTAGCTTTACGTGCCCCTGGTGTCAGAACTGGCACCTCTCTACCGCAGACCCGAAGTCCGGCAGCCTGAAGCGTGTGTCTTCCGAGTACGTCGTCGGAGAAGCTAAGCGCCAAGGATGTACAAGTATAAGTTATACCTACAACGAGCCTCTCATCAACCTCGACTACGTCGAAGACACGGCGCGCCTCGCCAAGAAGGAGGGCGTAAAGAACGTCCTAGTCACCAACGGCTACGTCAGCCTCGAGGCGCTGGGTAGAGTAGTCGACGTGATAGATGCGGCGAACGTGGACTGGAAGGGCTTTAGCGAGGAGTTCTACAGGAAGCACTGCTCCGCTGACCTGCAGAGTGTCGTCGATGCGACTGAGGAGATGTACAGGAGGGGCGTGCACGTCGAGGTCACGTTCCTCATAATACCAGAGACGAACGATGGCGCCGACGAGGTCCGAGGCATGGCGAGCCGCATCGTTGATAATATGAGCCCAGACGTCCCTCTCCACCTGAGCCGCTTCTACCCTCAGTACAAGTTCAGCCACCTTCCACCGACGCCCGTGGAGACGCTGCTACGCGCTCGCGATATCGCAAGAGCGGAGGGCCTCCATTACGTCTATGTCGGAAACGTCCCCAGGGAAGATTATGAGGACACTCTATGCCCCAAGTGTGGGAAAACGGTCGTTGGGCGCATAGGCTACGAGATAACGGAGTGGAACCTCGAGCTACACAAGTGCAGGTTCTGCGGCAACCCGATCCCCATCGTGGGGGAGAGGGAGAGCCATCTCTAACGCTTATTACCACAGACAGTTATCTCTCAATCACTATTCTGTGATTGACATGAGCATGAAGAGAACCACGGTCATATTCGAAAAGGGGGGCAGAGAGCACACGGAGGAGACCCTCAAAATCGCCTTAGCGGGTGCTAAAGAGCGGGAGATAGACACCATAGTCATCTCAACCTCGACTGGAGGAACCGGACTCAAGGCGCTGGAGGTCTTCAAGGACAGCGGCCTCAAACTCGTCTTCGTCAGGCACCAGACGGGCTACCCCCAGAAGGGGAAGCAGATGATGCCACCAGACGTCTACGCGAAGCTGGAGGAGGCGGGCAAGGTCGTCACCTGCACCGACGTGCTGACGGGTGGAGTCGACGTCGGCGTCAGCCGCCAGAGACCCGAGAAGGAGGGGCAGCTCGAGGCGAGCCTCCCCTTCCTACTCCCCCCGCTCAACGTCGTCATCGCGAACATGCTGCGCCAATTTAGCCAGGGCACGAAAGTGGGCGTCGAGATCGCCATGATGGCTGCCGACTGCGACGCGATAGGCATCGACAAGCCCGTGATCGCCATCGGTGGCAGTCACGCTGGAGCGGACACAGCGATAGTGGTCACCCCAGCAGCCTCAAACAGGATCAGAGAACTGCGGGTACACGAAATACTCGCCAAGCCCTTTTAATCCGCGCTCGCGCACATCACACAAGTCTTTTAGCAATAATTGACATCACCACCTTCATCGGCGCCTTTGCGACAATCATGATGGTCATCGCCTCCTTCAAGACGAAACTGCCGCGGTAGGCGAGGTCCACAATCATCACCATCTAGGAGGCGATAATCTTCTTAGCGATTCAATTCACGATCTTCGGCTAGAGGTCACCATCTACCCGAGGCGCCCCCTCCACCCGACCTGCCGCCACCGCCACCGAACCTGCCCCTGCTCACGAAAAGGAACAACAGGATCGAGGCGATGACCAGCACGACCATCTCGGGAGAACCGCCGTTGAATATCCACCAGACTATGAAGCCCCAGTCTCCACTCAGGAGGACGGAGAGAGGGTCGGGCTCGTTCACATAGGGAGAAGGCGTATAATCGTCGACGTCGAAGCCGATCTGGGTGGCTACCTCCGCAGCACCGCTATAGAGCGCGGTGTAATAATCGCCTCGAATCATATGTGGCTCCATAACGTCTCGGCCGATCCGGCCCGTCTTTGAATCTGTAAGTGAGCCCTCGAGGCCGTATCCGACCTCTATTCCCCAGCGCCTCTCTGCGAGGCTCACGACTATTAGAACACCGTTATCCTTACCCGCCTTACCGATGCCCGTCACGCCATCAAAGGCAACATCGTTGAACAGCATCACCCGAGCCACGTTTATATCGCCACCATACTCGTCGAGGTTCGACAGCGTGACGACGACTATCTCCGCGGTGGTAGCGTCGTCGACGTCTGAGCAGAGCTGCGTGATCACTGCTGCCTCGTACTCGTCGAGCATGTACGCGTTATCGTATACGTAGCCGGGTCTACTCCCCGCGTTCACCGGAGAGACGACGAGAAGTATGCAGATGATCCCCGCGAGGAGGAGGCTACGGGAGGCGATGACTGATCCCCTACTGCTTATGGTACCGTGGTGTCACCGCTCTGAGTTGTGCTGAAGTAAGGGCGAGTGGTGAATCCGAAGGCGCCTGCAAATACGTTCCCCGGGAAGCTGAGGACGCGCTGGTTGTAGTCGCTCGAAGCCGCGTTGTACCTCGTGCGTGTCACCGCGATCCTATTCTCTGTCCCCTCAAGCTCGTCGATTAGGCTTAAGACGACCTGGTTACCCTTGAGGTCGGGGTAGTTCTCCACTATTACAACGGCGAGTAGCCTGTTCACGACATCACTGAGCTGCTCGGAGGCGGCTGCCTGATCCTCGACTGAGCCCCCGAGCGACTGCGTCCAAGCCGACCTCGCCAAGGCGATATCGGTGTAGAGATTCTGCTCGTAGTTGATATAGAGGTTCGTGGCGTTGACGACCCTCGGGATGAGGTCGGCACGCCTCTGTATCTCGGTGTGGATGTTGGCGAGTGACTCATCGACGCCAACCTGGGCGCCTACGAGACCGTTATAGGTAGCGATCGCCCCGCCAACTACCACGAGTGCGACGAGGACAACACCCACGAGGATGATCTTACCGTTCATCGTGCTATCTCAAACTATTGAACGCCCCGTTTTTAACCTTGAGGGGGGAAAGCATTTCAATCCCGAAGCCTTAAGGGTGGATCACCTTGAACAAGAGGGCAATCCTCACCATAGGAGGCGTCGCCGCGACCGCCCTCGTCTCAGGCTACCTCCTTCTCCTCCTTTTCACCGACTCGTCACGCCTCGAGGCGATGGGCCTCGGCGGCATCTTCGCAGCGTCTATGCTAAGCCACGCCACGATGGTGGCGCGTGACATATTCGTCCCCGCCTTCCTCGCACTCACACCCTTCTATAACCCGATAATCCTCGGTACATGCGCTGGGCTCGGCGGCGCGATAGGCGACGTCATTCCCTACCTCCTCGGCCTCGGCGTCGCGGAGACCGTTGAGAAGACGGGGAGTAAGTCTGAGGCACTTGTGGACAAGTGGATAAAGAAGTACGGACTCTGGGCGGTCCTCGTCGTCGCCATGACGCCGCTGCCCGACCTGCCCGTCGTAATGCTCGCCGGCACAAGGCGACTACCCCTCATGAAGCTTCTCGCTCTAGAGGCAGTGGGGAAAACCGTCCTCTACAGCATCGGCGCATACGTTGGGGGTTGGGTCTTCGAGTTGCTAATCGGCGCCGTTGGGAGCTGGCTAGCAAGCGTAGGCATCGTCGTCGGAAGCATAGTCTTCTCCGTTGCCCTGACGTGGCCGCCAAGCCGTGACTGGCTCTTCGGCATCCTCGACAGCCTCATCCCCGGCGGCGAATAAGCTCCCCAGCCGTGAACGTGTTCAGGACGTCCTTCACTGTGAGCCATCCTCGCCGCGCCACCGAGACGCCGAGGGGAAGGAACTCCATCTGGTTCAATGCATGTGCGTCCG
>JBFYNQ010000140.1:0-10097 GCA_041304265.1 Candidatus Bathyarchaeota archaeon | reverse complement strand
ACAACATCCTGATCTTGTCTAAAAACCACTTCAGGGAGCCTAAGCTCGACACGATCAAGAAACGCAATTGGTAGTTCGTCGAAACCCACGACGGATGCATGACTCCCCCTCAACAACTCGGTCAACCTGTTGAGAAGACCGGAAGCAATGAACGTCTCAACCGTGCAACCCCCCGCCGTATCCCGCGTTACATTCTCATCAAGAGAGGAGACAAGTAACAAGGGATCGATGTCACGTGCCACAACGAGATAACTTCCCCCTATACTACCCGTATAATACCTGACATTCGGAGACCTCGCCGCCACAAATGCATCAAGCCCGTGTTCGCCTAATTTATCTGCTAGTTTGACGATCCTGCTGGGCATATCTATTCTCTGGTAGGGAAGGTTTAAAAAAGCGACGAAACATATGATGTTCTCATCTGATGAGAGTAACCTCCACGGGAGACGATGAACATCAACCATAATCCAACAATAATACGTAATAATACTGCACAAAAAAGGCTCATCTCGAACATTAGACTTGAATTATTCACAGGATTATGGCAATACAACAAGTCACCCGGGAACAGCTGCCCAGTCAGATGAGGAATCAGTTTACCAATAGAGGGGAAGGAACACGGTATACATTAGTAAGATACTGGTCAAGAATTTTAAGTCGTTCGGTGGCCAGATCAAGCTAAACTTCCAACCCGGGTTCAACGTCGTAACCGGTCCCAACGGTAGCGGGAAGAGCAATATCATCGACGCCGTCCAGTTCGTCCTCGGCGAACTAGCCTCGAAGAGGATGAGGGTCCCCGACTTCTCCGGACTCATCTACGACGGCGCAGGCGAAGAGGACCAGAACAAGCCACAGGTCTCCCAGGTCACTATCTACTTTGATAACGCGGATAGGGGGCTAGCCTCCGACAGAAGTCAGGTCAGCATTGGTAGAAAGGTCGATCGCGATGGCAAGAGTGACTACTTCCTCAACGGGAAGCGGACGAGTCGTAAGGCAGTGCTTGACCTACTCCACTTAGCCGGTATCACTCCTGGCGGCTACAACATCGTCCTTCAAGGCACTGCAACTCGGCTGAGTGACCTGTCTCCCAGCGAGCGCATGGACGCACTCGAGGATCTCATCGGCATAAAGGAATACGATGAGAAGAAAGCCGAGGCTAAGGGCAAGCTTACTGAGGCGGAGAGAAAGATCGAGGTCTCCGCGGCCCGCATCGACGAGGTTAGGAAGAGGGTCACCGAGCTCGAGCGCCAGAGGAATGACGCCCTCAGGTTCAACCACCTAACCCGCGAGGAGAAGCGTCTCACGGCCCAGAAGCTCAGCTTCCAGATCAATCAGCTCGAGGAGAAGCTCGGCGTCCTCATGACACAAATGAGGGAACGCGAGACGGAGGCAGCAAAGCTTGAGGAGGAAAAGACCCAACTCAGAGAGGAGAGGGAGGCCGCCCGCAACAGGATAGAGGAATTCAACCGCGAAGCCTCCGAACGCGGCAACACGCGCCTCCCTATGTTGAGATCGAACCTCGTAAGCCGACAAACACTCAGGACGGGGCTCACGAACCGCCTCAAGCAGATCGAGACTCGCAACTCACAGCTCGCCAACCTCATCACTCAGAAGGAGCACGAGCTAAAGGTCAGCGAGGAGGAGATCGAGGAGAGGAAGAAGAGCCTAGAATCCCTCAAGGCGTCCGAGGCGCAGATAATCGAGCACCTCGCCCCAAATAGACGCGAACTAGAAGGATACGCCGGTATAATCAACAACGCCCGTCAATCCGCAGGAGAAAACCAGAGGCAATACGAAAAGCTCACCGAAAGCACGATGCCGATGCAGGAGAGCCTGAGCGGCATAGAGATTGAAATCAACAGTGTAAGAAGCAGCATCGCGACTATGGAGGACAAGGTTACAGGTCTCGAGGAACGCAAGGTCGATTTCCAGAAGACCATCGAGAGTCTCAACGCAAAGCTCGGGGAATACGCCTCACTCAAGGCACAGGAGGCAAAGCGCCTCGAGGATATGTTGGGCAACATCGAGGGTCAGATAAAGCGCCAGCGCGACCTCCGCAGCACGATCGAGAAGGCGAACGACCTCGCAAAGGAAGTCGAGACTACACTCACTGAATTCTCGGCAAAACGCGACCTCTGGCGACACGTGATTGTAGAGGAGCGCGCCCTTGAGAGGATCAGGGAGATCGGAGAGGCCGGCGCACTCAATGGTTACCACGGCATGCTGCGTAGGTTGATAAAGGTCGATCTGCCAAACCAGCGCGCTGTTTACTCCGCCGCCGAGACTTGGATCAACGCAGTAGTCGTCGACGATACAGCGACCGTACTTGATTGCATCGATAGGCTCAAGAAGACAAAGTTCGGCGTCTGCAAGTTCATAGCACTTGACCAACTCGGCGCCCCGGAGCCGCTCCCAGAAATAAACGAAGGGGGGATCATCGGTCCAGTTTCAGACTTGATCCGCTGCGACGATGTTTACGCTCCCGTCGTTCACCTCATCTGGGGTGACACATACCTAGTAAAGGACGACTCCGCGGCGCTCAAAGTTGTCGCACAAGGCCATAGAGCAGTAACTACCGCTGGTGACGTATACGAGTCGGGCGGCGGCTTTAAGGGAGGCTTCTACAGGAGGCCCCCCGACTACGCCAAGCTAATCCCAACAGAAGAATCCATCGACAACCTCAGCAAGACCATCAAGGATCTCCGTGAGCGTTTGAAGACCCGGATGACGGAGCTAAAGTCTAGCGGCGGCAGCCTCCGTGGCTTCAACGCCTTCATGGACGGCTCCAAGGAGACCATGACGAAGATAGACGCTGAGGTCGTGGAGACAAATCTGAGGATCGAGCGCATCCAGAAGAACATAGAGCAGGCTGAAGAGTCTATAACCAAGTACCGCGCCGAGGCAGAACGCCAGAAGGGTCTCATTACGTCACTCGATGATAGGAAGCAGCGCATAACTCAGCAAATCGAAGAGACAAAGAAGGAGATCGCCAAGCTCAGGGAATTCAAGCCCAGCGATGTCACCGACCTTGAGATAAAGAGCGCCGCTCTCCGCAAGTTCGTTTCGGAGCAGCAGGAGCAGCTAAACAAAGTCCAGAACGAGATCGCTGTCCAGAAGAGCTATATCGAGCGCATATTGAGTCTCCGCCTCACCGAGGCATCCGAGCAGAGGCGTAGGATGCTCGAGGAGGTCAAGTCACTCGAGGACGAGCAGATAACCTCTAACCAACGCCTCATCGAGTCCGGCAGGGAGATCGAGACTCTGGAGCGCGACCTCGACACCATCTCCACCGAGGTCGAGGCGACCAGCAAAGTTCTCGACCAACACCAGAAGACGCTCCGCATGGTCAACCAGCGCATAGAGGACCTTGAGAGGCGGCGCGAGGCCGAAGATAAAAGAATTAACCAACTCAGTCTCGATATAGAGCGCCTGAAGCTGCAGAGCGAGCAACGCCTCGACGAACTCGCCGCGAACGGCTACGAAGACAAGGTCGATATCGCCGGTGTGGAGCTAGAGCGCGTCGAGGGACGCCTGCAGCTCGTCCGCCAGGAAAAGAACGGCCTCGGCGCCGTCAACCAGCTCGCCCTCGACCACTACGATGAGTACATGAATAACTACAAGAGCCAGAGCACTAGGATCAACGAGCTTGAGGAAGAGAAAGCGGGTATCCTCAAGTTCATCGAGCAGGTGGAGAAGGACAAGACCGCCCACTTCATGGCCGCATTCAACGAGGTGTGCGAAAACTTCAGCCACCTCTTCAGCCGCGTCACGGGCGGTGGCGATGGTAGGCTCGAGCTCCAGAAGCCCGAGGACCCATTCAGTGGAGGTGTAGACCTCTACCTGCAGTTCCCAGGTAAGCCTATGAGGCTTGGCAGCGGCGCTTCAGGCGGCGAGCGCTCAGTCGCAGCTATTGCCTACCTCCTAGCAATCCAGAGATTCCTCAAAGCCCCCTTCTACCTCTTCGATGAGATAGATGCCCACCTCGACGACCTCAACACGAGCAGACTCGCCGAAGTCCTCAAGGACACAAGCAACGAAGCACAGTTCCTCATGGTCAGCCTCAAGGACGTGATGGTTCACAAGGCGGACCGCATCTACGGAGTATTTGCACAGGGTGGGAAGAGCCGCGTCCTCGCCCTCCCCATGAAGGGGATGCAAAAGGTCGAGGAGACGACTCCGCCTTGACTGAGAGAAAGGAGAAGCCTTACTACCTCCGTCAGCCCTGGGACATACTTTTCAGGGAGAACAAACTTGAGAAAATAAGCCCCTGGGACATAAACCTCGTCACACTCCTCACAAGCCTTCTAGAGGAGATGGAGCGCGTTGGCATCGACTACCGGATAGCAGGCACAGCTGTGAATAGTAGTGTCTACATCTACCTGAAGAAGGCGGAGATGCTCCTCGCAATGGAGGAGCCCCCCGCTCCGCCGATGGAACATGGAGACGTCTATCTACCTCCGCCGGTGCCGCTTCCCTTCAGGTTCGAGTTCACAACGACCTCAGTGCAGGACCTCATCAATGCGCTTGAGCGCGCCCTTCAGGAAGAGAGCAGCCGCGGTGAAGTTCCACGTCTTCCGACGCTGCCAATACCGATCCCCAACTTCCTCGACTTCGAAACCTACCTTCTCGAAGTGGAGGCTCGGAGTGACGAGCTGTTAGAGAAGATGAAGGCGTCGAATGAGACCGAAAATCGCCTGAGCAAGATGATAGCTGGCTTGGGTTGGCTCGAAGCGGTGAGGGTATTCATGATGCTCCTCTTCCTCGCACAGAGGATGGAGATAGACCTCGACCAGGACGAGGATGAGACGGATGTAACGGTGAGGGTGAGGGTGAAGAATCTTTAATGTCGGTATCGGAAAAGCGGCAAGTCAAACTGACTGAGCTGGAGGCGGCGCTCTACTCTGCTGGACACCCGCTCGACATGGAGGAGCTTATGCAGGCACTTGGGAGCAGGTCTGAGAAGATGGTACTACGCTACGTCGAGGAGCTTGCTAAGAAGCTCGACGCACGCGGCGGCGCGCTCGAGGTGAAGAGCCTCCCCGGCAACAGGGTTGTCATGCAGCTCCGCCCGGAGTACGGGAAGATGGTGCGCCAGTTTACGAACCGGCCTCTCCTCACTGTCGGTCCCCTAAAGACCCTTGGGTACATCGCTTACAACCAACCGATCGAGCAGGCGCAGGTCCTCGACTACCGCGGTGTCCATGTCTACACGCAATTGAAGCTGCTGGAGGATATGGCACTGATATCTAGGGAGCGCGTGGAGAAGGGGATCATCATAAAGACGACGCCTTTCTTCGCCGACTACTTTGACCTCAGCCCAGACCCGGGGAGGAGTAGGCTCCAGATAATCGAGCTTTTCAGTAGCCTGCACCCGGAGCTCGTGGCGAGGGGCTAGCAGACGCGGGGTATCGGCTCCCCTATTGGCTTTCGGAGTATCCTAGTGCCACCGACCTGCGTCTTCATGAGAACCATGCCGGGGCGCTCGGCTTTGACCTCGCCGATGATTGCGGCATCAACTCCATATTTTGTAGCCTTAATTGCATCTAGTGCTGCGTCCGCCTTTTCAGGGGCGACGCAGATGACCGCTTTACCCTCGCATGTGACCTCGTAAGGATCGAGACCCAGCATATCGCAGGCGGAGCGGACCGCCTTCCTAACGGGAACCTTATCGTCTTCGAGCCATATGCTCATCTTCGATTTCTCCGCGAATTCGTTGAGAGCAGCAGTGAGGCCACCCCTCGTGGCGTCCTTCATCGAGTGGATGCCGCCTACATCTAGGGCGGCTCTGATGGTCTCGACGATCGGGGAGACGTCTGAGATAAGCTCCGTCTTGAAGCTGAGCCCACTACGGACGCTCATGAGTGCCGTGCCGTGGTCTCCAACGGTTCCCGTCACGATGACCCTGTCTCCTGGCTTGGCTTGACTGTCGAGTATCCGAGGTCCATGGAGCACTCCCACGCCCGTTGTTGATATGACGACCCCGTCGAGCGAGCCAGCGGGCATAACCTTGAAGTCACCACTAATTATCGCAACGCCAGCCTCCTCAGCTGCGGCATTCATCGACGCGACGAGCTTCTTCAAGTCGGCGATAGAGTAGCCCTCCTCGACAATTATAGCATCGAGTATGGCGATGGGGTTCGCACCCATCACAGTTGTGTCATTTACCGCTCCGCAGACAGCAAGCTTACCCAAGTCGCCACCGGGGAAGAAGATGGGGTCGACCGTGTGCCCGTCCATGGTAAGTATGACCTCCTCACCGTCGATCTTAAGAGAGGCCCCATCGTCAAGTGCGTCCAAGGGGATGCCGTTGAGCGCCTGTCTCCTCGTGAAGCCCTTGAGGAACAGCTCCTTGATGATGGCGTCCATCGCTGTGCCACCGGCGCCGTGGCTGAGCTTTACGAACTCGTCATTCGCCAAACCGATTCCCAGCAATAAGTTACGCGATAAGAGATATACCTATCCAAAAACGTGTCAATTCAGCAGCATTAAACCCCCGAAAACCACACCTTTTTTATACCCCGCTCTCAACTACGGCTATAGCAACTCGGCTCAAATAGGAGGAGCAGGTCACGGTCTGGAACGATACTCTAACAAAGCGTAAGGCGACGGGCGGAAAGAAGAGACCCTATAGAGCACACCGCATCTACGAGGTTGGCAGGCACCCAGTAGAGACACTCGAGGGCGAGCAGAAGCTCAAGACTGTCAGCGGGCGCGCCGGAATCGAGAAGGTGAAGATCGTCCGCGCGAACATCGTAAACGTCTCCGACCCAGAGTCTGGGAAGACGGAGAAGCTCGACATCATCGACGTCGTGAGCAACCCCGCTAATGCGGACTACAACCGCCGCGGCGTAATCACGAAGGGCACGATAGTGAGGACCGAGAAGGGACTCGCGAGGATCATCAGCCGCCCCGGCCAGACTGGCTCTCTCAGCGCAGTCGTCCACAAAGAGTAAGCTTTTTTCGCCTACGCCCCCCTTGGGGGCTAGGTGCTCAGCTTGAGATCAAAGGGTAAAATAATTCTGTGGCCCGTCTACTTCGACTCCACAGTATCATGGAGTAACGGTCGCCGCGTGCCAAAGGCGAATGCTATTCGAGCGCCGAAGACCGAGGACATCGTTAAGGCAGCCGTATCGGCGGGGCTCAAGGCTGAGCTCCAATCAAACGTCGCCCATCCCCGCTACCCCTTCATCAAAACGGGTTACGTCCTCGTTGACACCAAGGAGCCTAAAGAGAAGGTCATCAAACTTATAGCTGGCAAACTGCCCCGTAGCAACTGAGTCACCCAACGATTATAAGTCTCCCAGACACCGCTTAACGCGTGCCCCACAGAGAGGAACAGCGAAAACCACATAGCATAGGCACCGTTATGCACGTCTCCAAGAGCACGGGTCAGCTCATCGTCAGAGCCAAGGAGGAGGCTAGCATAGGCGACTTCGTCTACGACTCCAAACGCAAGCGCGTCGGCGTTGTCTTCGACTTTTTCGGCCCAGTCGACGGTCCTTACATCGCCGTCAAACCGCATGGAGATCCCTCCGCTTTCGTTGGCGCCGAGCTCTACGTTGAGGAGAGACGCAGGGAAAGGCGACGCTAACCCCGCAAATAGTCTCGCACCTCGACGATTTGACCGCCCTTCAGGAAGATTCTAGGTACGCGTCTAGCTATGGCGCACGTAACCTCGTGGGGGATCGTTTCAAGCCATGTCGCCATCTCCTCGACGCTAGGAGCGCATCCCCCACCGAAGAGAGTGACTTCGTCACCGATCTCAGCTGCCTCGGCGTCTGTCAGATCTATCATACACTGATCCATACAGATGCGCCCCACTATCGGCACTCTGTTACCCTTGAAGTCGACCCAGCCTCTATTTGACAGCGCCTTCCGATACCCGTCGGCGTAGCCTATTGGGAGCGTGCCAATTATGCTCAGGCGCTTCGCTTTGTATGTTATGCCGTAGCTAATCCCGGCGCCTTTGGTGACGGCTTTGACGTTTGAAAGCCGAGCCTTGAGCGCCATCGCAGGCTTGAGGCTCACTCTTTTTAGGTTCACGTCGGGACCAGGTTCATATCCGTAGAGCATAATTCCTGGCCGCACCATATCGAGGGCGTACTCGGGAAGGTCTATGATTGCTGCGCTGTTTGAGACGTGTCTAATCGGCGGCTCGACGCCGAGCTTTCTCAGCTCAGTTAGAACCCATGTGAACAATTCGTATTGGTGGCGCGTGTAGGTCTTGTCTGCGGCATCGGAGACGGCGAAGTGTGTGAAGATACCTTCAAGCTCTAAGTTGGGGAGGGCGGCTATCTCGGCGATGGCGCGTATCGTCCCGCTGCTTGGCTGGAATCCTAGTCGCCCCATTCCCGTGTCCACCTTGACGTGCGCCGTCGCGACAACATCGAGCCTCCCCGCAGCCTCGTTGAGAGCCTCCGCCTGCTGCGACGTGTATAATGTCGCCGACACGTTGTTCTCGATGAGCGTCTCGTAGTCGGCGTCAGGAGTATAGCCCATGTTCAGTATCGGCGCCTCGATACCAGCTCTCCTCAGCTCGAGTGCTTCGGTGAGCGCCGCGACGCCAAGCCTGTCCGCGCCGTGTTCGAGGAAGGTCTTCGAGGCTGTGACTGCACCATGGCCGTAGGCGTCCGCCTTCACCGCTGCGAGTATCTCCGCGCTGCTGTCCGCTAGCCTCCTGACCTCGCGGATGTTATTCGCGAGGGCGTCAAGGTCCACCTCTGTCCACGCAGGCCTTGGGATTGGCATCGCGACCATAACGTGTAATCCATCGCATCTCCCCAATATCGGTTGCCTTCCAGAATTGGTTTTAAGCTATGGTTAGGATCGTGATGCATGGCTTCGGGCAGGGTTCTAATAATCCAGAACGACCCCGTGGAGAACCTCGGCTTGTACGAGGCGTTTCTCAGGGAGAACGCCGAGGTGGATATAGCTCACGCCTACTCGATGAAGGATGGTGAACGATTCCCCGGCACGGATGCATACACAGCGTTTATAATCGGTCCCACACCGATCTCAGCAAACGCGGTCGAGAAGCACCCCTTTCTTGTGTGCGAGTGGGAGTACTTGTCCCGTATTGTGAGAAGCGATAAGCCGGTTCTCGGCGTCTGTTGTGGCGGGCAGATGCTCGCAAGACTCCTCGGTGGGGATGTCGTGAGGAGCCCAAGCAAGGAGGTTGGAGGCTACACGGTGAAGCTGACAGAGGCGGGTATCGCTGATCCGCTTTTCCGTGACTTCCCTGTGGATGTGCCTGTTTTCCATTGGCACAGCGACATGTTCAAGGTCCCGCCGGGCGGTAGGCTAATTGCCCGTGGTAACCCGTGCCCCATACAGGCTTACGCATGGCGGAACGTACGTAGCGTTCTCTTCCACCTAGAGATTAACCACAACGAGGCAGAGCGTTGGGCGTCCGCATACCCCGAAGAGTTAGTAGCTGTGGGGAAGACGAGGGATCAAGTGCTCGAGGAGTGCCGTATGAGGGAAACCGAGATGGGTCGACTCGCCGAAAAGCTCATCGACAACTTTCTTAACCTTACCTAACTGGTAAACCTCATCAATTCGAATCACCAACTTTAGTCGGGTGGTATTTCTAGCATGAAGATAACTAAGGTCGAGATAATCCCCGTTAACTTGCCGAAGAAGAAGGTGCTCGCCCTCTCCCGCTACGGAAAGCTGGGTGAGGGGACGCCCTTCGAGTTCATCTTGACGCGCGTCCATACGGATGAGGGCGTCACCGGAGTCGGAGAGTGTCCGCCTCTCCCCCCACTCAGCCCCGAGAACCAAGGAGTCGTTGCCGAGATGCTGAGGCGCTGGATCGTCCCCAACATCATGGGGATGGACCCCTTCGACCTCGAGGGTATCTGGGAGAAGATGGACTACTGGGCCCCCACGTACCCAATGGCGAAGGCAGCCATCGACATGGCCCTCTGGGACATCATGGGCAGGAGCCTGACAGTCCCAACCTACAAGCTCCTCGGAGGGGGATCGAACCCCAAGAAGATACCGAACGCCGGACTTATTGGCATCGACACCCCAGCAAAGGTCGCCGCCGAGGGGAAGCGCCTCGTAAAAGAAGGCTACACCGCTATCAGGCTCAA
>JBFYNQ010000139.1:0-2764 GCA_041304265.1 Candidatus Bathyarchaeota archaeon | reverse complement strand
AAGGGAGCCGATGATATTCGTAAGATACTAAGTTACCTACCCGAGGATGCCGGGGCTTACCAGTACCTCACCGGCGAGGAGTACCTCACCTTCATGGCAGGCTTCTATGCGCGCGACAAGGCAGTCATAGAGGAGATGGTACAAGCAGGGAGGGAGATCAGTGGCCTCGAGGAGCGCCTAAAGGACAGAGTGAACGGCTACAGCAGAGGCATGAAGAGGCGCCTTCTAATCGCCCGCGCCCTAATGATAAAACCCAAGCTCGCCATACTCGACGAGCCCACCTCAGGCCTAGATGTCATCCAGGCTTATCACGTTCGCGGCATGATCAAAGACTATGCCAAGAAGATGGGCGTCACCATACTCGTATCGAGCCATAACATGCTCGAGGTAGAGTACCTCTGCGACAGGGTCGCCCTCATAAACGAGGGCAAGATCATCTCTGAGGGCACTCCGGAGGAGCTCAAGGCGCGTTACTACGCGGTGAACCTCGAACAGGCGTTCATGGAGGCGACACACCTTAGGTAGCTTCACAAGCATAGTCTACAAGGAGATCAAGGAGCTGATCAGGGACCCGAAGATCCTTTTCGGCGTCGTCCTGCTTCCCCTCCTCCTATACCCACTTATGGGGCAGGGACTACAGATCAGCCAGCAGTCCGTCCAAACCGCTATCATGGGTGCCAAGTTCTCAGTCTACAGCGACGATGCAGGTGGCCTTGCGGGCGTCTTCGTCCAGTACATAACGACGAATAATACTGTCACAACTATTCAAGCATCGAGTCTTGGGGATGCCCTTGTCAAGTTTAAGGACTCGGAGTCGGTCGCTCTCGTCTATGTCCCCGACGGCTACTCACAGAATGTTACGGATGGGCTTCGGGGCCGGGTGAAGATATTTGGGAACCTAAAGAACTTGAACATCGCCGAGGCATCCGGCACCGATGTCGCAGGTAGCCTCGTGAGCATTTACAACTATTACTACTCCCTTGCAATAATTCAGCAGCTCATGGACGTCACCGGTGAACTCGGAAGCCCTGCAATCGTCCACGACCCCGTCTCAGTAAGCTACGCGTCAATTATCAAGGGTAATGTCATCGAGGTCGCCCCGAACCAAATTACGAGTCTCATCGTAAGCCAGAGCATCATGCTCCCCCTCATGGTTATGATGATGATAATATTCGCCATACAGATGGCCGCGACGAGCATCGCCCTTGAGAAGGAGCAGAAGACGCTTGAGACGCTAATGACGCTGCCTGTGGGCAGGTTTACGATCCTCGGTGGAAAGCTAGCCGGCTCGGTGGTGATCGCTATCGCGGGTTCGATCAGCTACATGATCGGCTTCGGCTACTATACCAGCTCTGCCTTCAGCTTCGCCCCAGGGCTGACTAGTGTCGACCTCTCCGGTGCGGGAATCGGCATTCAGCCTATCGGCTACGCGTTGCTCGGTGTTGTGATGTTCGTGACACTAATCTCTGCGCTAGCCCTGGCGATAAGTCTCGCTGTCTTCACGGACAGCGTACGCAGTGCCCAGAGCCTCACGGGTGTCCTCATCGTACCACTCATCATCCCGGCGATGATACTAATGTTCAGCGACATCGAGATGCTACCCCCTGCGATCCAGTGGATCATGCTCGCCATCCCCTACACTCACACGATGCTCGCTACCAAGGCTGCGTTCCTCGGAAACTATTGGCTTATTTTTAGGAGCATCGCCTACATCAGTGTCTTCACGGTTGTCGTGCTGTGGGTGGCGGCCAAGATATTCTCGACTGAGAGGATTATCACAGCGCGGTTCAGTAGCTTTAGTTTCCTTAAGAGAAAGAAGGCACCGCAGGCGAGCTAAAGCCTAATCTTTGATCAATTCACAGTCGTCGCCCTCTTTCTTCGTCATCGCAGACTCGAGTCAGCCCTGCTTGGGGCAGTAAAGGAACTAGATATTATGTAATGCGAGCGGCAAAGGGCGTTTAATATCTCCTTGTTCTCCCGCCCGAGAGTGAGGTGAGTCTCGGTATCAATCTCTTTTGCTCACTTGCAATCCCTGCAGAGCACTTTCAACCAATGTATACCCCCAACCCCACGTGGCGCCGCCGGTGAAAAAAGTTAAGTCCGCTTCACCGTATGGTTCCGGGATCGACTTGGGCAGGTACAAAGGCATAGTCTTCGACCTCGACGGCACGCTCGTCAACTCAGAGGTCGACTTCGTCAAGATGAAGAAGAATATGATCACTGTGCTAGAGGAGCACGGTGCCCCTAAAGGCGTCCTCACTCCTCAGATGACTACCGTTGTGATCCTCGAGAACGCGAGGAAGTACTGGGCGGATCAGGGGAAGACTAAAGCGGATAAGCAGTGGCTCGAGGACGAGATGACGCGTCTCATGGATAAGGGGGAGCTCGAAGCCGTCGAAACTCTCACCGCTATAAAAAACGCTAAAGAGGCCGTGCACAAGCTCAAGGGAATGGGATACAGGCTCGCTATACTCACCCGGAGTCACCACGAGTACGCCGTCAAGGCGCTGGAGAAGACGGGAATGATCGAAGACTTCGAGCTCATCCTCGGTAGGGGGGAGACACCTCAGCCGAAGCCCTACGCCGAAGCGATGATACACGCAGCCAAGCTGATGAATCTCAGGCTTGATGAGCTCTTCCTAGTCGGTGACCACCATATAGACGCGACATGCGCCTTGAACGCGAAATGCCACTTCGTCGGCGTGGCCACGGGACCTCGCCCCGAGAGATCCTGGGAGGTGAACAAGCCCGAGACCATTCTCCC
>JBFYNQ010000138.1:0-6766 GCA_041304265.1 Candidatus Bathyarchaeota archaeon | reverse complement strand
GAGCATTATCAGTGCTATGACGATGAATGCTGGTACTGCTTCAGGTGGGTTAGGGGTGATGCCCAGCAGGAACTGTGCACGTCCGATAAACATGCTGTACCTTGTGAGTATCGTGTAGCCGAAGCCCGCTCCGAAGCCGGCCATCATCGTGTACCTCGCGACCCTGTCGATGACCTTCATTGGGGCGGAGTCTCTGTAACTCCCAGTGAACCAGAAGTATAGGACTACACATGGCACCATTATGAAGATCATGATGTTGTTGAAGCTCTTCATAAGATCACCTGCAACCCAGAGGTTGAGCTTCGCCTGAGCGATGATCTGCGTCGTGAACTGGGCGAAGATGACCGTCCTTAACGCGGCGCCAATGCCCGTGCCGACGATTATGGCGAGCGGCCAGCGGTAGAGGTAGAAGTACTGCTTTGTGAAGCGGAAGTACCAGAAGAGCCCGATCAGTATGGCGAGGGCATAACCGACCATCATCAAGGCTGACGATGACCACTGTCCCGCCCACTGGTCGCGTACGTACTTCATGTCTAGGGCGACCTGATAACCGACGGCGAGTCCGAGAAAAACCGACTCAGCGAACCTGTACCATGGGTTCTCCTTGTATAGGATGGTATAGATGGCGAGCGTGAAGAAGACCGCCGAGTATACGCCTAGCAGTTGTAGTAGTTCCATTATACTTTCTTCCCCCTGTTGACGAAGTAGCCTATGTTACCAAGGACTACCAGTATGACGATGAGTATGTGGCTCATCGAGACGGCGTCTACACCCGCGATGGCGAGCCCCTTCCTGTTGAGCAGTAGCTCATACTCTGCGCTCGATGTTAGGCCTGGCAGCAGCGCGCTGAGCTGTCCTGACTGTAGGAAAGGCGCCATTCCTGGGGCCGAGACTCCGATGCAGCCTACTACTATCGGTGTTTTGTATGGCTCGTTCCACTGGCGGAGCCACTCCGTGAGTCCGGGAGTACCGGTCTCGATGCTGATGATGAGATCGATGTCGTTTGCGCTGTTTACTGTCTGCATTATGGGGAACTCGTTAAGGTTCTTGCCTTCGATGTAATCCTTTGCTACTGCCTTCGCCATGTCATCGCCGAACGCTCTCATGGCCGGTTCGCTTCCGGGGATGTAGCCTAGGTTGATCCAGTCCACACCGTAAACCTTACCGTAGCTGGTCGGGTCCATCTGGGCGAGGAGCTGCGTAAAAACGAGTGGCCCCTCTGCCCAGAAGCTAACTACGATGATCTTGATGTCCTTGCTCCACAGTTGGTGCATGGTCGCCAGGGTCATCGGGAAGAGCTCCGGCATGCCGGATGTTCCGTACATAGGTGAGAAGACTACCGTGCTGCCGTCTGGTATGTCGCTTATCGCTTTGTACCACTGCTGAGACTCCTTGTTGATCGGTACGGGTAGTCCGAGTGGGTAGATGAGCGGGAAGAGTACGAAGATCCATGAAAGAAGATAGACCCAGCGTCTATCAAGGTTCTCGAACTTATCGAAGAATGACATTAGTCACCGCCTCCCCTAAGGTAGCCGCGCTCGATGCCCATCAGGGTCCTGACGGCGAGGGCGATTGCTCCTAGCGCTGCGCCGATCGTGACTGCCCTGTTAGTCGCCATGTTGGGTACATCGTAGATCCACTGGCCGATCGTCCTGAAACCCGGCCATGTCGCCGTGAATACTGGTGCATTGTACATGACCATGGCAAGACCAGCCACTAGAACTATGGTTGCCTCGATGTTCTTTGCCCTGAATGCACGGTACGCAGCTGATGTAATGAAGAAGGCGATGATGCCGTACATCGTGCCCGAGAGCGGCGTCTGGCCATATGTGAACAACCACTGGTAAACCGCGTTAGTTGTTCCGAGCCCTACCTCCGCTATCGGGAGCCCTGCTATGGACATGATGATCGTAGCTGCGAGAACAACGATACTGAAGTACCACCCTTTGCCCCTCTTCTGGACCGCTTTACCGTGGACCTGCATCAAGCTGAGAGGTCCGATAAAGGTAGCCCACGCGACAACGAGAAGGACCCAGAGGTTGACTGTGTTAGCCGCGTCGTTGATAACGGGTATGTTGATGTAGTAGGGTATGACCTGAAGCAGCGTCGCAATAATCGTTAGGAAGATAGGTATCTCTATTCTTCTAAGAACATTACTCATAGTATCACCACGACATTACGGTCAGGAGCGGGTTCCCTGCGGCGGTTAATGCCGTAGTGAGTAGCGCCCCGATCAAGCCGAGTATGACGGCGATTATCCTACCGAAGTCCTGGCCAGCAAGGCTCGCGATGAGCGGTGCCTCGTTTGTCAGGTATGCTCCGGCGGCGTAGATCTCCTCGCCGATGAGGCAGTAGTCCGTTGAGACGAGGAAGAAGGGTATCTGGCTAGTCTGTGCCGTGCCAGAGATCTGCATGGCGCCGACGCGGCTTCCCGTCTCGGCGAGCTGCATAGACTCAGCCCAGTAGGCACCGATCATTATGTTGGCGCCCGGCTTTTCCCGCATTAGAAGGCCTATGTAGTTACTTGAGAACCCGAACTGTTCGCTGCTGAGGTACATTATGTCACTCTGCTGGTACTCCTCTCCCTTACCAGCCATCTTGTACGCGGTCTCGACGACATCAGCTGCGATGGGCCAAACCTCCGGTTGGCGCACCGGAACGATTAAGCGTGTGCTGACCTCGGCACACTTCTTGGCCACGTAGCTGAGGACGCTGAGACCGGCGATGGTCTGTGGGCCGGTTGTTGAGTCCCTAAGGTTGGCGATGCCGTGGCTGGCAACAACGGGGCGGCCCATCTCGACGGCTCGGCCGATCGCCTCGTCCATGGCGTCGATGCCGGGAATCCGTCGGACCTTGGGAACCTTGCCCCCCTGAGCCCGCCTGATGAAATAAGCGACTGCCAACATGATCGCTAGTAGGCAGACAAATCCGAACATC
Organism: Candidatus Bathyarchaeota archaeon; assembly: GCA_041304265.1. Taxonomy (GTDB): domain Archaea; phylum Thermoproteota; class Bathyarchaeia; order TCS64; family TCS64; genus UBA8941. The sequence continues at coordinate 3,829 of JBFYNQ010000138.1, read as the reverse complement.
CTATTTGCTATCAGAATTGAAGCCAATCTTTAGCCTCCGTTTAGGCAAAAATTAATCAGTCCTAAAGCGTATTTAAGATTTAATTCGATGGAAACTAAATAAAAGCAATATTTATGGGATAATACTGATAATTTTCTTACAAACAATATAACTATTTGGAATTCTCTATAGATGCGATTGAGGCATACGCGAGCAAGTTGACGTGTCTGCGGCGGTTACTGCGGAGGGAATTCTCCTTCTCTTCCTCATTTAAGGCGAGCCTCTGCTCCATGATTGTCTCGTAGTACTCGATTTAGTTTGCCCATAGTCCCTTTGAGCCTCCCGCGCTATGTCCGAGTGGTGACGGAAATCGCCTCCCCCCGAAGTCATGAACCTCGGACTTGGTAGCTCTTCAAAAAACCTTGGTTCGAAGCCAGCACCTCGAGGATTATTATGAAGAGAACCAAGTTATTGACAGTCCAATTCTATGTAACAATATTGGGTGCGGGGATAAAGTGTGGCTACTTGAGCCTGACGACCTTGTTAAGGGCTTCAGCTTCCTGCTCGAGGCCTAGCTTCCTCATCGTCGCCTTCGTCGGTATGCCCCTAACGTCCCAGCCCCGCTTCTCATAGTAGTCCGAGAGGAGGCCATCATACTTAGCCTTGTCGAGCTTCTTCCCTGTGAGTGGTCCCTCGGTTAGTGGCTCCTTGAACCAGCGCTCCGGCGGATAGTCCTGAGCACGATCCCACTTACCGTTGAACTCACGTACCCAAAATGCGCGTATAAGGGCATAGACCCGGTCACCCAGCGACCACATGTCGTCGAGGCTCCACTTGAGCCCGGTTGCCGCTTCCATATAACGTGGGTAATGATCAACTTCAAATCCCAACTCGATCCAAGGGAACCTACAAGCGACTAGGCTCTCAAACATACCACCGCGTATCCGCTGAAACTCAATGACTTTATCGGCCTTCTCAGGTCCATACTCCTCACGCTTCCCCGTGCTTATCTCCCAGCTTATCACCCATGCGTCTTTATGGTGGGCGCCTATGGGGCTGGTTCCGAAACTTAGGCTCATCCCCGGGCAGAGATGGCAGTCGTATGCGCTGCACTCGAGGCCCTTGACCTGCATTGCGAAGTCTATGGAGCCCTTTCCAATAATGTCGGCAGCAGCCTTCGTGCCAAGGCCGAAGACGGCACCATGGCCCCGCATGTAAGCCATGTCCTCGAGGAGCCTCTGGGATCCCTCGAAGTCGCCCCAGCTGAGCTTGAGGTCCTTAACCATATTCTTCTCACTGCACTCCATGGCGAAGCCGATAGCGCTGCCGGCACTGATGGTGTCGAGGCCAAGCATGTCACACATCCTGTTGAGGCGGCCGACCTGTTTGAGGTCGCCGACACCGATGTTGCTGCCGAGCATTACGACGTTCTCGTAGTCGAGTTCGGACTCCTCACCATTTGTGTCGAGGATGACGTTTCCACATATCATATTGCAGTTGGGGCAACCTCGCTGCTTGACAGTCGACGCCTCCATAGTGTTACCGTCGATCTCCTTGCTGTGATCGAAGACGCCCTCGCGGAAGTTACGGGTAGGAAGGGTAGAAGCTGCCTGACACCATTCGACTGTCGCCATCGTGCCCTGTGCCTTCCAGTGTTTGTAGTTGGGTCGCTTAAGTAGGTCAAGGAAGTCCTCCTTACCCATCTTCTTGAGGGCGTCCATGTCTGCGACGGGTATCTCACCGGTGCCGTGGATGACAACCGCTTTCAGGTTCTTGCTGCCCATGACGGCGCCCATCCCGGGGCGGCCGCCAGCACGTCCCTCCTGAGACACCACGGTGGCGAACCTACAGAGATTCTCGCCGCTCTGCCCAATGCTGAGGACGCCGGCGGTGGCTCCGTGTTCCGCCTTAAGGCGCTTCTCCGTCTCGTAGCTGTCTTTGCCCCAGAGGTCCTCGGCGATCCTGAGCTGGACCTCATCGTCGCTTATCCAGACATAGGTAGGCTTCTTCGCCTTGCCGGTGACTACGATGCCGTCCAAGCCCGCCTTGCGCATATTGGGAGAAGCCATGGTGCCGAGGTTGCCGTCCCCGTAGCCCCCGGTGAGAGGGCTCTTGGCAGCGACGACCATCTTACCGCTATTCACTACGGGCAACCCCGCATAGAGTCCGCCAGCAAAGACGAGGATATTCTTGGGACCGAGCGGGTCAATGCCGGGTTCCATTTCATCCCATAGCAGCTTAACGGCGAGTCCACGCCCGCCTATGAACTTCTTGGCGAGTTCCTCCGAGTAATCGGCGTGAACCGCTTTTCCTTTCGTGAGATCAACCCTTAGTAGGCGCCCAGTCCACCCCTTCATGTGACACACCTGAAGGCTGTTGAGATTGAAGGTTGATAAAGATTGAGCCATCGAGATGTTTAGTAATTCATATCGTTTTATAGTGTGAGGAAAATGCACAACTGAAAATCAGGGGGTGTATCAGGGCTTATATCCCCACGCGGGTAGACCGATAGAGATGATCTATGTCGATTGAAGCAAGGTTGAGAGAGCTTGGCATCTCACTCCCTGAGCCAACAAAGGCGCCGCCCACATTTCGCCAGACCTTTCCGTTCGTGAGGGTTCACGGCGACAGGGCGTACGTATCGGGGCACGGACCAACGGGTCCAGATGGCTCAATTGTGAAGTATACAGGTAAGGTAGGCGCGGGGGTCACGCAGGACGACGCATATAAGGCTGCGCGTCTTACGGGTCTGGCCATCCTGTCCGACCTCAGGCAAGAGCTGGGTGACCTCGACAGGGTAAAGAAGTGGTTAAAAGTGCTTGGGCTGGTCAACGCTGCGCCAGGTTTCACGAATATGCCTGCCGTTGTGAACGGGTTCAGCGACCTCATCATCGAGGTCTGGGGAAAAGAGGCGGGCAGGCACGGAAGATCGGCAATAGGCGTGGCGGAACTACCCTTCGGAATACCCGTGGAAATAGAGGCAGAGGTTCTAATTCAGCCCTAGCCGCCAGCTGTAGGCTGCATTACAACTATCTCGTCCCCGTCCCTCAGTATTGTGCCGAGGCCGTCGATCATATCGATGTTCTTCCCGTTTACAAGCACTGCGAGGTCCTTGCCTCCGACCTGGAACTCGCCTAAGAAGCCCATACGCTGACCCGACTTCTCCCCTACCTTGTTTGTCACGGTTGATACGGTGGAGCCTTCTGGGACGTCGATCTCATGACGCTTGCCGATTATCTGAGAGACATCGCCGAAGACGCGTACGAGTATCTTCATTGATAAAAACCCAGGGCTTGAGGAAAATAAGGGTTGAGATGATTTCCGTTCCCTTTTATGACACTTTACGTCGGAAAATGCATCGATTCAAATGAATTTCTAAACAAAAAAAGGTCAGCGCGCGATCCCACTGGTGCCGTACTCGCTCTATTTGGGTGTAGGATAAACTACAATTTTCGCTGTGGATAAGGCAACTCTACTACGAAGGCGTGAAATGGCTCTTGTTCTCGAATGAGAATGTACTCGACGCACTCGGAATCTTACATGGTTATCGTACCGCTGTTTCTATTTACTTCACTCCGGGAGTATTTTCCACTGTTAGGAGGTTATGCCCTTAGCTTCTTCATATGTGGCTCACAGTCGCCTAGCCCCATCTTGATGAGGGTCTTATTCGTCGGTATTCCACGCTCGTCCCAGCCTAGTGTGGCGAAGTAGGTTTGAAGTTTCTTGTCTACCTTCGCCTTGTCGGTGGTCTTGCCCTTGTACGGGCCGTTGGGTAGTGGTTCGTAGAAGCGTGGTGGGTTGTCGTCGTCCTTTATTGGCTCCCAAGTCACGTCGGGACCGCCGAGCAATA
>JBFYNQ010000137.1:0-3005 GCA_041304265.1 Candidatus Bathyarchaeota archaeon | reverse complement strand
GCGACTCGTGGGGAGACGGCATCGTCAACCTCCTGACGCCCATTTGGACGCAGAAGGGCGGTAACGTAGCTGGTGACATCATCAGGTACGCTGCTGAGTCAACGGAGTTCTCCAACTACCTAACCCTAGCCGACGCGACGGTGGCCGCTGCGGTCACCGCGAACGGCGGCGAGAGGCAGAGGGTCGGCGTGGTGATACTCTCGTTCGACGAGATCCCCGTGATAGTCAAGCAGGCTAAGGAATACGACAACATCTACAACGTTCACTGGTGGGGCAGCGACGGTACTGCGAAGAGCCAGCGTGGTATGGATGACGCCCCTGAAGAGGTTAACCACATTGGCATCTACAGCCTCCTCTCACGCGAGACCACCACTTCGAGGTTCCTAGAAATACAGGCAAGATACGAGGCCCTTACCGCTCAGCAGTTCGGCACATACACTGCGTACGTCTACGACATCGGCTGGGTTCTCGCAACCTCGGTGATGCAGGCTCAGAGCCAGGCAGGTAAGGACGTCCTCGACCTCCAGGCTCCGATATGCCTTAACACGTTCGGTGTTGCTGGTTGGGCTCGTCTTGACGAGTTCGGCGACAGGTTCGCTCCTCCATACGATGTCTGGGGCTTCTTCCCTGGTACCAACACGGGTAGTCCGAACCCCGAGAAGGCTTCAGTCAGCATCATAATGGCGCAGTATGACCCTGACTCAGGGGCGACCGTCTTCAACCCGGCTGTGCTGGGCTACACGCCCATCGGGCCATAAGACCACTAGCTAAGACAAAACGATCCACCCTTTTTTAAAAAGTAGAGTAGTCAAAGACACGGAGAAAAGGAACAGAAATGGGGAGCGCCAGGGGCCTAATGGAGTATGGATCCTGGACGCCGGGTAAATCATCGCAGGGGGAGGGCGCCTGCACGCGCCCTACCGAAAACCTAGCCAGGTAGGTCCCGCCCCCCGGGTGTCGCAACCTTTCTCCAGGGCCGGCGATACTCCCCATTCCTTCAAATAGTCAATATTTAAAACATTGCCTAGTGGACTAACGTAAATATTTAAAAATATTAAAAAACGGGATTAAGACAGATACTTCTTACACCTGCAGTAGTACCGCGCGCGCCGCACTCGTTCTTTTCTCTTAGCGGTAGCTTCGCCAGCTTGCTCCGAGTTACTTGGGGCTGAGACTGGTTGGTAATTCTTAGGGATCAGTGATTTAATGGCTCTGTGGATCGCTTTGATGGTCGCGCGCGCATTAAAAGGGCTTTAAACCCCAAAAGAGCCTAGAAAAAAGGCTAGATTGATTTAAAGTGTTGGTGGACTGGGGGGGAATTGAACCCCCGACTTCCTGATTGCAAGTCAGGCGATCATACCACTGATCTACCAGCCCAGCCGAATACACTGCATGGAATCCAGATTTTAACCTATTGGGGCAGCACCGGGTAGACCTCGGACCTGAGCCCCGTCGACTTATGGTAACCGGCCGGGACCTCCTCGAGGAACTGTTCCAAGTTATGCTTAGAGAGGAGATTTATCGTGCATCCGCCGAAGCCCGCCCCCGTCAGACGCGCCCCGAGCACATATCCAGTATCCATTGCCACCTTCACGAGGGCGTCCAGCTCGGGGCAGCTCACGCCATAATCGTCCCGCAGGCTAATGTGCGACTCGTACATTAGTGCCCCAAGTTTTGACCCGAGGTTTAGCTCCATCGCTTCCACCGCGGAGAGAACGCGCGCGTTCTCGTGGACCACGTGGCGGCACCGCCTGAATATGAGGTTTGGGATCATCTCCCTGACGGCCTCGAGAGCATCCATCGTTACGTCTCTCAGAGACACGATGTTGGGGTTAAGCTGCCTGAGCGCAGCGACGCCCTCTCGGCACTGCGCCACCCGTTCATTATAGGCGGAGGAGTCAAGCTTCCTCTTCACCCCCGTGTGGACGGCGACGAGCGTCGTCCCCCAGGGCAGCTTGACATTCCTGTGCGCGTTGTCCCTGCAGTCGATGAGCAGCGCCTGCCCCTGTTTGCCGAGACTCGCACAGAACTGGTCCATTATGCCGCTCTGCAGCCCGATGAAGTCGTTCTCCGCTGACTTGCCCACGTAAGCGAGCTCAACGGGGTCGATGTCGAGACTGAAGATTTGCTTTAAGGCGCGTGCTGTGGCGACCTCGAGTGCGGCGCTCGAGCTAAGCCCCGCGCCTTGCGGGACGTCCCCCTTGATGGCGAGCTCTGCCCCGCCAAGTGTGTACCCGCGCCGCTGTAAGGAGGATACGACGCCCATAACGTAGTTAGCCCATCGATTCTTCTCGCTGAGCCTCTGCTTGCCTAACGTGAACTCATATTTTTCATGGTAGTCGTAGGCGTTGAGTATGAACTCGTCGTCGGATCGCTTGCGGGCGGCGACCCAGACGCGGCTTCCCAGCGGCGTTGGCAGGACGTAGCCCTCGTTGTAGTCGGTGTGCTCACCGATGATGTTGACTCTCCCCGGGGCGCTGGCGACGGAGACACCCTCCCTGACGCCGTAGAGGCTCTCGAATATGCTGAGTATCTTCGCCTCGTCGGTCATCTCGTCACACCGAATCGGTACACGGTCTTCTCATGGTACATCTCACCAGGGCGAAGAACAGTCGATGGAAAGTTCGGCTTGTTGGGGGAGTCGGGGTAGTGCTGAGTCTCGAGGCAGAGCCCGCTCCGCCTAGCATAGACGCGCCCCTTTCCAGTCAGGGTGCCGTCGAGGAAGTTGCCTGAATAAAACTGAATCCCCGGCTGCGTCGTGAGAACCTCGAAGAAGCGCCCGCTCCTCGGTTCTTGGACGGCCGCGGCTCTCCTGAGATTACCCGCCTCGCCATCGATGACCCAGTTGCAGTCGTAGCCACCGCCGTATTTGATCTGGTCGTGGTGCGCTTCGATCCGCTCCCCGATCACGTGGGGCTGCCTGAAGTCGAGTGGGGTACCGGCGACGCCCTCGATCTTTCCAGTGGGTATGAGGTCCCTCCCCGCGGGTGTGTAGTACTCGGCGT
>JBFYNQ010000136.1:0-6899 GCA_041304265.1 Candidatus Bathyarchaeota archaeon | reverse complement strand
TAAAGGTATTAAAAAATTGCCTCAAACTGGGTCGATTTTAACATAATATGTAAAAGAGACACCAACGGCGAGGTGTTCTTCAGGTTACGATTCATCCATTGATGAGGGATTTTTTCAGCCTCATTTTTTCGTCGTTGAGGGAGTCGATCTTCTCCATTACTGACCTCATCTGCCCTTTGTACTTCATGAGGTACTCAGTTACATCGACGCTGTTCTTCCTTATCTCGACTACCTCGTTTCTGTCATCTGGTGAGGTCACCGTGAGGATCCCGCCGCCTCCGTGGGCGTTCTCGAGGACCCTGATCTCCCTCTTAACTCTCAGGTACTCCTCGCCGTGTTCTATGTCCTTGATTTTGGACTCAATCTCGAGCACCCTGAGTAGGTTTGTTCTGCGCTGTGAGAAAGCCATTGTTATATTATATGCGGTTGTTGCTTATAGGTCATCCGAAAAGGGCTATATGGGTACATGAGGGTTGTTGGATTTTCAGCGCAAGTTCTATCCGCCGATGCCCGGCCGTTGATCCATGGAGTTTTCAGATTTCACAGACGCGCCGGTGATAGACTGCCACGTCCATCCATGGCCCCCATGGAGGGCGGACAACAGTCTTGGCGAAGCCGCCCTCGGGGCGAAGTCGCGGGAGCTCGAGGAGACGATGAGGCTCGGGCAGCTGAGCGGTATGCATCTCTACGGGAACCCTGACCACTCCTCACTCTACCTTAAGGCGGTGAACCCTGGCCGGTTCTATGCCGGCGGCTACGCGCCGTGGAGCTTCGAGGCAGGCAGCTGGAAGGGCGTCGACTGGGGAGACTACGTCGAGTCACTCATCAGCCTCGGCTATGACGGCATCGGGGAGATGGGTGCGAAGCCGGTGACACGGGACAAGCACACGCCTCTAGACTCCCCCGCCTATGAGGGGCTCTGGGAAGCCTGCGAGGACAAACGGTTCCCTGTAGTCTGCCATGTCGGGGATCCCGAGGAGTTCTGGAGTGAGGAGCGGACGCCCGATTGGGCGAAGGCAAGGGGCTGGGGTTACTTCAGGGGCGATTACCCCACGCAGGGGGAGCTTTACTCGGAGGTGGAGAATGTGCTCTCGCGTTACCCAGGCGTCCAAGTCGTTTTCCCTCACATGCTCTTCCTCTCACCCCACATAGAGACATTGAGCGATCTCTTCTCCAGATACCCCAACGCCCACGTTGACCTTGCCCCAGGCGTCGAGCTCCTCTACGAGGTTAGCCGGAGGCGCGGGGAGTGGAGGAGGTTTTTCACCCACCATGCCGACAGGATATTCCTCGGCACTGACAGAGGCATGAGCAAGACGGTCAAGGAGCACCTAGCACGCGTGTGGATGCTGCGCGCCTTTCTTGAGAAGGTTGAAGACTTCCACACACCCGACGAGGCGGACGAGCTAATCACCCGCTACAAGGAGCCCTTCACGGGCCTCGACCTTCCCCGGGCTGTTCTCAACGAGATATACTCAGGCAACCTGTGTAGGCTCTGGGGTAGTAAGCCGCATGAGGTCGACATCGTGGAGGTGGCATCGGTAGCCGAGAAAGCAGGGCATTCGGGCGTCGCGAAAGCTCTAAGAAGCATAAATTAGGATGGTCAGTGCGCTTTGAGCCGATCGACGAGGTCTTTGACCGCTTCGGTTAGCTCTTCGCAGGCTACGCGGCGCACCTCGACTGAGCCGTCGACCTGAGCCTCAGCATCTAGTTTCTCGATATCTTTCCTCTCCTCAGCAACTATCTCGAGGATATCGCGCCTCCTTTCAGCGTATTCGTTCAGCATATGCGCCGCCTCTTCAATGAATGATGCCTTTGCATCATTGAGCACTCTATCCGCGGATGTGATTCTCGCCCTCAGGGTGTCCTCGCTCTGCGCCTTCTTCTTCGTGAACCTTTCTAAGAGCCCCGGCTTCTCCTCCACTAGCACGGCTAGCTCTGAGCGGAGTGCCTCGACGGCGCTGCCTAGCTCCTTCAACTTCTCGTCTCTGAGGGCGGATAGCTCTCTTTGCCGCGCCTCGTACTCGCGCTCCGCCTGCAGAAGCATGTCTTTCGAGCCGCGTGTGCCGAGTATCTTGTTTTCGCGCTCCGCCTCCTTTACCTGCTCCGCCTTGAGCACCGCGTCTACGGCGGTAAGGAGCTCGCCGCGGTCAGTGTGGAACCTGTCATCTGCCTTCACAGCGGAGCTTGCCTCGAAGTCGTCGAGGACGGTGATGAGGCTTTTGAGCCATCTATCATAGTGTTGACGGAATGGGGGTGTTGCGAATGTCTGGGCGCCAAGGTTATCGAGACCGGCGAGCGTCCTGTCGACGACCTCCCGTAAGGTCTGTGCCTCGCTTACACCTCGGCGTGGATCCGGGGATTGGCGGTTAGATACCTTCCTGGTCTTCGCCTTCTTCGGCTTGTCGAAGCCCCTAGTTCTCCCTGATTTACCTACGCCGGGCGAGTGACTCATAGGGAAGGATATCCCTTAGCCCGTATAAGTGGGCTCGTGCTAGTCACGCGCCTCTTCGAGGGCCCTGGCCAGCTGGTCGGGGCAGGAGGTGCCGCGGTAGTTGCAGTCGATGCCTCTGAGCCGTCGTATGACCTCACTAACCTCCATCCCCTCGACAAGTGAGGCTATACCCTGCAGATTGCCTTCGCACCCGTCTTGGAAATCGACGTGAACGACGCGCCCCGCGTCGAGCGTGAAGAATATCTTTGACGAGCAGACGCCCTCGGGCGTGAAGACCCTCTTCTCCATATATGCACCGGCGATGACATCTGGGGGAGGCACACCCGTTTTTATACCATTCCCTGGAATCGGCCCGTTAGCGGGAGTCGTTGTGGTGGGTGGCGTCGTAGAAATAGTCCATGTATTTGGAGCAGCTGGTCTCGGGGCAGAACCTGCTGCAGACGTACTCGGGATGGGCGGCGAGCTCCTCGTCGACCTTTGCCGCCTCGAATGTCTTTCCGCAGATCGCCTCGAGAACGACCAAGCCAGATCAGGTTCTGGGACGCAGCGCCTTCTTTAGAGGTTTACCCTTCAGCTTATCCTTGGGTATCTTTATTGCGAATCGGCATTTTTCGTCGCCGGAGAGGGCGCTCTCCAGTACCTCCACATCCAGCGGGGCTCCGAGTACGACCTCGAGTGGCAGCTTCTCGTAGCCGGCGCTGCAGTAGCAGAATGTGCCAAGGGGGTTGGCGGTGTCGTCTAGTATCGCCTCCCTTGCGAGCTGGCAGTGGCAAGCGTAGTATCGGCGCATCTTCGGGTCCTTCTCTTTGAGCCACGTGGCGGGGGCGAAGGGTATCTTACTCTTCAGGACGACGTCGCCCTGCAGGACGCCGTTCTGGATGGTTTGGTCCTTCTTCACATACTCGACGACTTCGGGGGTGATGACCTGCTCGTACCAGAGGCGTCCCGATCTCATGACATCCTCTAGTTCAGCTACGAGACGGCCGTGCTCGCCCTCTAAGAAATCCTCCATCGACGGTGCCTTCTCCCACCTCTTCATCATCTCTGCGAAGTGCTCAATTGGTATCCTATGGTGGTTGCCCGCTAGCACCGTCTTCACCTGCTCGGGAGGTAGTACTGCCTCGAGCCTCTCGAGTAGCTCCTTTGTGCAGGCGGGGTATCTGTCAGGGGTTACACCCAGGGGCGGCTCCTCGAAGCCGTCGAAGACTTTGCCGCGTTTCTCCTCTCCGGCGATTGTGCCAAGTCTCTCGCTTATGCTGGCGTAGACCCCTCTGCCGCCGAGGATGGCGGCGAAGTGGGAGAATAGGTCGTTTCTCTTCGTAAGCCAGAAGTATCGGGAGAGGGCGACGAGGCGATCTTCGGTATTCGCTCCCGAGGAAACTAATCCGGATATGTACGTCTTTAGGTCGGCGACGGAGGCAGACCCCAACTCCTTCCCAGCGTCTTTTAAGGAGTGCTCGAACTCCCCGACGGCTGCGACCGCCTTCTCAACGGCCCTACCCTCTAAGCCGCGTTTACTGAGATATTCGCGGTACTCATTCTCCTCCATACTAACACCAATTATCAGCATTCACTGCTCACTGAAAAGATATACGAATCGCCTTGTAACCCACTTGACTGAAAGTGGGAGAATTTAGGGGTAGGTTTGAAGTATCCATTCGCTGATTCACAATTGTGGTCGATTTGGACACTAGTATCGTCTTTACAGCGGCGCTCTCACCCGGCGAAAAGGGGACGAGCGCTCTGCTCCTCGCCGAGAGCATCAGAACTTTTGCCGGTCGTCTTTCAGGCTCTCCCATACTTCTCTATGTTACGCCAAACACAGTACTACCAGATTTAGTCGGGGAACGACTCAAGGCATTGGACGTCGAGTTCATCAACTATGAGGTGGATGAGGAGGCTGCAAGGTTCTTCTTCCTCCCCGAGGTCACAGCTGCAGCGCAGGCAGAGGAGAGGACTGAAGGCAAAGCCGAGACCATGGTCTGGCTGGGCGCCAACACTCTTGTCCTGCAGGAGCCACGAGACTTTCTGCTACCCGCTGGCAAGAGCGTAGGTTTCCGCCCCGTCCATATAATGAACGTGGGTTCGCGCATAGACGCCCCGGTGGACGACTTTTGGAGCCTCATCTACGAGAGATGCGGAGTCACCCAGGACAGTGTCTTCCCTATGAAGACTCACGTCGACGGCAACATTATTCGACCCTATTTCAACGCGGGCCACCTAGCAGTCCACCCCGGTAGGCGGCTTCTAAGAAAGTGGAGCGAAGCGTTCCTTGAGCTATACAAGGCGCCGGAGTTCCAGAGGTTCTACGCCGATGGCAGGTACAGAATATTCATGCATCAGGCGGTCCTCTCGGGGGTTATCCTAGCAGAGTTCACCCGGGGTGAGCTACACGAGCTACCATCGACTTACAACTATCCCACCCACTTACACGGAGAGGATGTGACGTGCGGCAAGCCCACAAGCATCGAGGAGATGGTGACAGTCCGGCACGAAGGATTCTGGGAGGAACCCGACTGGGAGAAGAGAATGCCAGCCAGGGAGACCCTGAAGAAGTGGATGAGGGATAGGCTACCCAAGACCTAGCTGCGCCCTGGCGACCCACATTTTATACGCCGCAACGACGAGCCTCATGCATCCCTCGTCGAGAGGCGCGTTTTAGAATGCCAGAGAATGGGGTCACGATCCAGAGGAACGCGTGTCAGGTCTGCTACTGCGACTGCGGCATGCTTACTTACATGAAGGGGGGCAGGGTTATCAAGGTCGAGGGAGACCCAGCTAACCCGCATAACAGGGGTGTGCTCTGTGCGCAGGGCCGCTCCGCCCGGCAGATGTTGTACAACCCGGATCGCCTCAAGTACCCGCTTAAGCGTGTGGGGGAGAGGGGGAGCGGAGAGTGGGAGCGCATCACTTGGGACGAGGCATTAGACACCATTGCCGAAAACTTGTTGGAAGTTAAGGCGAAGTACGGAGCCGAAGCACTTTCGTTCGTCAAGGGACCCACGCGGCAGATGATTGAGCAGATATTCCAACGCTTCTGCTACGCTTATGGGACCCCGAATTATTCGGGGAACTGGAGCTACTGTGTCGGCCCGAAGATGATAGGTTACACCTACACATACGGGAAAGCGCCGCAAGGCCAACCCTATATGCCTTGGAGTGATTTCAAGAACTCCAAGTATATTATTCTCTTCGGCACCAATCCAGCTCTGAGTTTCATTCACCGGTACCCACGCATCATGTCGGACATCCTAGACGCGAAGGAGGCGCGGGCCAAGCTGGTTGTAGTCGATCCCCGCTTTACTGAGACTGCGTCGAAGGCAGACACCTACCTCGCCATCAAGCCTGGGACGGACGCGGCGCTTCTCCTCGCCATGATTCGCACCATTATCGCTGAGGGGCTGCACGACGCTGATTTCGTCAAAAAATACACTATCGGCTTTGAGAATTTGATGGAGCACGTCCAGAAGTATACGCCAGAGTATGCGGAGGAGGTCACGGGAATCCCCGCTGAGCAGATCGTCGAGGTAGCGAGGCAGTTCGCCACCGCTAAGCCGGCGTGCCTCGACAGGCGTGAGGGCGTACTCCACCACACCAACTCTACCCACACGCTCCGCGCCATGGCGATTCTGCTCGCCATCACGGGAAACGTCGATAAGAAAGGGGCACTGCTCTTCAACCCTGGGAACAAGCTCGGCAACATCACACGCAAAGAGAGGCTCAAGTCGAAGCCGATTTGGGCTGAGAGGTTCCCACTTGTCGAGGATGCTACCGCCATCTTCGCCGAGGCTATACTCACTGGCAAGCCCCACCCCATCAGGGCGATGATGTGCACAATAGCCAATCCCATACAAGAGTATCCAAACACCACCAAGGTCAGGGAGGCACTAGCCAGCCTCGACTTCTTGGTAGTAGATGACCTCTTCATGACCGAGACGGCTAAGCTCGCAGACATCGTGCTTCCCGCATCCACCTTCTTCGAGAAGACTGAGCTCTGCAAGACGCAGAATCTCGCACTCACAAAGTACTTCCAAGTAAGCCACAAGGTCATGGAGCCATTATTCGAGAGCCTCCCCGACTGGAAGTACATCTGCCTACTCGCAAAGAGGATGGGACTCGATGGCTTCGACTACGCGGACGAGGATGAGATCATCGACGAGATCATCAAGCCTCTCGGCGTGAAGGTGTCTGACCTAGGTGACTCTGGTGTGTACTCTGTTCCATTCGAGATCGGGCTTCTAAGGAAGAATGGCTTCTGCACGCCATCGGGGAGGATTGAACTCTACTCGGAGCAGATGGAGAAGCTTGGATACGACGCCCTACCAAGCTACGTCGAGCCACCCGAGACGGTGAAGAGCAGACCCGACGCGGCGAAGAGATACCCATTCACCTTGATCACCGGCTCGAAGACCGCTGTCTACCACCACTCTCAGCAACGTAACTA
>JBFYNQ010000135.1:0-3522 GCA_041304265.1 Candidatus Bathyarchaeota archaeon | reverse complement strand
GACAACAAGATCAGCTACGCAGGGGTGCGTGTTTACTCGATAAACGACCGCATACTATCGGTTATCCCCATTAAGACTCCTGATCAGGAGTACGACCACCACAGGACCTAGGTGCTATGTTTAAGCTCGTTAAGGGTGGGGAGGTCTACGCCCCCGAGAAGATCGGTAAGGCGAATATTCTCATCGCCGGCGACAAGATCGCTGCCGTCGGGGAGGACATCAAGGCTCCCGGGGGATACAAGTGCGAGACCATCGACGCCACGGGTAAGATCGTCTACCCCGGCTGGGTCGACCCACACATCCACATCACCGGCGCAGACGACAGCCAGGGCCCCTTCGGGCATACATACGACGTCTCCTTCCAAGACATAGTCGAAAGCGGTGTGACGACCGCCGTTGGCACGCTCGGAGGCGAGTACGCGGTGCGCACACTCGAGCAGCTATACTGGAAGACCATCGAGTTAGACATGCTGGGAATAACAACCTACATGTACACAGGGTGCTTCCACATCCCACCGCCGACCATCACCGGCTCTGTTAGGGGCGACGTCATGCTCATCGACAAGGTGCGCGGCCTCAAGACGGCGATCTCTGACGCTACGACAAGCCATCACACTTGGAGGGAGATGGCTGAGCTAGTGAGCGAGGTTGAACTAGGAGCCGAGACGGTGAAGAAGACCGCAGTCACCCATGTCCATGTAGGTCGCCGCCCACAGAGGATGGATATGCTCTTCGAGGTCATAGAGAACACGGGACTACCAGCAAGGCTCATACAGCCTACGCATGTGAACCGCCTCACGCCCGACGTTATGGCACAGGCGACGGAGTGGGCGAAGAGGGGAGGTTATGTCGACCTCACGACGCAAATGAGGAAGGAGGAAGGCACCCTTACGGGTCTGAAGACGGACCTCGCTGTGAAGCGGATGCTCGCCACAGGCTGCCCCATCGAGTACATCACGATCAGCAGCGACGCAAACTGCCCCATGGCGATAAGGGACGCCAAGGGCAAGCAGGTAAAGGTCTACATAGCTCCCGTCGACTTCACTCGCCGCGAGGTTAGGGACATCGTCCACAACAGCATCCTCCCATTCGAGGAGGCTCTCCAGATGGTAACGACAAACCCCGCCAAGTGCCTCGGAATCGACGACAGGAAGGGCAGGATAGCCGAAGGCTACGACGCCGACATCGTCGTAGCAGACAAGCCAGAGAAGCTGCACGTCGATAAGGTCTACGCCAAGGGTAAGCAGCTCGTCGACGCAGGCAAGACAATCTGGCAGGGCTACTACGTCAAGGATCCCTACTATGACCAGTACCACTGAGTTAAAGAAATGATGAAGCTAGGCCAGCAGCTTCTCCAGTTCCTCGGCGTTTTTACCACCTAAACCAAGGGTGTCCATCGTGCGCTTCTGCTCCTTCCTATAATCCTTCTGCATGATTGTCGAGACAATGGTAATTATCGAATCCATATGAGGAGTTGCTACACCGATCTGGGTGCCAAGTCGGCTCATGAAGATGAGACCGTATCCCACGTCCTCGTTGAAGTACCTGTAATCGAGGCTGCTCTGAGCCTTGATGCCCTTGTAACCGGGCGCCTTGATATAGCTGGTATTGTAGTTGTTCTCCGTCTGGTAGCCTTGGAGCATGCCCAACTCGGGGTCGGGGAGCACCTTGACTCCTAGTTTTTTAGCTATAGCGACGCGCTCCTTGTCCACTGCCTCCACGAGCCGCCCCACGGCGGGTGTGACGCCGTCCTCGTAAAAGTAGAAGTCGCCGTGCGTACGCTCGATGAGTCCAGCGTTGCAGAGGCTGATAGCGGGGTGAATTATAGGGTTTCCGTTCTGGAGAGTGGTCTGCATTATGTTCTTGGCGGGTTTCATGTCGGGGTAGACGTCCTTCACCTTACCGAGCACCTTAGCCGTGTTCTTGGCGGGGACAGCCGCGAGGAACAGCCCACCGCGGAGTTTGAGAAAGACGTGAATCTTAGCTGGCTCGATCACGCGGACAGCGTAGGGTAGTGTATTGGTCTCGGCGACGAGGATGTCCTCGTCTCTCACCGTTTTCCCGATGCCGTTCTTGAACTCGATGCTGCCGCCGCAGCTGCTCGGGCAGACGATAACGGTGGCTCCTTTTTTGAGGTATGGCTTACATGCATCTGCGAAAGGCTTTGTGCTGTACGCGGGTCCGACCGCGACGACGAGTTCGATGTCTTCGAGTGCTTTCTTGATGTCGTGGCCGGCGTAGTTTATCTTGGCGAAGCCCTTAATGTCGCCTTCAGAGGCTATTCCTCCATTCGTTAATGCGGCGGCTATGTTGTCTTTAAAATCCGGGAAATCGAAAAAATTGACCTTATGGCCGTGTGCTGCAAAATCGAATGCGACGGCACACCCTCCACCCCCTGAACCAAGGACAGCAATGTTCATAATCGATGACCATTTCAAACTTTGGAGTTTCGAATATCTAACACTTACGCGCGCGAGAGCATTCTTTCCGCTGGATGCGGTAGGCAATATATGCGTTAGCGTAGGAAATGCGTGGGGTAGTCGGGAGCAACTGTTTTACCCCGATCAGCCACCCCATACCCATGTCTCAGGCAAACAGCGCGGAGAACATCAAGCAGCTAACCGACATGTACACCCGCCTCCACCCCCAGGTCCACTCAACCTTCGAGGAAGACATGCCCAAGTTCTGGGGCGGCAAGTGGAAGGCTAACACGACCATCGGCAAGCTGAGGACGGTCCTCGTTCACCGCCCGGGGAAGGAGTTCCTAAGCGTGGGTAATAAGACGCCGTGGCCCCCCCACGAGTCGAGCCTCGCAGCGTGGCGCATGACCTTCAAGCCGGACCTCGACGAGATGGTTGAGCACCACGAGAACCTCGTCAAGGCGTACCACGACGAGGGGATACGCGTCCTCGTCAGGAAGCCCGACCCACACGACCCACCCTACCAGGTGAAGGCGATCTTCACCGACGATGTCTGCCACCCAGCCGTCTACGGGCAGGTCATCCTCCGCATGTACGATTGGATCAGGAAGGGGGAGGAGCTGCCGACCTACCAGACCCTGGCAGAGGCTGGATGCCCCGTCGTGGGCATGATCGTTGGAGATGGCATGGCGGAAGGGGGTTCCATCGGCTGGCTCGACGAGAAGCACCTACTCGTAGAGGTCCACTTTGCAAGAGGCAACACGGCTGAACCGGCCATATCGAAGGCTAACGACTGGGGTCACGAGCAGCTTGCCCGCATAATAAAGACGCAGGACCCCGAAGTAGACATAAAGATCGAGCCCGGCTACGGCTCAACGAAGGGCACGATCGACTACGCGATGATCGACCGTCACACGAGTGTCGGCGACCCCAAGTGGTTCGAACCCCACCTCGTCGAATGGATGAAGATAACGATGAATTGGAATTTCATCACGCCTCCCGAAGAACTCGTCTACACAGATACACACGGCGCCAAGATAGGGCCAAACACGGGAGTCGTCCTCGAGCCCATGAAGATTATGGTCCCCGTCGGCAACCCCAA
>JBFYNQ010000134.1:0-17759 GCA_041304265.1 Candidatus Bathyarchaeota archaeon | reverse complement strand
GACGCGTATTCCGCCCCCGCGCCATTAAAGGGTTGCCCGCGCGCGGGTAAAAAACAAGAAAAAGGAGCTAAACTCCGAAACGGTTAAATGTGAGACCAGGGAGCCCATATTATTCCCCAAGGGATTAAAGTTACCCATTTTTGATTACCATCAATACTAGTAAATGCTATAACCTCAGCTATTTATCGGAGCCATATAGTAAATATAGTGGGAAAGATTAAATACTAGTGGCGGGGTGATGCCATACTCTATGGGTCAGCGGAGCCCCATTCCGGTAATAATCGGAATATTCCGCCCCCCGAAGCAGACGAGGAAGTATGAAACGATGATAGTCAAGACGGAGCAGGCGTCAAACAGCGATTCGTGCCCAGAGTGTGGATCCAAGAACCTCATTATCGACAACGATACAGGCGAGAAGATCTGCGGAGGGTGCGGGCTCGTCATGGCGGACAATCTCATGAACGATGGCCCAGAGTGGAGAGCGTTCAGCCAAGACGAGAGGGAGAGCCGAAGCCGTGTGGGCATGCCCCTAAGCTTCTCAGTGCACGACAAGGGCCTTAGCACGATGATCGGCCAAGTCGGCAAGGACGCCTTCGGCCGAACCATACCCAGCAAGACAATGTTCCAGATGCTCCGCCTCAAAAAGTGGCACATCAGGAGCAGCTACCAGAGTAGCGTCGACCGCAACCTCAGCCACGCCATGACCGAACTCAGCAGGCTCTGCGACAAGTTACACATCCCGAAACAGGTCAAGGAGCGCGCCGCAGTCATATACAGGAAGGCTCTCGAGAAGGGCCTCGTCAGAGGCCGTAGCATCTCAGCCATCGCCGCAGCCAGCCTCTACGCTGCATGCCGTGCAACAGGCACACCCAGGACACTACGCGAACTCGCACGTGTCTCCACCATCGACAAGAAAGACCTCGCCCGCTGCTACAGGCTACTATTAAGGGAACTAACCATCCAGATGCCCATCCCGAAGGCACAGTACAGGGTCCCAAAGATCGCCGCCAAGGTCAACATCGGCGAGCGCACACAGCAGACAGCCGTCAACCTCCTCGAACAGGCGGAGAAGAAGCGCACCACAGCAGGCAAGGACCCCATGGGTCTAGCCGCTGCAGCCCTCTACATAGCCTGTGTGATGAACGAGGAGAAGAGGACGCAGAAGATGATCGCGGACGCCGCCGGCGTTACCGAGGTCACCATCAGAAACCGCTATAAGGGCCTCAAGGAAGCCCTCAAGCTCGACATCTAGACCAGCTTTTTGAATTACATTTTGCGCGCGCGCATTTTTTTAGCCGGTAGCCAAAAATGAGGCTACCTGCGCCCGCGTTCCCTCGGAGACCTTCGTGTAGCTTCCATCCGTCATGTCGATGGAATAGAGTCTGATCCTCGTGATCTGGCCGTTCTTTGACCAGTGGGTATTATACGCGTCGAGCTCCGAGACAGCCGCCTTTGACGCTATCGTGGAGTCGGTCTTCGTGAGGTAATTACCTGCGGGGTCGAGGATAGTCAGTTTTCCACCTGTGACGGGCATGAAGACCGCCACGTGGCTTGAGCCGTCAGAGAAGTCTAGCTCTGTGAGGTATAGGTTGTAGTCTGTTCCGGCGATGTACTTGTTGTAGTATCGTAGCATCGCGTATTCGAGGGCGGCTTGGTCGTCGCAGTCACCCTGCTTCTGTGTGAGCGTCCACTCGGGCGTCTGCACATAATTGGCTATAGTCTCTACTTCGAAGTCGGTGAGATAGCGGACCCCATTGACGTCAAGGTATGTGTAGTATGAGACGTATGGGATATCAACATCATAGACGTACTCGACGTTCGAGGTGACGTAATCGTGTATCTTTTGATAAATGGCCCAAGAGTCTGTGATTGAACCAATTGCGGTCCTGACCGGGGTTTCCATCTTCAGTACCTCACCTGTCGTTAAGGTCCTTCTGAAACTGGATACCTCGTTGCAGTAGTTCCATAGTGTAGAGTTGAGGCCACGGACGGCGAGGGTTAAGGTCTTGAGGTGGTTGAGCATCTGGGCGTCCCCGGGCGTACCGTAGACGTTGTTGCTGACGAGGGTCGAGAGGTCATTGTAGTCTTTCTGGAGCTGGATGTAGTCTGCGGAGAGGGATGCAAAGCCGGTATCTACGCCCGCACTCAGGGTATCATACTGGGATGACAGGGTCGCGTAGTCCGCCTGAAGGTTCGTGTGCGTGCTCTGGAGGGAAGCGTAGTCAGACTGGAGCTGTGCGAGGCTTGTCTGGAGCATTGCCTTCTCCTGCGACAGACCCTGATTGTTCGTGTTTAGGGAGATCGTCTCCTGCTGGGAGGCGGTGAGTTGCCCCTGTAGGGATGTTATCTGTGGAGTGTACATACCTGATGATACGAAGTAGCCACCACCTCCCCCAACTAGGAGCATAGCGACGAGTGCAACTGGAACCCAACTCTCCATGAACATTCAGATACTCGATGCCTCATATTGTTTATGTAGAGGCGGCCGCCCCCGTCGCCAAGTCTATATCCTAAACTGGTCGGTTTACCCTTTGATGGTGCATGGGTGAACCGATTTCATACCTTACCGAGGATACTTATCGCCCAGACTGGCTGAAGGACGGCGTGACTGAGGCGAGCCTCAAGGCCGTACTCGGCGCGAAGGTGGAGATACAGCGGCTTGGAAGGGAGCTGTCTAAGGCGGAGAGGTTCTACCTCGTTGGCAGCGGGGGAAGTTACAGCGTCCAGTTTCCCGCTAGATACCTCGCCGAAAAGTACTCGGACATACCCGTCCTCCAGTACAGCGGCTGGGAGTTCCTTGAGCGTATGCCGTGGGCGGCGAACGAGGGCGCTGCTTGCGTCTTCATCACCCAGAGCGGTAAGACGAAGGAGGTAGTGCGCGCCCTTGAATGGGCGAAGAAGAACGGCGCATTCACGATGGGGCTTAGCCAGAAGCAGGACTCTGTCGTCAATAAGACGGCGGACATCGGTTTCGGCACTGAAGCTCGAGGCGTTACCATGGGCAAGCTCACGACCCTCTACTTGCTCTTCGGTACCGTGCTCAAGGAGAAGGGGTTCGAGGTCGGCGGCAGAATGATAAAGGCAGCGGAGTCTTTGCCCTCCATCCTCCTCCCTATGATCCCGAAGGCGAGAGAGTTTGCCAAGAAGACGGCGATCAAGTTCAAGGATGAGGGAGAGATATTCGTTCTCGGAGGCGGAATAAACTGGGGGCTCGCTTATCAGTATGCAATATGCACGCTACAGGAAATGTGTTGGGTCCACGCGACACCTATACACTACTCCGAGTTCCGCCACGGCCCAGTGGAGATGTTCGCGCCGGGGATACCCGCGATATTTCTCCGTAGCAGAGGAAACGAAGGCGAGTTGGAGAAGGCGGTTGTCAACTGGAGCACCCAAAACGGCGTCAGGGGTATAGTCCTCGACAGCCAGGGTGTCGAAAGCGTCGATAACCTCATTACGCCCTTCACCCTCTTCGTCGAGCTAGAGTGGCTGAGTTACTACCTGAGTCTCGCCAAAAACAGGGACATGGCGCAGTGGCGCTATTATGACAAAGTCGAGTGGTAGTCCAATCAGATCCAGATTGCAAAATTACTAGGCGCCGCCCCACCCGCCTAAGCGCTTGCATATCTCGGTGGCGGCGGCGTGACCCTTCTCGATGGCTTCGGGTATTGAGGCGCCGCTCATGCATGCGCAGAGGAATGTGGCGATGTAGCTGTCGCCGGCGCCTAGGGTGTCCACAACCTCGACAGGTTTCGCTTCCCCGCGGTAGAACTTCTTGCCGTCATAGACAATAGAGCCGTGCTCACCGAGGGTCATGGCAACGAGTCCCGGCGTCCTCGCCTTGTAGCCCCTGAGCATCGCCTCGATGTCTACGCCCTTCGAGACGAGCTCTTTGCCGCTGAAGAAGCTGTAGTCGAGGTGTGGGAGGACGCTGAGGGCGTTGTGATTGTGCTGGTTGCTGAAGTCGAAGCTGAGGAGCGGGCGGCTCCCTTGCTTTATCCAGGGGATGTGGTTCCTACCGAAACCCCAGACGCTGAAGTGGACAAGGTCGTACGTTCTAACCCTGGGGAGGAGTCTGGATGGGAACTTCGCGTCCTTCTGTACTCCCTCGACGTAGCTGGCGAAGACGCGGTCACCGTTTCGAATGAGTATGGTGGTGACCGCGGACTCCCCGTGGAGGCGTATGACACCATCGGTGCGCAGTCCCTCGCATTTCATCTGGTCGACCATGAAGTCACCCGCCTCGTCGTCCCCCATGACGCCTATGTAGTCGGACTCGACGCCGGGCACCCTGTGGGAGTAGACGGCGACGTTTAGGGCGTTGCCGCCGGGGAAGCGCTTCCCAAGCTCTGAGTAGTTGTCAATGCAGTTATCCCCGACAGCGAGAAGCCTCATGCGAGTCCCTTAAAGCTACCCGGAGTGGAATTTATCAGGATCGCCATGGAACTCGACGAGGCTATACTCAGCAGACGTAGCTGCCGAAGCTACGACCCATCCAAGCACGTCACTGTGGAGCAGATGAGGGAGATCCTTCACTACGGGACCTGGGCGCCTTCTGGCACGAACAGCCAGCCTTGGAGGTTCACTGTCCTCAGCGGAAAAACAAAGGATGACTTCATCACATTCCATCGGGCAGACCTCGAGAAAAAGAGATCCGGCATGTCCGAACAGTCGGCGAACATTGCCTTTTGGAGTTGCACCAGCCTTGAGAAGTCGGATATCATCGTACTCGTCTGGGATAAGGAAAAGGGCATGGTAAGCCAGCAGGGCATCGGGGCGTGCATACAGACGATGATGCTTAAGGCACACGACATTGGCGTCGGCTCACTCTGGGTCGCCGCAGTCAGGTGGAGCAAGAACGAGATAACGGCGAAGTACGCCCACGAGGACTGGGAGCTCATCGCCGGCGTAGGATTCGGCTACCCCTCAGAGAAGATGATTGGTAAGAAGGGGCCGCCGAGGCTCCCTGTTGACGAAGTCGCCGAGTTCCTCTGCTAATCGATGCTGATTAGCTGTATCTATCTGCACGCAGCACCTTCGCTCTTCTGCCAGTTGAGAGGCAATGAGAATGTATCAGCTGCAAGCCTGCTAGACAAAGGAGGAGAAGACAGTAAGCTTCTTGCTCAATGCCATGGCTAATTCGACATCAGGGCGTACGAGGAGCACCTATTAGGCATGTGGAGCCATATGCGGTGCCTGCGGAGAAGAACGCGGAAATCTCAGGAAATTCAGAGGGCTCGATCCCGGCTCCTGACTGCGTCCCGGATGGCTCGGGCGTCCTCCCCAATTATTTCCGCGTGCCAGACTCTCATCAGCCTAGACCGGTCGCCACCCTCCCTCTGGTACTCGGACGCCTGTACGACCATGTCGAGCTTGTCGGCGTCCCGGACGAGGCGCGCCTCTTCGGTGGAGGATTCGGCGAACTCTCGCCAGGCTTCCGAGTATGAATGTCTGATACCAACGGGGAGTTTTGTTAGCAGCTTCTTCATAGCTTCCTCTTCAGCGTGTCTCGACGCAGCTGGGTCCGCCTCTTTCTGGGTCGGTGTGAGGTCACCCGTCTCAGCTTCAGCGAGGTCATGGAGCAACGCCATTCTAACAGCTTTGAGGGAGTCGAGCCCCCTCCGGTCGGCGAGGACAAGCGTGATCAGTGCGACGCGGAAGCTGTGATCGGCGACAGACTCTGGATCCGGTATGCCGGACTCCACCCAACCTGTCCGTGGTAGCCTTTTCAGCTTGCCCGCTTTGGTTATGAAGTCTATAAGCCCGTCTTCGTCCACGGGTTTAAGGTGTTCCGAGTCTATTTGAGGGGTTTCCCGCATGGTGAGTGCTCCTATCCAGGGCCTATCCTGTTGACGACGTCCCAGATGGCGATTCCCTCTCTTTCTGCGAAGCCGAGGACGTTCTCCGCTATCCACGGCTTATTCTGGCACTCGTTCCTCACAGCCTCGAAGAGCACCGTCGGTGTGCAGGGTGTCTTAAGCTTCTGGTTCTCGATAAGTATGGCGAGGTTGTCGGCGAAGATTAAGGCGCGGTCGAGGATCGTTATGGGCTTGACGCCTGACCTGTAGTCGTGCGCCTTGATGGCGCGCAGGCTCGCGTCTGAAAGCCGGCCAGATAACGTCTCGGCGGTCCTTTGCCCGTGTCGGGCGGGATCGTCCTCCGTTGCGTCGTGGTCAAGGTCGTGGAGTAAGCCTACGAGGCTCCATTCCTGTGGGGTAGCTCCGAATGTGGGCGCGAGAACCTCCATAAGACGGCCGACTAGGATTGAATGAAATTTCTTGCTGGAACCCTCCAACAGGCGGTGGGCTTCCCCCTCGGTGATCCCCGCCATCACTTGAAACTAGGTGTTGAAGCTTAAAAGACCGAGCAGCCGCGGAGACTCCCTGCCGAAAAAATTCTCTGTACGGGGGGCAGGGAGTGTGCGCGACAGCACCATGGAGGCGAACAGTGTTGTCGCTAGCGCGAGGGGTCAACACGAAGGAAGAGGAGGAGGAGGGGCGGGACATCGCAAAGCTAGGCGAGTCTCTCGACGAGTAACCCTAATCAAGTTTACATATCTTGTTTATCGCGGCGAGCATGCCGTCGTTGTTCGGGGGACAGCCGACGACGTAAATGCCCTCCTGCTCCTGCGCCTTGAGGCACGTGCCCATAACAAGGGGTGTGCACTTCAACCCCTTAGGCACCTTCGCATTAGCCCCGACGACTATGGTGAGGTCACGTATCTCGCCCATCTTCTTCGCCATCTCAATGTCGTAGAGGACGCTGTGTATCGTGCCGCGACAAGCGCTACACGCGCCGTCGCTCACGACGGTAATACCCTCGCCGAACTCGAGGTCTGTGGGTGGCCTCTTGAACTTACGGGCAACCGCCTCGATGGGCTCTCCGACCACTTCGAGCTTCTTAGGGTCGTATAGGCCGAGCCTCAGCCCCTCCTTCATGTAGTCTAGCTCTTCTATCTCGAAACCCATTACCCGACTGGCGGCGAGGTCGAGGCTCCACACATCTTTCGACGCCATGATAGTATTCAGGGGAATAATATCCCCGAAGCTGGGGCCAAGCCCTTCCATCGCAGCTATAGCGTCGAGCACTGTGAGATCGATGGGCACGACACGGCTCAAGTCCACGATAGCCTTCACAACACCAATCTTGTGAAAGTTCCTCTTCCAAGGCTTGGGGATGACCCCCTTGAGGTTCTTGACGCCGAGAGTAACGAGGAGCTGGTCGTGGGTCTTCATGACGGGCATGTTTATCCTAACGTCGGCATCCATGAACGCCTTGGATATGGGGATCTTGTCGACGATGAGGTGGCCGGGAACAGGCAGCTCCACCAACTTGTCCTTGTCTACGTCGATAACCTCGGCACCGAGAGACTCGGCCGACGCCTTTATCCCGCTCTTCTCAAGCGCAACGTCTGTGGGCGTGAAGTAACCTGAGCCCTCGACGACGAGCACCTTGGAAGCCCCTGCTCCCTGGCACATCCTGATCATCGCCTCGACGACGCGCTTGTCCGTGATGACGCCGGGCTTCGACACCCTACCCGTGACGACGTTCGGCTTCAAGGCGACAACGTCGCCCTTCTTCACGACGCTCTTTATCCCGCCAACAAGGTCGACGGCCTTCTTGACGAGCCCCGCGACCTCTACGTCGCTCGGAGCTTTGGCGCTCTTAACTATGGAGACCTTACCCATGAGTCATCGAGTCAACTAGCCATCGAGGGGATATGAAACTGTCCCCGTTTGCGGCCATAATTACTTCACAGGACAGTAGCCCCACCTAAAAAAGGGAGTGGACCATCCAACCAGAAAACAGGTTATCATACCCCTCACGAGCAAGCGGTAAATAACCGACGAGAGTCTCTAATTCTGGTCAATTTGAGCGGGGTTATCAACTTCATCGGCTTCGTCGAGAAAGTCGAGGATAACATATCAACGATCCTCATTTATCCACAGTTCGCCCCCGGACTTGACGGGCTCGACGAATACAAGCGGCTCTACATAATCTATTGGATGCACAAGGGAGACAATCCGGAGAGGAGGGCGACGCTAAGGGTCGTGCCCCGCCGCCACGGCGCCACTGAGGAGCGAGGAGTATTCTCAACGCACAGCCCGCACCGCCCAAACCCAATAGGACTCACGATAGTAGACCTCGTAAAGATAGAGGGCGAACGCCTCAGTGTGAGGGGTCTCGACGCCTTCGAGGGCTCCCCCGTTATCGACATAAAGCCCGAGGAGCACAATTAGTCGCCCACAAGTGACACACATACCTGGAACAAGGCGGAGACCAATCATTAAATATGCTACTAACATCCCAAGATGTGAGGCACAACCCGATGGTCAAGACCACGGTATCACTCATAAAAGCCGATATAGGAAGCGTTGCCGGCCACTCCGTAGTGGCCCAGCCCCTCTTCGAAATAGCGAAGAGCAGACTCAAGGAGGCCCAGAAGCAGGGCATCATAAACAGCTACTTCGTCTTCAACGCAGGAGACGACCTAGAGCTGCTTATGACCCACTTCAAAGGTGTTGACAACGAGGAGATACACAAGCTCGCTTGGAACACGTTCCTCGCATGCACAAAGAAGGCGAAGGAGCTCAAGCTCTACGGCGCGGGGCAGGACTTGCTCCACGACGCCTTCAGTGGAAATGTTAAGGGCATGGGCCCAGGCGTCGCCGAGATGGAGTTTGAGGAACGCGGAAGCGACCCCCTCGTCATCTTCGCTGCCGACAAGACCGAGCCTAGCGCCTTCAACTACCTCCTCTACCGCGTCTTCGCAGACCCGAGCAACACAGCTGGACTCGTCATCGACCCCAAAATGACGGGCGGATTCAAGTTCGAGGTCTTCGACGCATACGAGGACAAGAGCGTCATTCTAGAGAGCCCCAAGGAGCTCTACCAGCTCATCGCCCTCATCGGCGCCACGAGCAGGTACATGGTCAGCAAGGTCTGGCGCACGAGCGATAATGAGATCGCATCCACA
This sequence comes from Candidatus Bathyarchaeota archaeon, assembly GCA_041304265.1. Taxonomy (GTDB): domain Archaea; phylum Thermoproteota; class Bathyarchaeia; order TCS64; family TCS64; genus UBA8941. Next base: position 8,782 of record JBFYNQ010000134.1, on the reverse strand, counting down.
AGTAGCACCACAAAGCTAAGCCTCATTGCAGGCAGCTACGTGGGTAAGGACGACCCAGTTTGCCTAGTCAGGGGTCAGAGCGGCTTCCCGAGCGTCGGCGAGGTCATCGCCCCCTTCCAACATACCTATCTAGTAGCGGGTTGGATGAGAGGAAGCCACTGGGGACCATTCATGCCGGTTGGGCTCAAGGACAGTAAGTGCACAGTATTCGACGGCCCACCGAGGATCGTCTGCCTCGGCGTACAGATTAGCAACGGCAAGCTCGCCGCAGACGACGACGGTAACCCACTTGTGGTCGACTTCTTCGAGGACGTCGCCTTCGACGGTGCGCGCCAGGAGGCGATACAGATGAGCCAATTCCTCCGTCGTATGGGCGAGTTTGAGCCAGCGAGGCTTGGACCAGAGGCTATGGAGTATACGACGCTCCCCACTGTCCTCAAACAACTCGAGCCTAGATTCAAGAAAATGGCGTGATGGCATCGCTTTTTGTCGTAAAACCCTTACCCTTGATGGGTCAGAGATAACCATGGCTCACCAACGCTTCCGACTCGGCGACTTTACCTGCCACACTCTATATGACGGCTTGCGAAGCATCGGATCGATGACGAGGGATCCGGCGAGAAAATTCATATTCGGCGACGCTCCCGAGGCTGAGGTCGAGGCTGCCCTCAAGTCCTATGGTGGAATCAGCCCAAGGACAGAGATACAATTCAACTATCTCCTCGCCGAAAGGGACGAGTACGCGACCCTCATTGATACCGGCTGCGGGGACCAAGCAGAGAACGAGAAAAACCCCAACGAGACCGCTGGGCTGCTCGTGTCAAGCCTCGGAGAGGCGGGTTTCGACGTTGGTGACGTGAACGCAGTCATCATCTCCCACTGTCATTGGGACCACTTCGGCGGAGCCGTCACTGGAGGGAAGCCGACATTCCCCAAAGCGGAGTACCTGATGAGCGCTCGTGAGGCGGAGTACATAAGGGGAAAACCCGAGGGCTGGGCATCCGAATACTTGCAGGTTTTAAGTGATAGGCTGAGGTTACTCCCAGATGTCACGGAAGCCGGCCTCGGAGTCACGGTCAGGGTATCCCCCGGCCACACCCCGGGGATAACTCTCACTGAGTTATCCTCAGGCGGGGAGACGCTCGTCTACACGTCCGACCTCATCATTCACCAAGCCCACGTCGAGCACCTCAAATGGATATCCTCATTCGAGACGGACAAGAAGACAGCGATAACAAGTAGGACTATGCTCGTCGAGGGCGCGCATAAGCGAGGGCTCACACTCTTCGTTCCCCACATCCCCAGTGTCCTTGGAAAGATAGGGCGGGGCAAGTGGGGCTACAGTTGGATAACCAACAATACGACGGATACAATGAGGAAGGCATAGAGGGAGAGTATGCAGACCGTCGATATGGTGTTCGGCTGACACCTTACCAAAATCAGGTTGCAAAGAGCCACTGTCGCAAGCGGCACAAGGCGCGCGCCAGCGACGCTCTATGGGCTCAAGGGAACGGGATACTGGGTAATCTGCTTCACCGTCCTCCACATCATCGCCGCCCTCTTCTTCACCTCCGTCCTCCGCCCTACCGCAGTCGTCGGAGTCATCGTGGGACTTATACTCCTCTTATCTGCAAATATAGCCGTGCAGAGGGAGAACGCCGGCATCAGCATTGAAAGTACTTCCCCTCTTCCACCTCGCCATGCTCGTCTACACTACCTCAATCATACTCAGTTACTTCCTCTAGCGATCCAGCGATGCGTGAATAACCCTTTATCGGAGGCAGGTGTAGATGCACCCGACCTTGGCGACCAGCGGATACAGGGAGGCCGTCGACTGGCTCTTCCAGGTGCGGAGGTTCGGCCCCGAGAGGACGCTCGAGCCGATAATTCGACTAGTGGGGCTCTTAGGTGACCCTCAAAAGAGCTTCAAGGCCATCCACATCACTGGCACTAACGGTAAGGGCAGCACATCCGCGATGATCGCCAGCATACTCCGCGCCGCAGGCTACAGTGTCGGCCTTTTCACCAGTCCACACCTCGAGCGCTTCACCGAGCGCATAATGGTTGATGGCGAGGAGATACATGGATCGGACGTCGTCAGACTCACCAAGCTCATCCGCCCCCTCGTCGAAAGGCTTGATTCCGAGCCCGAACGCACCCACCCCCTCTTCTTCGACATAGTCACTGCAATCGCCTTCAAATACTTCGAGGAGAGGAAAGTCGACTTCGCCGTGCTGGAGGTCGGAATGGGAGGCAGACTCGACGCCACGAATGTCGTCCAGCCACTCGTCTCCATCATCACAAACATCAGCCTCGAGCACACGCAGGTCCTAGGCGACACCATACTAAAGATCGCCTACGAAAAGGCGGGGATAATAAAGCCAAACGGCGTGCTGGTGACGGCGACGCGGGATGACTCCGTCTATGCATTCTTCGAGGAGAAATGCAGCAAGCTCGGCACAGAAATCCACCGTGTAGGCGGGGACATCCGATTCAAGAGGCTTAAGGAGGATCTCGACGGGCAGAGCTTTACTGTCGACGGCCTCAGGGGGAGCTACAAGCTCTTCACCCCCCTCCTAGGGGGCTACCAGCTCTATAACGCTGCCACCGCTGTAGGCGCTGTCGAGTGCCTAAGCAACTATGATATCGACATATCAGGCTCTGCGATCAAGGAGGGGCTCGCCTCCGTCGAGTGGCCGGGGCGACTCGAGATCATGCAGAGAAGTCCACTCGTCGTACTAGACTCCGCCAAGGACACCGAGGCGACACGCGCCCTCGCCGAGGCGGTTGATGAGCTCCCGCACCGCAGGCTCATCACAGTCGTCAGCATAAGTAGCGACAAGAACATACCCGGAATGATAGCCAACCTCGCTCGCGTCTCAGACGAGTTCGTCGTCACGAGCCACAGCGTAATGGGACGCGCCGCGGAGAGGGAGGCGCTCAGCGGTGAAATAGGAAATTACGGAAGGCCATGGGAGTCAGTGGAGAAGGTGTCTGACGCTGTCGACCGCGCCATCGCGAAGGCTAGGGATGAGGACATGGTCCTAGTTACAGGATCCGTCTTCGTCGTCGGTGAAGCTAGACGGCGCTGGAAAGGCGCATCAGCCTGATAAAAGAGACATGATAGCCACAGCAACGCGCCCCACCAGCGAATCTTTTACGTATTCACGCATCCCTCAGACACACGACGCTACGCAATTAAGGGAGACATGAATTGACTCAAGAAATTGGAGCGATACATAGAGAGAGCGTGGACAACAACACCATGGACCCCCCACAAAACCCCACCAGGGATACACGCATATACACTCTCATAGAAATAGTGAGGAACATTTGAATAAAAAATTCCAACATGTTTCCAACGACTTTCAAACAACAATCAAACGCCCCTCAAACCAATCTCCAACGACCACACATCACCCAATACACATTACACATAAACAACTTGAATAAGATCCGCACGTGCACGCGAGGACCGAAGAGGCCCCTACCCTCAATAGTATTATCCGCACGCTAATGAAGCATAAATTCGGCGCGTGGCACGCGAGGCTAGATGAGGCTGATCAGCTGCCAGTAGGGTACGCCGAGGAGTAGCACGATAGCGACAGAGGCTAGGCTTAGCACAATCCCGTATGATATAATCTGCCTCTCAGTGAACCAGCCCTCTGTGTGGAAAATGATGTTTGGTATCGTGTTGACGGGGAGTATAACGGCGATGGGTGCGAGTAGGGATGTCGGTAGAGCCGTCAGGGCTGGATTCAATCCAGCGATCATCGTCAACTTAATGATGACGGGCACCATGACTGTCGCATAGACCGTCGTGCTCGTGAAGATGACATGAAGAATCATTGCGATGAGCACGGTCCCCATCACGAAGAGGTAAGTGGGGAGCTGTCCGAGCCCTAGGGCGTTGAATATCCCCATGGCGACGGTGTCGAGGGCCCTGTACTGTCCCACCGCCTTAGCGAGGAACATGCTCGCTGCGAACAGCATGATACTTCCCCATGGAACGCTACCGCCGAACTTTCCCACCTCCATGACCTTGGTCCAGGGGAGGAATAGGAGAAGGCTCAGAGCGAGGCTCGCGATGCCGGCATTGAACTGGAGGTACCGCTCCGTAATCCAGAGAACCAGCGAGAGGCCGAACGTTACAGCGACTATCGTCTCTCTCCTCGTCAGAGGCCCGAGCCCGTCCCTAATAGCGAACACCTTATCAGTCGTCTCCTTTGAGGCGGATACTTCAGGCTTGAACATCCAGACTACGAGGACATAGCTGGCGAATAGGAGCATCAGTGTGACGGGGAACGCCATCTTGAACCAGCCGCCCCAGTCTAAGTTGATGCCGATGGCCGAGAGGTAGTCGGCGCTGATTGGGTTTGGTATCGTGCCCGTGAGAAAGGCGGTGCTGCAGATGTTATTTCCAGCCATCGCCATGAGCATCACGCAAGCGCCGAAACGGCTCTTCCCCTTCTCGACGCCGAATGCTTCTATGAGGCCGATGCATATGGGGAGTATGATGAATGCCTTTGCCGTCGTGCTTGGGCTGAGAGGACTTATCGCCATGCTCGCCACGGCGACGGCGAGAACGATGTTTCCAGGTTTGCACCCCATCGACGTCGCAATAAGAAGAGCGACACGCTTCCCAAGACCGCTGACCTCCATGCCCTTCGCGAGGACAAAGCCCGCGAGGATAATCCAGAGCCCGCTCCCACCGTAGGTGCCTAAAAGCCCGTTGATGAACTCCTGGATGTTGAGGCTAGCTTCGAAGAAGGAGATCAGGGCGATTATCACTATACTCGACTCGAGGTGCTTCTTTGGGTAGACACTCCAGACGACGAGGGCGAGTAAGACAACACCGAGTATCTGCGACTCGATCCCACCGAGAGCGAGGTAGCCGAAGATGAGAAAAGTAAGGCCGGTAAACGCATACTTCACGGCTTCGCCCGTCTTCATGAAATAAGGGACGCTTAGTTTCTCAATAATCCTTCGGGTTGGGGACCGAAAACACGCGATATGCATAAAATTGCGCTTCGAAGCGTTCTTTATGAGGCAATCGTCTACCAGAGATCAGTGGTTCAATGGCAAACATCTGGATCGCCCGAGACTACGCCGCCTGCAGCGGCTGCAAACGGTGCGAGATAGCCTGCAGCATGAAGTTCGAGGGTTGGATATGGCCCGAGGCGTCAATGGTCAGGGTATTCATGCCCTTCCCCGGCGTCGAGGTACCACATCTCTGCGCACAGTGTGCAGACTACCCATGTGTGGGCAGCTGTCCCACTGTCGCCCTCTCAGTAGACCCAAACACGAAGGCAGTCATCGTGGACAAGGAGAAGTGCACAAGTTGCGGCAACTGCATACGCGCTTGCCCCGGCAACGTGCCGATCCTCCACCCAGAGACTAACAAAGCCACCATCTGCAACCTATGCAACGGCGACCCCGAGTGTGTAAAGGTCTGCAAGGAGGCCGGCTACAATGCCCTTATGCTCGTAGACGAGGGACCAGGCCCCAACAGGAAGCTCTTCAGTAGGCACCCCGTAGAAGTGGCGAAGGAGCTTGCTGTATACTTCTTCGGTGAGAAGGGTGAGGAGGTAATTTAAAATGACAGGTGGATACGCAGGTAAGTTCCTCGACGTCGACCTCACCAAGGAGAAGGTTAAGGAGATCAGTTTCGACGACAAGATCCTCCAGCAGTACTTCGGAGGCAGGGGCCTCGCGGCGAAGATCCTCTGGGATCGCGTCGGAAAGAAGTGGGATAGCCTCGACCCCTACGCGCCTGAGAGCCCGCTCATCGTCCTCGGCGGCCCAATGACGGGCATCTATCCGGGTGGCAGAATATGCGTCTCCGGGAAGAGCCCAGTAAGCATGGGCACCGTCGGATCAACAGCAGCCACCGAATTCGCACACGAGATGCGATGCGCCGGATACGACGGCGTCATACTCTCCGGCAAGGCCGAGAGGCCCGTCTACCTCCTTATCACAGACGAAGGTGCTGAGATCAGACCCGCGGAACACCTTTGGGGTAAAGTCGGCGAGGAGACCATCAAGGTACTTAACAGGGAAGTCACCGAAGCGCTGAGAAAGAAGAAGCCGAACGTCGGAATCTGGCGTGAGCCGGGAAGCATCTACATCGGCCCCGCTGGCGAGAACATGGTCCGAAACAGCGGCGTCATGAGCAAGATATGTCATGCGGCGGGCTACGGTGGTTATGGGGCCCTCATGGGCAGCAAGAAGCTCAAGGCCGTCGTCGCCAAGGGCAGGGGAAAGATGCCTACACCAGACGCGCCTGAGGCTGCGAAGCTCCTTTGGAAGAAGGCCCACCAGATTCTCATCGCTAACAGCGAGATGCGCCGCTATGGTACAGGCTACCTCGGCTACACGGTGGGAGCGGATAGAAGCAGCGAGCCGATCAAGAACTGGCAGACCGAATGGCATGACGAGAAGAGCTACGCCGGCCCACGCTTCGAGGCCTACTGGGTCAAGAAGAAGTGGTCGGACTGGAACTGCACCACAAACTGCATGAAGGTAAGCTGCATAAAGAACGGCAAGTGGAAGGGGGATATAACCGACCTCCCAGACTACGAGCTGCAGGCCTACTGCGGGACCAACCTCGGCATTTTCGAGCCAGTCGAGAACATACATATGAGCGCTCTCATCGATAACCTCGGCCACAGCGGCATCAATGGTCCAAACACGATGGGATTCGCCGCGGAGCTCTACCAGCGCAAGATACTCACCAAGAAGGACATAGGCTTCGAGTTAAAGTGGGGAGACACTGACGCATTCACAAAGTTGGCGTGGATGATGGCGAAACGTGAGGGCATAGGCGATATCCTCGCAGAGGGTACATACCGCGCGGCCATAAAGATCGCCGAGATGAAGGGGCTACCGAAGGAAGAGCTGCTCAAGTACGTCGTCCACGTCAAGGGCATCGAGATCGGCGCCCACGGCACTCGCAGTGACCTCGACTACGTCCACGACGCAAGCTACGCAGGCAACGTTCAGGGAGGAGACCACACCTCGACGATCAGCGACGGCTACACGGACATGAGCGACGCCGTCTTCGCCGACTCGGGCGTCTTCTGCGACTTCTGCAGGACGACGCGCGAGTTAGAGTTCGACTTTGCCAAGGCAATCACCGGCTTCCCAATTACGGTCGAGTCGTGGAGAAAGGAGACCGGACCAAGGATAGTCACCCTCCAGAGGGCGCTCCTCTTACTCGGTGGCCCAGACATGAAGTGGGAGCCACTCAAGGACGACGACAACCCGCCGCGCTTCTACGAGCCCCTACCAGAGGGGCCCTACAAGGGCAGGACCACCGACAAAAAGCTCACAGACCAGAAGTTGCAAGCATACTTTGAGGCGGTGGGCTGGGATGAGCGCGGCGTACCCACGAAAGAGACGCTTAAGAGGCTGGATCTAGCCGACGTTGAGTCCTCCATGAAGAAGCTCCGTGCGTAGCCCCTCCTCCTTTTATTTCCAAATTCTCTCTTTTCCTCGATGGATCTTCTCAGCAGGTTCAGGGGGTGCCTCCTCGGATTAGCTGTCGGGGACGCCCTAGGTGCTCCGGTTGAGTTCGAGCCCCGGGGCAGCTTCCCGCCAATAACCGACTACCGAGGCGGCGGCCCATTCAACCTCGGGGCGGGAGACTGGACGGATGACACGAGCCTTGCTCTCTGCCTCGCTGAGAGCCTCGTCGAGAAGCTCGGTTTCGACCCACGTGACCAGGCGGAGAGGTACATAGCATGGTGGAGAGAGGGTCACCTGAGCTGTACCGGCAACTGCTTCGACATCGGCAACACGACGAGGTGGAGCCTGCAGAGGTTCCTCGACACGGGAGACCCCTACTCTGGGCCGACTGATCCCTCGAAGGCGAGCAACGGGAGCCTGATGAGGCTCGCCCCCGTCCCGCTCTTCTTCCACGCCCATCCGGAAGATGCGGTGAAGTACTCCGGGCTGAGCTCGAAGACGACTCACGGCGCCCCTGCGGCTGTTGACTCGTGCAGGTACCTTGGTGCACTTATTGTGGGGGCGCTCACCGGAGAGAGAAAGGAACGACTCCTCACCGACATATACGAACCGGCTAGGGGAATATGGGGCAGAGCGCCTCTTTCGTCAGAGGTCGCGGTTGTTGCACGGGGCTCCTACAGGGGGGCTGAGCCGCCCGATATACAGGCCTTCGGTACGGCGGTGAAGACGCTTGAGGCCGCCCTGTGGGCATTCAACAAGACGAGCACATTCGAGGAGGGCTGCCTGGTCGCTGTGAATCTCGGGGACGACGCGGATACGGTGGGAGCAGTCTATGGACAATTGGCAGGCGCCTACTACGGCGTCGATGCGATACCCGCCGGGTTGGTCTCTGGGCTCTCGAAGCGTTTTATAATAGAGTCATTTGCAGATAAATTGCTCAAAGGGGCAACGGTAGTCATATAGCCGGGTTTTAAACCGTTTTCGATAATTTCAGGCATTTTTCTCGGTTTTTCCCCGATTCGATATGTTTTACTGTGTATTTCGGCGGGTTCCCCTGTTTTTCGAAGCTTTTTTATCGCTTCGTTGGCTCAGAGTACCTATTCTGGTGAACGAATGAGCAAACCGATCTGGATCGCCCGAGACTACGCCGCCTGCAGTGGTTGCAAGCGCTGTGAGCTGGCATGTAGTATGAAGTGGGAGGGGTGGATGTTCCCCGAGGCGTCGATGGTGAGGGTTTTCATGCCCTTCCCTGGCGTCGAGGTGCCGCACCTCTGCGCACAGTGTAATGACTACCCATGCGTGGCGTCCTGCGCCC